>JACPCX010000142.1:0-2959 GCA_016184305.1 Candidatus Rokuibacteriota bacterium | reverse complement strand
GATGGCCGCCGCCGCGAAGGACGCCAGCGCCACCGGCGGCGTGATCCCCGAGATCGAGGAGAAGTAGAAGGCGAACAGGTGGGCCCCCAGCGTGTCGGCCCCCATCGTGACGAGCGCCGGGATCACGAAGGTGGCGAGCACGATGTAGTCGGCCGTCGTGGTGAGCCCCATGCCCAGGATGAACGAGGCGAGCATGGTGAGGATGAGAGCGAGCCAGAGTTGGCCCTGCGCGACCGTGAGCACCAGCTCGGAGAAGCGGTGGCCGACGCCCGAGAGGAAGATGGCCCCGATGATGAGCCCCGCCGAGGCGCAGGCGATGGCCACGGGCACCACGCCCCGCGCGCTCTCCTCCAGCGCCTCCACGACATCGCGGGGCCGGAGCCGCGTGCGCGCCGACACGAACGACAGGCCGAACACCGCCGCGATCCCCCACGTGGCCGCGTACCCCACCGAGTAGCCCTCGCTGAGCAGCCAGAACACGAAGCCCAGCGGCAGGAGCAGGTGGCCGCCCTCGCGCAGCGCGGGCCAGAGATGCGGCCGGTCCTCGCGCGGGATGGCGCGGAGCCCGAGCCTGCGCGCCTCGAAGTGGACCATCAGGTAGACGGACAGGAAGTAGAGGATGGCCGGGACGAGGGCCGCGATGGCGACCTTCCAGTAGGCGACGCCCACGATCTCCGCGAGCACGAACGCGGTGACGCCCATGACCGGCGGCATGATCTGGCCGCCGGACGAGGCCACGGCCTCGACGGCGCCCGCGAAGTGGGCCGGGTAGCCGAGCCGCTTCATGAGCGGGATGGTGAAGGTCCCAGAGCCCACCACGTTGGCCACGGCGCTGCCGGTGTAGGTGCCCTCGAAGGCGCTCACCACCACCGCCGCCTTGGCGGGCCCCCCCACCTGCTGCCCCGTCAGCGTCAGCGCCAGGCTCATGAAGAAGTCGAGGGCCCGCGACTTCTGGAGGAGCTGGCCGAAGATGAGGAACAGCACGATGTAGCCGGCGGAGGCGGCCACGGGGATGCCGAAGACCCCGTCGTCCCCCAGGAAGAGCGCGTTGGCCACCACCCGCCACTGGTGCGGCGGCCCGTAGAAGATCCAGGGGAACCAGTCACCGTAGATGGCGTTGACGATGAAGAAGCCCGCCACCGCCAGCATCGCGAGCCCCACCGCGCGCCGCGTGGCCTCCAGCAGCACCAGGAGGTACAGGGTCGCCACGGTCAGGTCCAGCGTCGTGAGCTGGCCCGTGCGGAGCCAGAGCCCCTGCGGGTCGCGCAGGATGTAGACGTGGAGCGCCGCCACCAGCGCCACGAGCCCCAGGTCCAGCGCCGCGCTCCTCGCCGGCGCCCGCCGCTCGAGCCCCCGCGAGCACGGGAACAGGAGGAAGGCCAGGCTCATGGCGAAGCCGACGTGGGTCGCGCGAAAGACCTGCGCTTCCGGCTGGCCGAAGTACCCGGCGTAGAGGTGGAAGGCGGCCATGGAGACGGCCAGACCGTAGGTGAGCCAGGCCTTCTGCCGCATCACGCCGCTCCGCCACGACGCCGGATGAGCGTCGTCTTCTCGATCTGGAACACCGTCTCGTCCCGCTGGTTCAGGACGTGATCGCGGAAGACCACGATCCCCCGGCCGGGGTCGGACGTCCCCCGCTTCGAGACCACCTCCACCTCGGTGCGGATCGTGTCGCCCGCGCGCACGGGCGCCAGGAACCGCCCGCGATCGACGGACAGCAGGGCGATCATCGTGTGGCGAAACAGGCTCTCGGTCATGCCCGTGGACACCGACATGGTGAAGGCGCTCGGCGCGATCCGCCCGCCGTAGGGCGTGCGCCGGGCGACCTCCTCGTCGATGAACAGCGGCACGTGGTAGCCGACGAAGGCGCAGAAGAGCGACAGGTCGCCCTCGGTGACCGTGCGGCCGTACGTCGGGTAGCGGGCGCCGACCTCGAACTCCTCCCAGTACCGGGACACGGTGCTCAGCCCCGGAGCACGGCGATGGCCGAGATCTCGATCACCGCCCCCTCGCGGAGGAGCCCGGCAACGATGACGCCCGTCGAGGTGGGCTGGGCGGTCTTGAAGAACTCGCGCCGGACGGCGGCGGTCGCCTTGTAGTTCTCGGTGGTCGTGATGTAGTCCACGGTCTGCACGATATCCTCGCAGGAGCCGCCGGCCGCGTTGAGCAGCCGCTCGAACTTCCGGCAGATCTGGCGCGTCTGCTCCACGATGTCGCCGGGGGCCACGATCTGGTTGTCGATGGGCATCATGCCTCCAGCGCCGCGACGAGGAAGTCGGCAAAGGCATCCGCGATCTCCGCCGACGACAGTTCGCCTTCGGGGTTGTACCACTTGGGGATCCAGTTGATGGCGCCCAGGATGGCGAAACCGGCGAGCCGCGGGTCCACCTTCCGGAACTCGCCCCGCTCGACCCCCTCCCGGATGATCTGGCGCACGCCGCGCTCGAAGCGGTCGCGCATGGCCACGTAGCGCTTGCGCTGCGCCGGCGTCAGCGACTCGAGGTCGGTCAGCAGGACGGCGCCGTAGACCTCATCGGTGATGGCGCGAATGTGGCGGTTGAGGACCTGGCTCAGCCGCGTGCCCGGCGGCTCCGTGCTCCGGCGGACGTCCCCCAGGGCCCGCAGGCTCAGCCGCATGCAAGCCAGATGGCATCCGTAGAGGAGGTCCTGCTTGTTCTCGAAGTAGTAGTAGAGGTTGCCCTTGGTCAGGCCGAGCCGGTCGGCGATGGCCTGCATGGTCAGCGAGGCGAGCCCGCGCTCCCGGAGGGCGAGGCCCAGGCTCCTGAAGATCTCCGTGCGCCGCGCGTCCCGGCTCGCGCGGCGCCGCCAGGCCAGCGTGGTGGCGGGGGTCTCCATGTCGGTTTTGACCATAGCGTCAAATCAAGCAGCGGGCCAAATATAGGACCCCGGGGCGCTGACGTCAAGGGCGCGTCTGGCGTCAGGCGCCTCGCGCGTCATC
>JACPCX010000238.1:0-1046 GCA_016184305.1 Candidatus Rokuibacteriota bacterium | reverse complement strand
GGCTCGGAGCCCTGGACGCGCTCCTGGCCAAGCACCGGTACATGAAGAAGCTCTACAGCGGCGCCTATCGCCGCGACGAGCTGGACCGCTTCCTGTTGGGCCTTGCGTGGTCGGTGGAGCGGATGAAGAGGATCCTGCGCGATCCCGTCCGATGCCGATTCGTGCCGGTGACGCTGGCTGAGCCGTTGAGCGTCGCCGAGACGGTCGGCCTGATGGACGACCTGGAGCAGTTGAAAATCCCCGTGACGGAGCTTGTCGTCAACCGGCTCTATCCGGACACCGACTGCCCCGTGTGCGCCGACGGCCGCGCCGGCCAGGCGCGAGAGATCAAGCGCCTCCACGATCAAGTGTCGGGACGCGGCGTCATCTGGGGCCTCCCGCTCTTCCCTGACGAGGTTCGCGGGTCGGAGCGCCTGGGCGGGCTCTGGGAGGAAGCGGCCGAGCTGTCGGAGGTGGCCCAAGTTCCCCGCCGGCCGGGGTCCGCGCCCCCTCGCGTTGACAAGGCCCCGCCGCTCCCCGCTCCCGAGGTGACGCTGCTGATCTTCGCCGGCAAAGGAGGAGTCGGGAAGACCACGCTGGCCTGCGCCACGGCCCTCCGTCTGACCCGCGAGCGGCCGGGCACGGAGATCTTGCTCTTCTCGACCGACCCCGCCCACTCACTCTCGGCCTGTCTGGATCGATCGGTCGGCGCTGAACCCACCCGGCTCTGTCCGGGCCTCACGGCCATGCAGATCGACGCCCGGGCAGAGCTCGAGACCCTGAAGCGGCGGTACGCCACCGAGCTGGAGCGGACCTTCACCGCTCTCTTGCCCAACCTCGACCTGACGTTCGACCGCGAGGTGATGGAGCGAATTCTCGATCTCTCGCCCCCGGGTCTCGCCGAAGTGATGGCCCTCTCCCGTGCAATGGAGCTCCTCGGCGGCGGCACGTACCACGTCCTGATCCTCGACGCGGCCCCGACCGGCCATCTGATCCGGCTGCTCGAGATGCCGGAGCTGATCGACCGGTGGCTCAAGGTCTTTTTTGGGCTCTTCCTCAAGTACAAG
>JACPCX010000177.1:0-63207 GCA_016184305.1 Candidatus Rokuibacteriota bacterium | reverse complement strand
ATCATAGTCCGGTCGCTCGCGATCCGCGTACTGCGGTCGCACCTCGCGCTCGCTGAACTGCCGCACCGTCTTGCGAAAGAGCTCCTGCTCGTCAGTGAAGCTGAAGTCCATCGGGAACCTCCGCGTCTGGTGCTGTGTGATCCGGCGCCTGCGCGGGTCTGACCGACCCCGCCGTGATGGTGCGATGGCCACGGGGACGTCGTCAAGGGCAGCGGGAGCGGGGCCGGCGGCGGGCGGCCGGGAGCGCGCCGGTGGGGCCCGCGGGAGTCAGTCGGGGAGGCCGGTGAGGACGTAGCCGGCCCAGGCGAAGGGATGCGGGTGCTGCGCCAGCGTGGCGCGGCCGGCCTCGCGGAGAGCGCGGGCGGGCCCGCGCCGCTGGAGCTCGTCGTAGAACTGCTCCATCAGGGCGAAGCTCGCGCGGTCGTCCACCTTCCAGAGCGTGGTGATCACCGCCGGGGTGCCAGCGTAGAGAATGGCGCGCTGCAGCCCCACCAGGTCGTCGCCCCGGGAGAGTCGGCCGAGGCCGGTCTCGCAGGCCGAGAGCACCACGAGCCGCGCGTCGAGGTCGAGGCTGTGCCTGCGGCTCCAGCGGCTCCAGCGGGGGGGCGGCGTGCGGGGCTGGGGGCCTGACGGCCCGGGAACGGAGCGCAGGGGCGGGGGAGCGAGGGCGCGGAGGGCGTTGATGTTGACTAGGCGCTTCGATACTATGCCCGGCCAGGAGGCGAAAGACATGAACCGCAGGCGGCTGAACCGGCGCGAATTCACGAGACTCTGCGCAACGTCCCTATGCTCCGCCGGCGCGATCCTTGCCGCGTCATCGGGCGCGGCGGCGCAAACTGTCGCCCCTGGCGCCGCTCCGAGCACCGGCCGGACGGTCAAGTTCCGCGATGGCACGATCGTCCCTGCGCTCGGCCAGGGGTCGGCGCGCCTTGGAAAGGGAAGACATCCTCAGGCCGCCGAGGAAGAAGCGCTGCGCGCCGGCCTGTCGCTCGGGATGACCGTGATCGACACGGCGGAGATCTACGGATCGGAGGATCTTGTCGGCCGTGCGATCGCCGGTCAGCGCGATCGTGCCTTCCTGGTCTCGAAGGTCTGGAGGACTCATCTGGCGGGAGACGGCATCGCGCGCGCGTGCGAGGCGAGCCTTGCCCGTCTCGGCACGGATCATCTCGATCTCTACCTTCAGCACTGGCCGGAAAGATCCCTGAGTCTTTCCAGCATTGTCGCGGCGTTCGAAAGCCTGCGGGCGAAGGGGAAGATTCGCGCCTGGGGCGTGTCCAACTTCACGGTCCGCGACATGGAAGAGCTCTTCCGTGTGCCGAACGGCGACCGCTGCGCGACGAACCAGGTCCGGTATAGCCTCGACACTCGAGGCATCGAGCGCGATCTCTTGCCATGGTGCGAGCGCCACGGCATGCCGGTCATGGCCTATTCGCCGCTGGGCGGGTCAGGCGCCGCATTGCTGCGTGATCCCACGCTCGCGCGCATTGCCGCCGCGCGTGGTTGCTCGACCGCCGCGGTCACGCTGGCCTGGACCATCCGCGGGGGCAATGTCATGGCGATACCGGAATCCGGGTCGGTCGCCCACGTCAAGGAAAACGCCGTCGCGCTCTCGCTCACGCTGACGCCGCAAGAGCTTCAAGCCCTGGATGCGGCGCACCCGGCACCCGCGGGCTCGTAGCGGGGAGGCCGAGGCGACGCCGACGCGCGCACGATGCCGTCGCACGAGGAGGCCATCGGGAAGGCCATCGAGAAGGCGACCCTGCTCATGCGGCGCTTCGCGGAGCGGACCGGGCTCACGTCGGACCGGCCCACGCAGCGGTACCTGTGGACGGACGCCTTCGCCGTCTGTAACTTCCTCGGGCTCGCGCGCCTGACGGGCGAGCGGTCTTACGCGGACCTCGCGCTCCGGCTGGTCGACCAGGTGCATCACGTGCTTGGGCGATATCGGGCCGATGACACGCGCGCCGGCTGGATCAGCGGGCTGGGCGAGCGGGAGGGCGAGGCCCATCCGACCCGTGGCGGTCTGCGCATCGGCAAGGCCCTGCCGGAGCGAGGTCCCGGGGAGCCGTTCGACCAGGGGCTCGAGTGGGACCGGGACGGCCAGTATTTTCACTACCTGACCAAATGGATGCACGCCCTCGACCAGGTCTCGGCCGCGACCGGGGATCGGCGATTCAATCTCTGGGCGCGAGAGCTCGGGGAGGCGGCCCACGCCGCGTTCGCCCGCGCGGGCGGCGGGCGAGCCGGCCGCCGCATGGTGTGGAAGATGAGCACGGATCTGTCCCGGCCGCTCGTCGCCTCGATGGGCCACCACGACCCGCTGGACGGCCTCATCACGTGCGTCCAGCTCGAGACGACCGCCGCTCTCATGTCGGCCGCGGCGCAGGGGCCGGACCTCCAGCGCGCGGTAGCGGACTTCGCCACGATGACCGACGGCACCGATCTCCGGACGGATGATCCCCTCGGCCTGGGCGGTCTCCTGGCGGATGCCTATCGAGTCGGGCAGCTCATGGCGCGAGGCGCGTTCGAGGACGGGATGCTCCTCGAGCGCTTGCTCGAGGCCGCCCACGACGGCCTGGCCCATTACTCACAGCGCGGAGACCGGCGACAGCCGGAGTCGCGGCGCCTCGCGTTCCGCGAGCTCGGTCTGGCCATCGGCCTTGCTGCCGTCGAAGGGCTCGAGAAGGACACGGACGATGGCCGTCGGCGCGCCTTCGGCGGCGACGACTTGCGCGCGCGGGTGCACGCGCTGGCCTCGTACGTCGGCCTCCGGGCCGCGATCGTGTCGTCGTGGCTCGGTCCCGAGCATCAGCGGCTGAGCGCATGGTCGGAGCATCGCGACATCAACGAAGTGATGCTGGCGACCAGTCTCGCCCCGGACGGGTTCCTGGTCATCGCAGCGCGCAGTGAGCCCCCGGGCTCACGTTCAAGGGGCCATTGAAGCTTCCGCAAGCTGTGGCAGCGGCTCCTGGGTCTCCTGGGGCGGCCAGCGTCCGAGTCTGGCCCCTTCTGTCAAGCTTTCGGGGCCCGAGGGGGCCAGGGGGTGGGCCGCGTAGCTTCGCATGGCATTGGTGTTGACTGCGTTCGGTGGCCTACCGCCCCACGTACCGCACCGAGTGCGCGCCGTGAGCGCGCCAGTTCTCGGTGACCGGGCGGCCAGCGCCGTGTCGTGGATCACGAGCAGGTCCTCCGCGTTCTGCCGCTCAGCCGCCGTCGTGAAGTTGAACGAACCCGTGATGACCGTCTCCCCGTCGATGATTGTCAACGGTCGCCCAAGCAGAGCCACCGAGGGTCGCCCATAGGGAGCCAGTGCGGTGCGATAACCGGACCGTGGTCATGGTGGTCAGGCTCTGGACCTTCCGCTCCGCGCGCTACCCTGTTTCTTGGTCTGCTCGGAGCGCGAGCACCGCGGCCGGGAGCCCGTTGACTTTGCCGGAACTTTGCCGAAAGCATCGGCTACCATACGCGGCAATCGCGCGGGTACGCGGCGCTCAGGGCTCGCTATCCGCTTGATTCTCATCGATAGGCGACGATGGTGGTGCATGGTCCTCCTCCCCGGGGCCGACTGAAAATCCTGGTGTCGGCGGTTCAATCCCGTCCCAGCCCACCATTTCCCTCGCCATCCTTTCGCTGAGTTCCGCGACGCTGACGCCCTCGAGCGGCATGTCGCCGCCCGGAAACCGTGCCGTGACTTTGCCGCTTCTCAGCGGCACTGCCACCCGCGTCACGCCCCGCTCGGCCTGCAGGGGCGCCTCCAGCCGGCCCCGATGTCGACGTGCGCCCACTGCCGGGTGAGCAGCTCCGCCCTCATCCGCGAGGCCTTTACTTTGCGATTCGTGCCGCGGGCTTGAGATCGTCGGGCAGATAGCCGAGGTCCTCTGCTTGGCCCGGACGCCGAGGGGACGCCCCTCCGATGCCTCCAGGAGGGCGAAGGCCGTGGTGTGGGCGCTTCCCGCCGTATCAACCTCGACAGGCGGCGCATCGTGGCGAGCCGCCGAGACCTCGAGGGCGCCGTCGAGCGAGGCACGCTGGGCGAGGACCTCTACCGCCTCTGCTGGGTGGCGCTGGATGTGCCGCCGCCGCACGAGCGCCGTGAGGTGGGCGGCAGCATGGTGCGTGAGGAACTGTGCGGCAGTCGGCGTACTGCGGCGCTCGCGCAGAAACGGCTCCTGGCGGCTCCATTGCGCCGCTTTACGGCCCATCAGCCGGGTCCGACCTCTTGGTTGGGTCGGGGCGCCTCTCCTCCCGCTTCTGCTCGCGGGGTTCATCGGGACGGGGCTCGGACGCGGAAGGCGGCCTGTCGGGCGATGGTGTAGTAGGATGCTGAGCCGTGGACGCCGGTGGACGCGGGATGCCGCTTGGTGCCGCTTGGGGCGGGGAAGGGGTCGATAAATCACGGGAACTTGGAGGGTCGGACGCTACGAATCCCTTACCCTCCACCATGAGACAGCAGGACCGCGGGGCGCCGCAAGCGGGGGAGAGACCCGTCGGCGCCCCGCGCCATGTCTGGGCGCGCTATGACGGACCGCGACACGATCCTCATCATCGACGACAGGGAGCGCCTCGCTGGGCCACGGGCAGATCCCTCGGCGGTCGGGCGCGCTGGCGGAGCGCGGCGCGTCCCCTCGGGGCGCCCGCCCGAGTGGGGGGGACGGATGGCCGGGCGAGGGGGTCACAGGGCGGGGGCGATCAGGGCGAGGCGGCACGGCGGGGGGCCGGCCGCCGCGAGGACGCCGTCAGCGTTGGCTGCGCTCACCGAGCTCCTGGCAATGGTCGGCGAGGCGCGGGTACGATCGCCGTGTGGGGTACCAGGGTGCATGTCTTGATGCGGCCCCCTCGGGCGGGGCGCGTGCAGCACACACTCGCACAGGGAGAGGTTCCATGAGGCGTGCACGCCGGGTCGCGCGTAGGGGATTCCTGGTGTTCTTTCTCCTCAGCCTGAGCTCCGTGGCTCAGGGAGCCGAGACGGACTCCCACGGCCACGGGCGTGATGCGGGCCCGCCCCCCGCGGTCGAGGCGGAGAAGGGCCCGGTGACCCTGCCGGCCGTGGCGAACCCGCACGCGATCGGCAAGAGCGCCCTGGGGCATTATCCGGAGCGGGTCTATGTGCCGAACACGATCGCGAACACCGTGCACGTGATCGATCCGAAGACCTATCAGATCATCGGAACCTATCCGACCGGCAAGGAGCCCCATCACGTCACCCCGTCGTGGGACCTGACCCGGCTCTACGTCAACAACACGAAGGGCAATTCTCTGACGGTCATCGATCCATCGACCGCGAAGGTCGTGGGCGAGATCCCGGTGCTCGATCCGTATAACCTTTACTTCACCCCGGACGGCAAGTACGCGATAGTGGTGGCGGAGCGCTACCTGCGACTCGATTTCCGCGATCCGAAGACGTGGACGCTGGTGAAGAGCGTGCCGATTCCGCAGCCCGGCGTGGATCATCTGGCCTTCTCGCGGGACGGGAGCTATCTCGTGGCCAGCACGGAGTACTCGGGATGGCTCGTGAAGGTCGATCTCGCCAGGCTCGAAGTGGTGGCGACGATGAAGGTGGGCGGGCTGCCGATCGACGTCGTGCGGGTGCCCGGGAGCCATCTCATGTACGTCGCGAACCAGAAGAAGAACGGCGTCCACGTGATCGACCCGGAGCTGTGGAAGCAGATCGCGTTCATCCCCACGGGCAAGGGCACCCACGGCATCCTCATGAGCCACGATCGGAAGTCGCTCTACGTGAGCAACCGTCTGGGCGGATCCATTTCGATCATCGACGTCGCGTCGAGGAAGGTGGTCCGGGAGTGGAAGATCGGCGGCAGCCCGGACATGGGGCAGCTCTCGCCGGACGGCAAGCAGTTCTGGATCACCGGCCGGTACCACGGCGAGGTGGCCGTCATCGACACGACGACCGGCGAAGTGATCCGTTCGATCCGTACCGATCCCGGTCCCCACGGGCTCACCTACTTCCCGACCTCCAAGGCGGCCCACAACGTCGGCCACAACGGAGTCTACGTGGAGGACTGAGGTTTCAGGGGGGGGCATGACACAGGGCTGCTCCTGTCCCACGTCACCCCTCCTTTCGCTCGTCTCGCTCCCGTCCCTGGTCCGGCAGGTGAAGGGAACTCTCGTGAGAGGCGGGGGCGGGGAGGCGCCGGCGCCGGGGCATCAGGCCGTATAATTGTGGCTGATGAACAGATGGGGCGAGCTCCTGGAGCGGCTGGGGCGGCACGTGGGCGGCCCGCGCGTGCTGGCGCTGCCGTTGCTGCGGGCCCTCGCGGTGATCGCCGGCATCACGTGGGTCCTGCTCACCCCGCGGTCGCACCCGGGGTGGGGGAGCCTGGTCGCCACCGTCGGGGCCTTCCTCGCCTACAGCATGACGCTGGACCTCGGGCTGTGGTTCAAGCCTGGGCTGCTGCTGCGGCTGAACGTCGCCGTGCTCCTGGCGGATCTGGGCTTCGCGCTCACCCTCATCGGGCTGGCCGGGGCAGGCAGCACGCTCTTTCTCTCGCTGCTGCTCATCGCCGGCGTCCAGTCCTACTACTACGGGACGACGCGGGGCATCACGGTGGCCGTGGGTTCGGGCCTTGCCTATCTCGCCGTGGTATGGCCGACCATCAACGAGATCGAGTGGGCCAACATGGCGATCCGGCTGACCATGCTCCTCGGCACGGCCATCGGCGTCGGGATCTTGGCCCAGATCGAGGAGGCCGAGCGGCTCAAGGTGGCCGTGCTCACCTCCCAGGCGCGCGCGCGCGAGCGCTTCATCCGGAGCGTCGTCGAAAGCCTGCGCGAGGGGCTGGTGGCGCTGGACCAGACCGGGCGGGTGCTGGCCTGGAACGGGACCATGGAAGCGCGCCACGGCATCGCCGAGGCCGACGTCGTCGGGAGGCGGTACGACGAGCTCTTCCCGGGCGTGCCGCTCGGGCTCCTGGGCCGGGATCTCGGGCGCCTGCTGCGGGGCGAGGTCGAGGAGATCACGCTCGAGGCGCTCGAATACCACACGCTCCAGGGAGGCCGCGCCATCGTCAACGTGAAGGGAAGCCTTCTGCGTCAGGGCGGCCGGCCCGCGGGCGCCGTGCTTCTCATGGAGGACATCAGCGACCGCGTTGCCTTCGAGCGCTCGGCCCGCCAGGCCGAGAAGCTGGCGGCGCTGGGCATGCTGGCGGCGGGGCTCGCCCACGAGCTCAACAACCCGATCGGCATCATCTCCTCGCGCATCGAGCTCATGCGGCTCGACGCCGAGTCGCGGCCGCTGCCCGACGAGGTGCGCGATGACCTGGAAGTCCTGCATCGGAACGCCCAGCGGGTGGCCCGCATTGCGCAGGGCCTCCTGTCCTTCGCCCGGCACTCGCCCGGGGAGCAGGCCCCGGTGGACGTCAACCAAGTGGTGGAGGAAACCTTGCTCCTGGTGGACAGACAGATCTCGAAGGGCGGCATCACGCTCAAGCGGAATCTCACGCCCGGACTACCGCTGGTGTCCGGGGACGGCAACGCGCTGCAACAGGTGGTGCTGAACCTGGTGACCAATGCCCGGGACGCCCTCGAGGCGGGGGGAGAGATCGTGATCGAGACCTCCTCGGTGCCCGGCCGCCCCGGGGCGGTGCGGGTCGTGGTGCGCGACACGGGCCCCGGCATTCCGCCGGAGACCATCCCGCGGATCTTCGACCCGTTCTTCACCACGAAGCGCAATGGCACCGGGCTCGGCCTGTCCATCTCGCATGGGATCGTGCGCGATCACGGGGGCACGCTCGACGTGGAGTCCCACCCGGGCAAGGGCACCACGTTCGTCATCACGTTTCCGGGAGTCGCCGTGGGGAGCCGGGGATGAGCGCCCGACGTGTCCTGATCCTGGACGACGAGCCGGACATGGTCGAGAACTGCATGCGCATCCTTCGCCGGGCGGGGCTCAAGTGCCTCACCGCCACGGACCCGAAGGAAGGGCTCGCGCTGGTGGAGACGGAGCGCCCCGATGTGCTGCTGACGGATGTGAAGATGCCCGGCATGGACGGGCTCGAGGTGCTGCGCCGGGCCCGGGAGCTGGACCCCACGCTGCCCGTCATCATGATCACGGCCTTCGCCACCATCGAGTCTGCTGTGGAAGCCATCAAGGAAGGCGCCTTCGACTACCTCCCCAAGAACTTCTCGGTGGACCAGCTGACCGTGACGGTGGAGCGGGCCCTCAAGCAGCGTCTCCTGCACGAGGAGAACCGGAACCTGCGGGAGCAGCTGCAGGAGGCCTTCGGGCTCGAGAACCTGGTGGGGCGGAGCCCATTGATGGTCCAGGTGTTCGAGCTGATCAAGAAGGCAGCCCGGTCGGAGGCCAACATCCTCGTCATGGGCGAGTCAGGCACGGGCAAGGAGCTGGTGGCCCGGGCTGTGCACGCCAATAGCCCCAGGGCGAGCCACCCCTTCATTCCCGTCGACTGTGCTTCCTTGCCGGAGAATCTGCTGGAATCCGAGCTGTTCGGCCACGAGAAGGGGGCCTTCACCGGGGCCATCAGGACGAAGTTCGGTCTCATGGAGACGGCCGACGGCGGCACGCTCTTTCTCGACGAGATCGCCGAACTGCCGCTGGGGCTCCAGGTCAAGCTGCTCCGCGCGCTGCAGGAGCGCCAGATCCGGCGCGTGGGCGGGACATCGGTGATGGACGTGGACGTCCGGCTCGTCTCGGCCACCAACCGGGATCTCCGCGAAGCGGTGGCGAAAGGGCAGTTCCGTGAGGAGCTGTACTACCGGGTCAACGTCATCGAGATCCGGCTCCCTCCCCTGCGCGACCGGCTGGGGGACCTCAAGCTTCTCGCCCACGCCTTCCTCAAGAAGTACGGGCAGGGGCGGTTCTCGGGCTTCGACGCTGACACCCTGGCTGTCCTCGAGGCCTACGCGTGGCCGGGCAACGTGCGGGAGCTACAGAACATCATCGAGCGGGCCTGCGCGCTGGCCGACGGAGAGCGGATCACGACGCTTGATCTTCCGGAGCACATCCTCTCCGCCGGGAGGCGCCAGGAGGCCCAGCCGGGCCGCGCGGTGGGGGGGGGGGCCTCCGAGCCCCTGACGTCCGGGGCCGACCTGCCGCTCAAGGAGGCCAAGGAGCGCTGGATGCATGTGCTCGAGGGCTCCTACCTGCGCGATCTGCTCGAGCGCCACGGCGGGAACATCTCGGCGGCGGCCAAGGCCGCGGGCATCGACCGGAAGACGTTCCACCGCCTCATCGGCAAGTACCAGATCAAGTAGCGACACGTCCCGGGCCCTCGTTGCACCCTCGCCACCGATCGCCTTCCCGGGGCGGTCGTGTCCCACCGGGGAAGCTGGGTCCCACCGGGCCTGTCCTCCTCTTCACGCAACACCCCGTGTTTATTGAGGTTCAGGCGCTGGCACCTCGGTTGCTAGCTGAGTGGCCTGAAGAGCAGGGCCAAGGCCGGCGACACGAGGAGGCGCTCATGAAACCCGAACGCATTCTGGTTCCACTCGACGGGTCATTGCTGGCGGAAGGGGCGATCCAGACCGCGGCGGGGCTGGCCCGGGAGAGCGGAGCCGCTCTCGTGCTCCTGAGAGCGGCCGAGGCCCACACCCTACCCGGGGCAGATCCTACCGATGCCCAGGTCGCCGTCGTGCGCGAAGCAGAGGAGTACCTCACGGCCGTGGCGGCGCGGCTCGGTGAGGAGGGGATCAAGGGGGTGGAGACCTCCGTGTGGTACGGGTCCCCTGCCACGGCCATCATCGAGGCCGCCCGGCTGCAGAAGGGGGACCTCATCGTGATGACCACGCATGGCCGCAGCGGACTCGGTCGACTGATCCTCGGCAGCGTGGCGGAGTCGGTGCTTCGCGGCACGACCACGCCCATCCTGCTGCTGCGGGCGCCCGGGGCTCCGCTCGAGGCCCCGAAGGGTGCGGGGCAGGCTCGGCCGAGCCGGGAGGTGGGCCGTGTATAGGCTCGCTGTCGTCCCGCTCGATGGCTCGCCGGTGGCCGAGGCGATCCTCCCCTTCGTGCTGGAGATCGCGGGTCCGCTCGACATGGAGGTCGCGCTGCTGCGCGTCCTCCAGCCTGTGCCGCCCCAGGTCATCGAGGGCTCGCGCCACGTGGTCGTGGAGGACGTGGAGGCCAGGCGGCTGGATGCCGAGGAGTACCTGGCGCCTCTGGCCGCGGAGCTGCGCGCGAAGGCGGTCCGGGCTCAGACCCACGTGCGTCGAGGCGATCCGGCAGCAGAGATCGTCGCCTGCGCCCGCGAGATCGGCGCCGACCTCGTCGCGATGACGACTCACGGCCGCAGCGGGCTGGGCCGCCTGGTGTTCGGCTCGGTGGCGGAGGCCGTGCTGCGTCACGCCCAGCTGCCGGTGTTGCTCATGCGGATGACGGAGGCGGAGGTGGCGAGCCGTGCCGCCAGGGAGGTTGCGCGATGATCGCGACGGATCTCCTGTCGGTTGAAGGGATCCGGCGAGGGCTCGGGGCGTCCACGGTGGGACGGCAGCTCTACGTGTTCGGCGAGGTGCAGTCCACGAACGTCGCGCTCCGGAGCCTGGCGCGCGAGGGAGCCGTGGAGGGCACCGTGGTCCTGGCCGAGTCGCAGCGGGCGGGCCGAGGCCGCCTCGGCCGCGAGTGGTTCTCCCCCAGCGGGGTCAACCTCTACGCCTCGGTGCTCTTCCGCCCGCACTTCGCGCCCAGGCAGGCGCCGTGCTTCTCGTTCATCGCCTCGCTGGCGGCGGCGGATGCGGTGAAGGAGCTGGGGCCGAGCCCGGCCATCAAGTGGCCCAACGACCTGCTGGTGGACCGCAAGAAGGTGGCCGGGTCGCTGGTGGAGTGCGCGACCCGCGGCGATGAGATCGAGTTCCTGATCCTCGGCATCGGCATCAACGTCAATGTCCCGCTGTCCGCGCTGCGCGCGGCGCTGGGGCCGGCGGGGGTGAATGCCACGTCTCTGGCGGCGGTTCTCGGTCAGGAGGTCGACCGCAACGCGCTGGCCGCCTCGTACCTGACGCACCTGGACGGTTGGGCGCGGCGCTACAAGGCCGGCGGGCCCGAGCCGATCCTGGCGGCCTGGCGGGAGCGCGACATTCTCACGGGCCGGCGCATCGAGGTCCGGGGAGAGGGCGGGGGGTTCGAGGGGCGCGCCCTCGGTGTTGACGGCGACGGCCACCTCCTGGTAGACGACTCGCACGGGCAGCGCCACATCGCCCTCAGCGAGGAGATCCGGATCCTCGAGTAGGGCATCAGAGAGGAGTCGCTCGATGGGCAAGCTTCGCCGCATCATGCATCCCACGGATTTCTCCAAGGCGTCGGGGAGCGCGTTCGCCAGGGCCGTGGAGATGGCCAGGGCCGACCGCGCAGAGCTCCTGGTGGCCCACGTGCTGACGCCGGCCATTCCGATGGTCGGCGACGGGTACATCTCGCCGAAGGTGTACCAGGAGATCGAGGCCTCTGCGCGCGCGGCGGGCCAGAAGCATCTGGATGCGCTGGTGACCAAGGCCAAGAAGGCCGGGGCGCGGGCGAAGGGGCTCCTGCTCGAGGGCGTCCCGTACGATCGCATCGTGCGCGCGGCGAAGGCCAAGCGCGTGGACCTCGTGGTGATGGGGACGCATGGGCGCACGGGGCTCGCACGGTTCTTCCTCGGCAGCGTCGCCGAGCGCGTGATCGCGATGGCGGGCTGCCCGGTGCTCACGATACGAGGGAAGTAGGGGGGCATGAGGCGCGACGTGGTCCGGGTGGCATGGGCGCGGCTTCCTGGATTCGCCGCGACCCGGCCCGACGCGCTCGGTGGGTAGCCCGGCGGGCACAATCGGCGCGGAGGGGCTCGCGCGCTATCTGTCGGGGGTCTTCGGCCGACCCGTCGAGGTGCTCGCCCTGCGGCCGCTCAAGGCCGCGGATGCCGACTCGGGGGATCCCAAGGGCTTCGGCTACGGCGTGCCGTTCGAGGTGGAGTGCAGGATCGACGGCGCGCCGCGCCTGTTCGTCGTGGCGCGCACGCGCCCCGTTCAGGGCTTCGGCCACGACTACCCCGCCGACCGCGTCTGGCAGGCGGTATACGGCCACACCGCCTACAACGGCTTTCCCCGCCACGTGAGGAGCGTGGACGTGGGGCTCGTCAGGGCGTCGGGGGAGCTCGTCTCGGCTGGGGACGCCGTCGAGTTCTTCCAGCTTGTCGAGAAGGCCGACGGGGCGCCGTACTGGCTGGACCTGGAGCGCTTGCTGAAGGCGCCGGCCCGGCCGCTCGACGTGGAGCGCGCGCGGGAACTCGCCCGGTTCCTCGCCGGCACCCACGCCGCCAAGCGCAGCGAGCCCACGCTCTACGAGCGGCGCATCCGCGAGCTCGTGGGCCACGGCGAATGCCTCATGGGCATCCTCGACAGCTATCCCCACCCCTTCCCGCTCCTGCCGCCTGAGGCCTGCGAGGCCCTGGAGCGCGCGGCCGTGTCCTGGCGCTGGAGGCTCCGCAGTCGCGCCCACCGCCTCTCCTGGGTCCACGGGGATTTCCATCCGTGGAACCTGCTCTTCCGCGAGGGCACCGACTTCTCGGTGCTGGATCGGAGCCGCGGCGAGTGGGGCGAGCCGGCCGACGACGTGGCGGCGCTCGCCGTGAACTACCTCTTCTTCGGCTTGAGGCGGAGCGCGGTCCTGGGCGGGGCGGGCGTGGCGGAGCCATTCCTCGGGCTCTTCAGGACGTTCGTGGACACGTATCTCGAGGAGAGCGGCGACGCTGAGCTGGGCGAGATCCTGCCGCCGTTCTTCGCCTTCCGCGCGCTCGTGATCGCGCACCCGCGGTGGTACCCGGTGCTGCCCGCCGAGACCCGGACTGCGCTCCTGCGCTTCGCGCGCCTCATGATGGAGGGCGGGCCCGTCGATGCGGCCCGGATCCCGACGCTCCTGGGAGCGGCGCCGTGAGCTGGGCGATGTGGATCACGGGGCTTCCCGGCAGCGGCAAGTCGGCTCTGGCCCGCGCGGCGGCCACGGCGCTGCGCGCGCTCGGAGAGCCGGTGAGCGTGCTGGAGCTGGATGCAATCCGGAAGGTGCTGACACCGTCGCCGACCTACAGTGACGCGGAGCGTGATGCCGTGTACCGCGCGCTGGTGCTCATGGCGGCGGAGCTCACGGAGCAGGGCGTCCCGGTCATCGTGGACGCCACGGCGCATCGCCGGGCGTGGCGTGACCTGGCGCGCGCGAGGATCCCGCGCTTCGCCGAGGTGCAGATCTCCTGTCCGCTGGAGCTATGCCGGGAGCGTGAGGCCCGCCGGACGGGGGGCCACGCCCCGCCAGGCATCTATGCGCGCGCGGGGCAGCCCGGGGCCACGGTGCCCGGCGCCGATGTCCCTTACGAGCCGGCCCTGTCCCCCGAGATCGTGGTGCGGACCGACGTCCAGGACACGGCGGCGGCAGCCCTGCGCGTCGTGGCGCTGGCGCGGGCGCTGGGGCCCGCCGCTCCGCCGCGACCGGAACCCGCCAGCCCGGGCTGGGCGCTCTGGATCACCGGCCGGCCGGGCAGCGGGAAGACGACGCTTGCGCGCGCGGTCAGGGACTCCCTGGCCGCGCGGGGGCTGTCCGCGAGGGTCATCACCGCCGAGGAGGTGTGCGAGGAAGTCCTCCCCGCCGCCCTCGCCCCGGCCGCCGCCCTGGACATCATCCACCGCACGCTGGTCTGCGCCGCCAAGGTGCTCACCGAGGCCGGCGTCTGCGTCATCGTGGACGCGGGCGCCCCGCGGCGCGCGTGGCGCGACCTGGCGCGGCGGCTCATTCCGAACTTCGCCGAGGTGCAGCTCCTCTGCCCCGTGGAAACCTGCGTGGAGCGGGAGCGGGCCGCGCGCTGGGATCTCCGCTTCGCGCGGCCCGCCCGTGCCGAGCCGCCCGCGGCCGCTCGGGCGGCCGAGCTCGTGCTCGACTACGAGGAGTCTCTCCAGCCCGATCTCACGCTGCACACCCACGTGCAGGGGCTCTGGACCACCGTGGAGGAAGTGCTGCTGTTGATCCGCCGATTGGTCGCGAGGCCGGCGGTGTCCATCTCTCACGCCGAGAGGAGGATGTGATGCGAATCAGAGAGCTGATGACGGGCGAGCCGATCACCGTGAAACCGGACGTACCGGTGTTCGAGGCGCGGCAGCTGATGCTGAAGGAGCGGATCCGCCACCTGCTGGTCACCGAGGGGACCCGGCTCGCGGGTATCGTGACGGACCGGGACATCCGCCTCAACCTGCCGTCGCAGGCGACGAGCCTCTCCGTCTGGGAGGTGAACTACCTGCTGGCGAAGCTGACGGTGGGCAAGGTCATGTCGAGGACGGTGATCACCGTGGGACCTGACCGCGAGGTACAGGACGCCGCCCGGCTCATGCTGGAACACAAGATCGGGGCCCTCCCCGTGGTGGACGGGGAGCGGGTCATAGGGATCCTGACCGAGACGGACATCCTCCGCGCCTTCGTCAAGAGCGCCGAGCAGAGGGCGGGAGTCAAGGGCTGAGGCCGGCGGGTCGAGGGGAGGGCATGCCGCACCTCGTCCTGGTCGTGGACGACGAGGCGGATTTGCGTGTAACCTACGAGCGCCTCCTGAGGCGTCAGGGGTACCGGGTGGTCTGTGCTGACTCGAGGTGTCAGGGGCTCTTTCTCCTTGGATCGGAGCCTGTGGCTCTGGTCGTCTCCGATCTGAGGCTGCCCGACGGGGACGGGCTGGATGTGGTGCGCGCCGCCCGGACGGCGCCCGTACCGGCCCCGGCCATCGTCATCACGGGCTTTCCGTCGGCCGAGAGCCGGCAGGCGGCGATGGCCGCCGGGGCATCGGCATTTGTCGTCAAGCCGTTCTCCGCCTCGGGCCTGGCCCAGGTGGTGAGCCGGGTCCTCGGGTCCCCGCCGCTTTGACCGACGCGGACGGGAGACGGAAGGGAGCACAGCATGCGTGATCATGAGCCGACCGACCTCGATCAGGCGCTGGCGCGGGCCGGCGACGGAGCCTTCGCCATCGGGGGCGACGGGCGCGTCGTTCTCTGGAACCGCGCCGCCGAGAGGATTCTCGGGTACTCGACTCGGGAGGCGATCGGGCGCCTCTGCTGTGACGTCTTCGTCGGGCAGGACGACAAGGGCAACCGGCTCTGCTACCAGGGCTGTCACGTCATGACGCTCGTGAAGCTCGGGGAGTCGATCCAGAACTTCGACATGCGGACCCGGACGAAGGCGGGGCGCCCCGTGTGGCTCAACATCAGCGTGCTGGTCATGCCCGGGGACCGCGTGCCCTATGGCATGGTGATCCACATGTTCCGCGACGTCACCGCCTCCAAGGAGCTCCTGGCCCTGGTCCACGAGCGGCTGTCGGCGCCGGTGGACGGCGACCAGGCCGCGGTCCCGCTCACGCGCCGGGAGCTCGAGATCCTGCGGCTCCTGGCCGGCGGCGCCCGGACCAAGATTCTGGCGGAGCGCCTGCACGTGAGCCCCGCCACGGTGAGGAATCACGTCCAGAACATCTTCGGGAAGATGGGTGTACACAGCCGCCTCGAGGCCGTGGCGTATGCCAACCATCGGCGGCTCCTCTAGCAGGCCGCTGAAAAAGGCCCATCTGCGGAGGTACGGCGCCCTCGGCCGCAAGCTCGACGTGGCTCGCTCACGCTCGCCCGGATCTTCGGATCCGCTCACCTCACCTCCGGCTCGGCTCGCCAAGCGGAGTGCGCCTCGCGTGCGGCCGTCTGGCCCCGCCTCGCATCTGGACCTTTTTGAGCCGCCTGCGAGTTTTTCAGCACGCTGTTAGCCCAACTGCGGAAGTTTGGTCAGCCCTTCTCTCCTGACCTGAACGTCGAGCCTTTCGTCAGTATCCGAGACTCCACGGGCCCTCCAAGACATGACTAAATAGTGCAAACGCACTAGATAAATGAGGCAGGCTCAGCATTTCAGCCTCCGCAAGAACGCCCTACTATAAGCGCCAACCGAACAGTTGAACGGGACACTGACCGGGTGGAGGTTCGGAATGGCGATCGGGGAGCGGTACGAGGGGATCCTGAAAGGGGCGGCCGATGTGATCGCGCGCCGCGGATTCCACCAGGCGTCGATCAGGGAGATCGCGCGCGCCGCCGGGCTGTCGCTGGCCGGGCTCTATCACTATGTCGGCGGCAAGGACGAGCTCCTGTTCATGGTGCTCGACCGCTCTCTCGACCGCCTGATCGCGAGTCTCGACGCTGCGCTGGTCGAGGCGCGCAGCCCGGAGGGGCGGCTTCTCGCACTGCTCCAGACCCACCTCGGCTTCGGCTTCCACCACGCGCAGGCGCTCAAGATCATCAACCGGGACTACGATCTGCTGCCCGAGCCGCAGCGCTCGGAGATCGCCACGAAGCGGCAGTCGTATCTGCTCCGGGGGCTGGGTGTCCTGCGCGAGCTGGATCCGTATGGCCGCTCCGGCGACGAGCTCCTGTCTGCCACGAACCTGCTGCTCGGCATGCTCAACGGCATCGCCACCCGGCCTTTCCTGCGCTCCGCCGAAGACGCGCGGACCCTCGCGGCCCAGGTCGGGGGACTGTTCCTGTACGGATTTCTTGAGCGTTCCGCGGACCGGGAGGGGGCTCCCGAGAGCGAGAGCGGCCTGAGGAGGCCAGCATGACCGCCGAGGCGATCATCGAGCGTTGCCGTGATCTCGTGACCCAGCCGCTGGGCGCCGTGGCCGAGCAGTGGAAAAGCCAGCACCCGGGCGGGAAGGTCGTCGCGGTCTACCCCGTGTGGGCGCCGGCCGAGGTCATCCACGCGGCGGGGATGCTCCCGCTGTCACTCCTCGGCGGCGGCACCTCGGTGGAGCTGACCCACGCGGACGCGCGCTTCCAGTCCTTCGTCTGCTCCATCGCGAAGTCCACGCTCGAGCTGGGCTTTCAGGGGCTGGTCAAGGGGGTGGACGGCTTCGTCTACTCGAACATCTGCGACGTGGCCCGCAACCTCAGCAGCATCTACCAGCGGAACTTCCAGGACGTGTTCGTGGAGTACCTGCACCTGCCGCAAAACTCCACCTCCGCGTCCGTGGCGGTCTACTGCGCCAGCGAGCTGCGCCGGCTGGCCGCAGCGGCCGAGAAGGCCCTCGGGCTCGGCGTCACGCCGATGGCCCTCGGCAAGAGCATCGACGTCTACAATGCCCTCAGGGCGCGGCTGCGGGCGTTCTACGCCTTCCGGATCGCGGAGCCTCAGAAGCTGTCCACCGTGGATCTGTACGTGGTGCTCCGCGCCGCGACCCTCGTGCCGCCCGAGGAGGCTATACCCTCGCTCGACACGCTGCTGGCGGAGCTGCCGCGGCGCAGTGCCCGGCCCCGGGACCGGCTGCGGGTCGTGATCGAGGGCGCCTTCTGCGAGCAGCCCCCCATCGGGCTTCTCGAGGTCCTGGAGGACGCGGGCTGCTACGTGGTCGAGGACGACCTGCTGCTCGGCTGGCGCTGGATAACCGGCGACGTGGCGGGCGAGGGCGATCCCTACGATCGGCTGGGGGCGGCCTACGTGAACCAGGCGGTGCCCTCCTCGACGCGGCACGAGGGCCGGGAGCATCGCTCCGTCGGGCTCATCGAGAAGGTACGCCGGGCGAATGCGCAGGCCGTGATCTTCATGCCGGCCAAGTTCTGCGAGCCGGCGCTCTTCGACTACGTGCTGATGAGGCAGGGGCTGGAGCTTGCGGGGATCCCCCACATGCTCGTGGAGTTCGAGGAGAAGATGTGGACCTTCGAGCGCACCCGCAACGAGATCGAGACCTTCGTCGAATCCATGATGTTCGATTGATTGGCGAGCCGCAGCCGAAGGCGAGGCGAGCGAAATATGGAAGAGGTTGGCGAGCGGAGCGAGCCCGGCCTGACGCGGCGACCCAGGGAGGCCAAACGATGCCGGCGCAAGTGACGGAACGGCAGTACCAGGGGCAGGTCCACGCGGTGTCGCGTCAGCTCATGTCCGCGTGGATGGAGGAGCTGGGGCGGGCGGAGGCCGAGGGGGTGCCCACCGGCGCGCTGATGATCTCCGGGAACTGCGTGGAGCTGCTCCGCGCCTGCCACGTGCTGCCGATGTTCCCCGAGGTCACGGCGCTCCAGGCCGCCATCCGCAAGAAGTCGCTGCCGCTGATCCTCAAGGCCGAGCAGGCCGGCTACTCCAGCGACAACTGCGCCTACGTCAAGGCCGACATCGGCCTGTTCCTCGACGGCGGCATGGGGCCGGGCAAGCCGATCCCGTTCCCGACGATCACCGTGTGCAACTACGTCGGCTGCAACGTCTACGTGAAGTGGTTCGAGCACCTGGCCGACATCAGCGGGTCCAAGCTCTTCATGCTGGATGTCCCCTTCGCCCGCACGGCGGAGCCCACCGAGCAGGACATCCGCTACGTCACCGCGCAGCTCAAGGAGCTCATCGCGCTCTGCGAGAGCGTGTCGGGGAAGAAGTTCGACATCGACGAGCTGCGCGAGATCCTGGCCCACGCCGCGCGGGCGGAAGAGGGCTACGCCCGCGCCAAGGAGCTCTGCAAGCATCACCCGGCGCCCTTCGACGCCTACTTCGACGCGATCAACATGATGGGGCCCATCAATGTGCTCCGCGGGACCCGCGAGGCCGCGGACTTCTTCGACACGGCCGTGAAGGAGTTCGAGGGGCTGGTGGCGCAGGGGCTCGGGCCCCTGTCGGAGGAGCGCTTCCGCACGGTGGTGGAGGGGCCTCCGCCGTACCCCTTCTACAAGAGCTTCCGCAACCTGTTCTCCAAGTGGGGGGCCGTCGGGGTGGCCTCCACGTACTCCACGGTGGGCGGCATCTGGGAATTCGGCTTCCGGCACGACCCCAGGCGGCCGCTGGAGTCCATCGCCGAGCAGATGCTCCGCGAGAACCTCACGAACCGCTCGATCGTGACGCGCTACGCCCAGATCAAGCGTTACGTGGAGGAGTGGAAGGCCGACGCCCTCGTCATCCACTCCATCAAGTCCTGCCGGCTCTTCTCGGCGGGGCAGGGGGATATGCGGGAGTACTTCACGCGGGACCTGGGTGTGCCCACCCTGATGGTCGAGTCCGATCTCGAGGATCCGCGTTACTACGCCGAGGCGCAGATCAGGAACCGTATCGACGCGTTCTTCGAGTCGCTGGAGCACAAGAAGCTCGTCGCCGCCGCCCATTGATGCGGTATTGATGCGGTAAGGAGAAGCCACCCATGGCAGCGACCAACGGAGCGACGATCGAGAAGGTCCCGGTCTACTGCTACCAGTGCGTGGCGGGCCCTGATCTCCTGAAGGTGATCGTCAAGGACGGCGTCGCCATCGGCGTCGAGCCCAACAGCGACTTCGCCGAGCAGCACCCGGCGTGCGGGAAGGTCTGTGTCCGCGCCTACGGGCTCATCCAGAAGCTCTACAACCCAGGCCGGATCCGCACGCCCATGCGCCGCACCAATCCCCGCAAGGGGCGGAGCGAGGACCCGGGGTGGGAGCCTATCTCCTGGGACGAGGCGTTCGACATGCTCGGGGGGCGGCTCTCGGCGCTGCGCGCCAAGGGGCTCGTGGATGAGGCGGGCTACCCGCGGCTGGCGGTGACCTTCGGGGCGGGTGGCATCGCGCCGGCCTTCCTCGGCACGATGGCCGCATTCCTCTCCGCCTGGGGACCGGTGGACCAGGGGATCGGCAGCGGCCAGGGCGTCAAGTGCTATCACTCCGAGCACCTGTACGGCGAGTTCTGGCACCGCGCCTTCATCGTGGCCGCGGACGTGCCCCGCTGCGACTTCGTGCTGTCCTTCGGCAACAACGGGGATGCCTCGGGCGGCGTCACCGGCGTCTACCGGCACTCCGAGGCGCGGGTACGGGGGCTGCAGTGGGTGCAGCTGGAGCCGCACCTGAGCATCACGGGGGCGGGCGCTGTCGAGTGGGTGCCCATCCGGCCGAAAACCGATGCCGCCGTGCTCTTCGCCCTCCTGCACGCGATCCTGGTAGAACACGACTGGCGGAGCGTCTGCGACGTGCCGTTCCTCACGAACATGACGAGCTCGCCCTACCTCGTGGGGCCGGGAGGGTACTTCCTCAGGGACCCGGCCACGAGGAAGCCGCTCGTGTGGGACCTGGACCGGGAGCGCACCGTGCCCTTCGACGACCCGCGGTGCAGGCGCCCGGCGATGGAGGGCGAGTACCTGGCGGCCGGCGTCGAGGTGGGGGCGGACGAGGCCGTCATCAGCGTCAGCCAGCGGGTGCGGCCGGCTTTCGGGCTGCTGATCGAGCACGTCACGCCGTACACGCCCGAGTGGGCCGCGGAGATCGCGGATGTGCCCGCGGAGACGATCCGCCGCCTGGCGGCGGCCTACCTGCGCCACGCCCACGTGGGCGCCACCATCGAGATCGAGGGCGTCACGTACCCGCACCGCCCCGTGGCCATCCTGCTCGGCAAGACCGTCTCGAACGGCTGGGGCGCCTACGAGGCCTGCTGGGCTCGCACCCTGCTGGCGGCTCTCGTGGGCGCCCTCGAGGTGCCCGGCGGGATCCTGGGCACGGCGGTGCGGCTCAACCGCCCCGCCCAGAATCGCCACGACTCCGTTCGGCCGGGGCCCGACGGCTTCATGGAGCAGTCGACCAACGCCACGACCCGCGAGGGCTGGAAGGGCTCGCCGCATATCCGGAACGCCTACCGGACGCTGGTCCCGCTGGCGAACAACTCGCCCTGGTCGCCGGCACTGGGCCCCGCGCACCTGCCGTGGCTCTTTCTCGACAAGGACGCCGCACCCGAGCGCTGGCCGGCGCCCACGCTGCCGGAGGTGTGGATCATCTACCGGACCAATCCCGCGGTGTCGAGCTGGGAAACCGGCCGCATCGAGCGCGAGCTGGAGCGCTTCCCGTTCGTGGCGGCCTTCGCCTATACGCAGGACGAGACCAACTGGTACGCGGACCTGCTCCTCCCGGACGCCAGCGACATCGAGTCGCTGCAGCTCTACCGCATCGGCGGCACCAAGTACCAGGAGCAGTACTGGCACCACTTGGGCTGGGCCCTCCGCCAGCCGGTGGCCGCCACGCCATTCGACACGCGCGATCTGACGGACGTGGCCACCGAGCTGGCTGACCGTGTCGGCATCCTGGACGGCTATCTCGAGGCGGTGAACCGCGGGGCGGGGACGACGATCCCGCTGCGCGACAAGGGGTACGACCACTCGTTCAAACCCGGTGACAGGCCCGCCGCCACCGAGATCTGGGACCGGGTATGCCGCGCGGCGACAGGCGCCCTCACGGACGGCCGGGTGGAGCTGGACCTGGATTGGTTCAAGCGCAACGGCGCCTTCTTCGTGCCGTTCTCCATGCGGCAGTACTTCCTGCACACGACCATGTTGGCCCAGGGGCTGCGCTACGAGATGCCCTACCAGGAGCGCATCAAGCGCATCGGCGAGGAGCTGTCGGCGCGGCTGCACGAGCGAGGCATCAAGTGGTGGGACGTGCAGCTCGACGAGTACCAGCCGCTGCCCAAGTGGAAGGACTTCCCCGGCATCTGGCAGCAGACGGCGGTGTTGCGTGGGAAGAGCGCCGCGGACTTCCCCTTCTGGCTCCTGACGAGCCGGAGCATGCAGTACTCCTGGGGCGCCAACGTCTCGCTCCCGATCCTGGCCGACGTGGCGCGGCACGTGAAGGGCCACTTCGGCGTCATGCTGAACCGGGGAGCGGCGACGCGGCTTGGCATCGCGAACGGCGACCTGGTGGATGTCGAGTCGCCCACCGGCAAGACCCAGGGGCTCGCGATCCTGCGGGAAGGCGTCCGGCCAGATGTCGTCGTGATCCTGCAGCAGTTCGGACACTGGGCCACGCCCTTCGCCCGCGACCTCGGCATGCCGAACCTCAATCAGGTGGAAAGCATGGACCTCGCGCTCACCGACGCCACGGGCAGCGGGGCCGACCTGGTGCCCGTAACGGTAAGGAGGGCGTGATGCGCTGGGGCATGGTGATCGACGTCAGACGCTGCGTGGGTTGCCAGACCTGCACGATCGCCTGCATGCAGGAGCACGGCCTGCCGGCCGGCCAGGTGTGGCGCTTCGTCGCCGACTGCGAGGTCGGCGAGTATCCGGACGTGAGGCGGCTCTTCCTTCCCATGCAGTGCATGCACTGCGCCGACCCGCCATGCGTGCCCGTGTGCCCCACGGGCGCCTCGCGCCAGCGCGAGGACGGCATTGTCTGGGTGGAGTACGGGGCCTGCGTCGGCTGCGGCTACTGCGCCGTGGCCTGCCCCTACCACGCGCGGCACCTCATCCATGAGGCGCGTGGCTACTTCGACGCCCTCACGCCGCCGGAGCGGGCGACGGCCCAGCCCGAGCGGGTCGGCGTCATGACCAAGTGCAACTTCTGCAAGGAGCGGGTGGATGGCGGGCGGGCGCAGGGGCTCACGCCGGGGATCGACCAGGAGGCCACGCCCATGTGCGCCGTCGCCTGCATCGCCAACGTGATCACGTTCGGCGACCTGGACGATCCCAAGAGCCCCGTGGCCAGGCTGCGGGCCAAGACGAAGGCGCAGCCGCTCCTGCCCGAGTGCGGCACCGAGCCGTCCGTCTTCTACGTGGTGGAGTGAGCCATGAGCACGGTCTCGACTGCGCGCACCGTGGAGCTGATCCCCGCCACGCCCCAGACGCTCTGGGGCAAGCCTGCGGTCATCAACTTCGCCCTCGGGGGTCTCGGCGCCGGCCTCTACTTGGCGGCCCTCGTGGAAGTCTGGCTGGGTGGCCCCGGAGTCCTCAAGGTGGCCTCCTGGCTCGGGCCGGCCCTGGTCCTGGCGGGGTTCATCGCCGTGGCCACCGAGGCCGGGCGCCCGTTGCGCGGCCCGCGTGTTCTCAGCCGCCTCCGAACCTCGTGGATGTCGCGGGAGCTGTGGGTGGGCGGTATCTTCATGGCGCTGGCCTCGGCCGAGGTCATCTTCCCGTTCGCATGGCATCGCTACCCGGCGGCGGCGGCCGCCATCGGGCTCTGCCTGGCCCAAGGGTTCATCCTTCGGCACGCCCGTGGCATCGCCGCGTGGGACGTCCCGCTGATGCCGCTGGTCTTTCTGCTGTCGGCCATCATCTCGGGGGCGGGCCTGCTGATCCTGGTGGAGGCGGGAGCTGGCCGGTCGCCGGACGGCGCCTTTCTGTTCGCCACGCTGGTGGCGGTGGTGGCGGGTCTGCTGGTGTGGCGCGGCTTCGTCGCCTGGCCCGGGGGCCCCGCGTTCGTCCGCTCCACGGCCGAGCTCAGGGGGGGGCGGGCGGGCGCCTTCATTCTCGCGGCGGGCTACCTGGCGCCGCTCCTGCTCGGCACGCTGGCGCTGACCGTCCCGTCCACGGGGCCGGCCGCTGTCGGGCTGGCCGCGATCCTGATGATCGCCAGCCAGGTCTACGCCAAGTCCGAGCTGATCCTGACGGCCGGCCAGCTCCGGCCGATCACGCTGGCGAATCTCACGCTTCGGAGGAGGACTTCATGATTTTCGGCGCGGGAGTCGATGTCGGCTCGACCCAGACGAAGGCGGTGATTCTGGATGAGTCCCGGTCCATCGTGGCCCGATCGTTGATCCCCACCGGAGCGAACGTGACCAGGGCCGGCGAGAACGCCTTCGTCGAGGCCTGCAAGGCGGCGGGGCTGCCCCGCGAGGCCGTGGGGTACGTCGTCGGCACGGGGTACGGCCGGTACAAGGTCACCTTCGGCGACGCCCAGATTACCGAGATCACCTGCCACGCCCGCGGGGCGCACTCGATCTTCCCGCGCACGCGCACCGTGATCGACATGGGCGGCCAGGACACGAAGGCGATCAAGGTCGGCCCCGACGGCTCGGTCATGGACTTTTCCATGAACGACAAGTGCGCCGCCGGAACGGGGCGCTTCCTGTCGGCGGCGGCCGAGGTGACCGGCATGGGGCTCGACGAGATCGGCCCGATCTCGCTCCGGGCCAAGAACCCCGTGCGGCTGACGTCGGTCTGCACGGTGTTCGTCGAGTCGGACATCATGTCCTACCTCGCCCAGCGGAAGACGGTGGAGGACATCCTGGGCGGCGTCCACAAGGCCATCGCCACGCGGACCATGGCGCTGGTGCGCCGCGTGGGTGTGGAGGAGGAGATCACCTTCACGGGCGGGGTCTCGCGAAATATCGGCATGGTGAAGGGGCTCGAGGCAGTGCTGGGCCGCTCGATAAACGTCCACGAGCAGGGGCACTTCATGGGGGCCCTGGGGGCCGCGCTCTTCGCGCTGGAGCGTGCCGAGATCGCCGCAACGGAAACCGCGGGGAGGGCGTAGCCATGCTCGTGGCCGGGATCGACATCGGATCGGGAACGACGAAGTGCGTCATCGTGGATGGTGACGGCCAGTTGCGCGGCCGCGCCGCCATCCGGACCAAGGCGGACTTCGAGAAGGTCGCGCGCGAGGTGCTGGACGCGGCCCAGGCCGAGGGGGGGCTGGCGAGCGAGGAGGTGGCCTACGTCGCCACCACGGGGCTGGGCCGGTACGCGGTGTCCTTCCGGGACATCCAGATCACGGACCTGACCTGCGGGGCGCGGGGGGCCGCGACCGTGGTCCCCAGCACGCGATACGTGCTGGACATCGGGGCGCAGTGCTCGCGCGCGATCAAGCTGCGGGAGGGCGGGAAGGTGAAGGAGTTCCACATGAACGAGAAGTGCGCCGCGGGGTCCGGGGGCTTCCTCGAGCGTGCGGCCAAGTACCTCGAGGTCACCGTGGCGGACATCGGGCCGATGTCCCTCAGGGCGGGCAAGCCCCAGGCCATCTCCAGCGTCTGCGCGGTGCTGGCCGAGTCGGAGATCATCAACCACATCTCCGAAGGCGTGTCGGTGGAGAACATCCTGCGCGGGATCCACAACTCGCTGGCGGACCGAGCCCTGTCGATGCTCACGCGCGTGGGGCTCGACGGCGACGTCACCCTCATCGGCGGCGTGGCGCTCCAGGAGGGCATGGTGGCGGCGCTGCGCGAGAAGCTGGGCGTGCCGGTCCACGTGCCCGAGAACCCGCACCTCACGGCGGCGCTGGGTGCGGCCCTGCTGGGGCTCCAGCGTCTCCGGAAAATGTCCATGGCCACTGCCGCCTGAAGGAGAGTGCCATGAGCCGAGGCGACGTCAGCGTTCGTGCGATCGAGCCCTCCGATCTGCCTGCCCTCATGCGGATCGACGAGAAGCTGTCGAGCCAGACCCGCAAGGAGTACTGGGATCGACGGCTCGAGATGGCCGCCCTCCGGCCCCCGTGGATGTCCCTGGTGGCAGAGACCGACGGGCGGATGGCGGGCTTCCTGTTCGGCTGGGTGGCCGAGTCCGAGTTCGGCATGTCCCGGCCCACGGCGTGGGTGGACCTGATCGGCGTGGACCCGCCCTACCGGGGGCGCGGGATCGCGCATGCGCTCATCGACAGGTTCGTGCGGAGCGCCGAGCAGCTCCGGGCCATCCAGAAGGTGGCCACCCTCATCGACCTGACCCAGGCCGACGTGCGTGAGTTCTTCCTGCGCCAGGGCTTCCACCACGGGCCGATGATCCAGATGGAGCGCGACGTCAGCCCCTGACCTAGCTCATTCGCGCCGCCCTCGGGGGGCGCCGGGAGTGCAGGCAAGCATGCTCGAGGTCAGGATTCACGGACGGGGCGGCCAGGGGGCCCAGGTCGGATGCCAGATCCTGGCCGGGGCCTTCTTCCGGTCGGGCCGGCATGTCCAGGCCTTCGCCGCCTATGGCGGAGAGCGGCGGGGCGCGCCCGTCACCGCCTTCGTCCGGGCCGACGACAAGCCCATCCGGCTGCGCTGCGACATCGAGCGCCCCCGCTACGCCATCGTCCTCGACCCCACCATGCTGGATGGCGGTGCCATCGTGGCCGACATCGAGCCGGGAGGGACCGTCGTTGTCAACAGCGGAGCCCCTCTCGAAGGCGCGCTGCCGCCGGGGGTCAGGCTCGTCGCGGCGGACGCGACGGGGATTGCCGGGCGGGCCGGGCTCGGCCCCATCGTCTCCACCGTTCTGCTCGGGGTCTTCGCGCGCGCGACGGGGCTCGTCTCCCTCGAGGACATGCAGGCCGCGGTGGAGGAGGGCAGCCCGGCCCGCAACCGGGAGAACCTCGAAGCCTGCTCCGCCGGCTACCACGCGGCGGCGGGTCCGGGTTAGCCCGATGGCCCGGGAGCTCGGCGCCGCGCGTCCCCTGTGCTGGACGGAGCCCGGCCGGACCACGCTCGAGGTCAAGACCGGCGGCTGGCGCACCAGGCGGCCGGTGTACGTGGAGGCGACGGCGCCCTGCCGCGCGGCCTGCCCCGCCGGCGAGCCTGTCGCGCGCTGGATCGAGCTGGCGCGCCGCGGGGACCTGGCGGCTGCCTGGGCCCTGATCCGCGAGGAGAACCCGTTCCCGGCCATCATGGGGCGCCTCTGCGCGCATCCGTGCGAGTCGGCCTGCAATCGCGGCCAGCACGACGGCGCTGTGGCCATCAACGCCCTCGAGCGCTTCGTGGGTGACTGGGGGCTTCGGCATGGCAACCTCGCCCGGCCGGAGCTCCCGAGGCCGGAGCGGGTGGCGGTGGTGGGCGGCGGCCCCGCCGGACTGGCCTGCGCCTACCACCTTTCGCGCCGGGGCTACCGGTTGCGCCTCTACGAGGCCGAGGCGGAGCTCGGCGGCCTCCTGCGCTACGGCATCCCCGAGTACCGGCTGCCGCGGGCGGTGCTCGCGCGGGAGATCGAGCTGAGCCTCGGCCCCGGCGTGGAGGTCCTCACGGGCCAGCGCCTCGGCGCCAATCTCTCGTGGGAGACGGTGGCGGCTCACGATGCGGTGTTCCTCGCCACGGGCGCCTCTTTGCCGCTGGGCCTCGGGCTCGGCGGCGAGCAGGCGCAGGGCGTCGGCAGCGGGCTCGCCTTCCTCCGCGATCTCGCCTCCGGGACGCGCAGAGCCCTGGGGCGGCGCCTCGTGGTGGTGGGCGGCGGCAGCACTGCCATGGATGTGGTCCGCTCGGCCCGACGCCTGGGAGTCCCCTCGGTGACCGTGGTCGCCCTCGAGGCGCGGGAGGAGATGCCGGCGCTCGCCGAGGAGGTGAGCCAGGCCCTCGGCGAGGGCATCGAGATCAGGAATGGGCACGGCGTGGCGCGGCTCGTGGAACTGGGAGGCCGGGTCACCGGCGTGGCCGTCGCGCCGGCCAGGCTCGAGCGCGGCCGGGACGGCGCGATCCGTCCCGTCTTTCTGCCGGGGCCCCCCGAGGTGATCCCCGCGGACAGCGTGCTGCTCGCCATCGGGCAGGGGACCGACCTCTCGGGGCTTCCCGCGGCGCTCCGCGGCCGGCGGGGGCTCGTCGAGGCCGCGGCAGACGGGAGCACGCCGGCGCAGCGGGTGTTCGCCGGGGGCGATGCGGCCTCCAGCCAGCGGACCGTGACGCATGCCATTGGGGCGGGGACACGAGCCGCGCGTCAGATCCACGAGCTCCTCTCGGGCGCGGCAGAGGCGCAGCCTGCGCCTCATCCGGGGGCCGTGGCGATGCCGGGACATATCGTCGCCTTCTCGGAGGTCAATCTCGACTATTTCCCGCGGGGGGAGCGCGCCGAGCGGCCCGAGCGGCCGGCTGGCGGGCGGATCGGCTCCTTCGCCGAGGTGGTGGAGGGACTCGATGCCGCCGCGGCCCGCGCCGAGACGGCGCGCTGCTTCGCCTGCGGCCACTGCGTGGACTGTGACAACTGCCTCCTCTACTGCCCCGACATGGCGGTGAGCCGGAGAGTCGACGGCGGCTACCGGATCTCCAGCGACCACTGCAAGGGGTGCGGCCTCTGCGTGCACGAGTGCCCGCGCGGGGCGCTGCAGATGGTGAGCGAGCGATGACGGGCGTCGAGACGGTTGCGGGACAGCGGCGGATGCTGCTCACGGGCAACCACGCCGTGGCTTACGGCGCGCTCCGCGCGAAGCCTCAGGTCATCCCGGTTTACCCCATCACGCCCCAGACGCCGGTGCTCGAGAAGCTCCTCGAGTTCGCCCAGACGGGAGAGCTCACGGGCGAGATGATCACCGTCGAGAGCGAGCACTCCGCCATGGCTGCCTGCATCGCGGCCTCGCTGGCGGGGGCGCGCGTCTTCACGGCGACCTCTTCCCAGGGCATCGCCCTCATGCACGAGATGCTCCACTTCGCGGCCGGCGCGCGGACGCCGGTGGTCATGGTGAACGTCAACCGGACCCTCGCGTTGCCCTGGGGCTTCTGGGCGGATCAGACCGACAGCCTCTCGCAGCGCGACACGGGCTGGATGCAGTTCTATTGCGAGTCGGGCCAGGAGGCGCTGGACACGGTCTTGCAGGCCTACCGGGTCGGCGAGTCGGTGCTGCTGCCCGCCATGGTGGTCATCGAGGCCATGTACATCTCGCACACGCTGGAGCCGGTGGAGGTGCCGGGCGAGGAGGTGGTGGCCCGCTTCCTTCCGCCCTTCGAGCCCGCGCGGCGCCTCGATCCCGCCCGCCCGCTGAGCGTGGGGAACACCACGACGCCGGCGCAATGGCGTGCCAACCGGCTCGCCATGCAGGAGGCCATGGGACAGGCGCTCGGCGCCGTGGCGGAGGCCGGACGGCACTACGGCGAACTGACCGGCCGCGGTTACGGGGCCACCGAGAGCTACCGCACCGAGGATGCCCGGGTGGTCCTGGTGGCGGCGGGCGGCATGGCCGGCACGGCGCGCGAAGCCGTGGACCGGCTGCGCGAGGCAGGAGTTCCCGCTGGGCTCCTCAGGCTGCGCCTCTTCCGCCCTTTCCCGGCCGCCGAGATCGCCACGGCGCTGGCGGGGGCCGGCAGGGTCGCGGTCGTGGACCGCAACTGCTCCATCGGGAGCGGGGGCATCTTCTGCCAGGAGGTGCGCGCGGCGCTCTCGGCTTTCGGGCAGGGGGCCACGCCCGTGCTCTCCTACATCGCCGGACTCGGGGGCGTGAACGTCTCGCCCGAGCGGATGATGCAGATCGCGCGTGATGCGCTCGGGCGCGAGGGGATGAACCCGGAGCCGATACAGGCGGAGGGGCTCTGATGGACCGCTTCCTGTCCGGCCATGCCTCCTGTCCGGGGTGCGCGGTGGCGCTCGCCGTCCGCTTCGTCCTCCGGTCGGTGCCCCCTGACGCCGTGGTCGTCGTCGCCCCCTCGTGCGTCGCGATCATGATGGGGCCCATGCCGCTCTCCTCGGTGACCGTGCCGGTGTTCCACACGGCCTTCGAGACCACGGCCGCGGCCGCCTCGGGCCTGGCCCGTGCCTATCGCGCACGCGGCGAGCGGGCGACGGTGGTCTGCCTGGCGGGCGACGGCGGAACCTACGACATCGGGCTGCAGGCTCTCTCCGGGGCCGCCGAGCGCAACGAGGACTTCATCTACGTCTGCTTCGACAACGAGGCCTATCAGAACACCGGCAACCAGAAGTCCTCCGCCACGCCGTGGGGGGCGCGCACGGCCTCCACGCCCGGCGGCAAGCGCACGCGCAAGAAGGAGATCATGGAGATCATCGCCGCCCACCGCATCCCCTATGCGGCGACGGCCTCCCCGGCGCATCCGGACGACCTCGTGGCCAAGGTCCAGCGTGCGAGCGAGATGAGGGGCACGCGGTTCCTGCTCATCACCTGCCCCTGTGTGCCCGGCTGGGGGATCGCCGACGACGCGTCTCTGCGGGTCTTGCGTCTCGGCGTGGAGTCGCGCGCCGTGCCGCTCTACGAGATCGAGGACGGGACGCGCTACCGGATCACGCATGAGCCCGCCGGGCTCCCCGTCGCCGAGTACCTGCGGCCGCAGGCGCGCTTCGCGCATCTGTCGGACGCGGATGTCGCCGCGATCCAGGCCGACGTGGATCTGCGCTGGGAGGCGCTCCAGGAACGCGTCGGACGCCGCGCCCACGGGCGCGAGCCTGTCAGGGAGGAGTCACGGGTATGACTGATCCGAGTGCCGTCGAGCGGATGCCCCGCGAGGAGCTCACGCGCGTCCAGGTCGCGCGGCTCAAGCGGCAGATCGCGCGGGCCGCCGAGCGCGTGCCGCTGTACCGCGAGCGCCTCCGCGCGGCGGGAGTGACGGCGGGGGATATGCGGTCGCTGGCCGATCTGCGCCACCTTCCGTTCACCGTCAAGACCGATTTCCGCGACACCTATCCGTTCGGGCTCCTGGCGGTGCCCATGGAGGAGATCGTCCGCATCCACGCCTCCTCCGGCACCACCGGCAAGCCCACCGTCGTGGCCTACACCCGGGGGGACATGGATACCTGGAGCGAGGTGATGGCGCGGACCCTCATGATGGGCGGGGTCGGGCGGAGCGACGTGCTTCACAACGCCTACGGCTACGGCCTCTTCACCGGCGGACTCGGCTTCCACTATGGCGGAGAGCGGGTGGGCGCCGCGGTGATCCCGATCTCCGGCGGTTTCACCGACCGCCAGCTGATGGCCCTCAAGGACTTCGGGAGCACGGTGCTCTGCTGCACGCCCTCCTACGGGCTGTACCTGGCGGAGGCGCTGGAAGAGGCCGGGGTCGCGCCCAACGACCTCAAGCTCCGGGTGGGCTTCTTCGGAGCCGAGCCCTGGAGCGAGGGGATGCGGGACGCCCTCGAGGCGCGCCTCAACATCCTGGCGCTGAACATCTACGGCCTGTCGGAGGTGATCGGACCAGGCGTCTCCGTGGAGTGCCCGGAGAAGCAGGGCATGCACGTGGCCGAGGATCACTTCCTGCCGGAGGTGCTGGATCCGGTGACCTTCGAGCCGGTGCCGCCCGGCGTGACCGGAGAGCTGGTCTTCACCACGCTCACCAAGGAGGCCCTCCCGCTGCTCCGCTACCGGACGCGGGACCTCACGACGCTCATCACCGAGCCGTGCCGCTGCGGCCGCACGCTCTCGCGCATCGGGCGGATCACGGGGCGCACGGACGACATGCTGATCCTCCGGGGCGTGAACGTCTACCCCTCGCAGATCGAGCACGCGCTCCTGCAGGTGCCGGATCTCGAGCCGCATTACCTGCTCGTGCTCAGGCGCGACACCGCGCTGGACACGCTCGAGGTCCGGGTGGAGGCGCGCAGCAACGTGGCCGAGGCGGGCAAGGAGGCGCTGGCCGCGCTGGGCGCCGTGGCGCGCCGGAAGATCTACGAGATGATCGGCGTGACGGTGGAAGTCACCGTCGTGCCGCCGAAGACCATCGAGCGGAGCGCGGGCAAGGCCCAGCGCGTGCTCGACTTGCGGAAGTGACGCAGGGAGGACATGCCGATGAGCGACGGCCGGTTCATCCGATACGCGGACGAGGGCGAGGTCGTCCGGATCACGCTCGCCCGCCCCCCGCTGAACATCCTCACCATCGACATGATCGAGGAGCTGGCGCAGAGCATCGAGGCGGCCGGCGAGCGGTCCGGTGTCAAGGCGCTCGTCTTCGCCGCGGAAGGCAAGGCCTTCTCGGCAGGGGTCAGCGTCGAGGATCACATCGGGGAGCGCGCCAGGCTCATGATCGACGCGTTCCACGGGGTGTTCCGGCGGCTCCACGCCGTGGACTGCCTCACGGTGGCGGCGGTGCAGGGCGCGGCGCTGGGCGGGGGGGCTGAGCTGGCGACCTTCTGCGACGTGGTGGTCGCCACGGACAATGCCACCTTCGGCCAGCCCGAGATCAAGGTGGGCGTCTTCCCGCCCATCGCGGCGGTGCACTACCCGAAGCGCGTGGGGCTCAGCCGCACCCTCCGGCTTCTGCTCTCGGGTGAGATCATCACGGCCGGCGAAGCGCTGCGGATCGGCCTCGTCGACCGCGTGGTGGCGCCGGAGGCCCTGGCGGCCGCCGTCGGCGAGGAGCTGGCGCGCGTCACCTCCCAGAGCGCGGCGGTGCTGCGCTACACGAAGCGCGCGGTGAAGGAGGCCCTCGGCGTGGACTTCGAGCAGGGGCTCTCGACGCTCGATGAGCTGTACCACGGCGAGCTCATGAGGACGGAAGACGCGGAGGAAGGGCTGCGGGCCTTCGTCGAGAAGCGGAAACCCGTGTGGAAGAACAGGTGAGAGAGGAGAGACGCGCATGAACGGCAGCACGACGCTCAGGGGGAAGACGGCGCTCGTGACGGGCGCGGGCAGGGGCATCGGCCGGGCCATCGCGCTCGCGCTGGCCCAGGAGGGGGCCCAGGTGGCGGCGCTCGACATCCTGGCGGAGAGCGCCGAGGGCGTGCGCCGGGAGGTCGAGGCGTGGGGGACGAAGGGGCTGGCGGTCGGCGTGGACCTCACGAAGCGCCCGGAGGTGGAGGGCGCCGTCGCGCAGGTGGTGGCGCAGTTCGGCCAGCTCGACATCGTGGTGAACAACGCCGGCTGGGACAAGATGGAGATGTTCCTCGACACCGCGGAGGAGACCTGGGACAAGATCATCGCCATCAACTTCAAGAGCGTGCTGTACGTCTGCAAGGCCGCGCTCCCGCACATGGTCAAGCGCGGGTCGGGCCGCGTCATCAGCATCGCCTCCGACGCCGGGCGCGTGGGCTCCACGGGGGAGAGCGTGTACGCCGGCACCAAGGGGGCCATCATCGCCTTCTCCAAGACGCTGGCCCGGGAGATGGCGCGCCACCAGATCACCGTGAACGTGGTGTGCCCCGGGCTCACGGAAACGCCGCTGCTCGAGGGGATCCGGCAGCAATCGGAGAAGACGGCCAGGGTCATCGCGGCGGTCACCCGCGCCATCCCGCTGGGCCGTGTGGGCCAGCCCGAGGACATCGCGGGCGCCGTGGCCTTCCTGGCCTCCCCTGCCGCGGGCTTCATCACCGGCCAGACGCTCAGCGTGAGCGGCGGTCTGACCATGGTGTGAGGCTGTGCGAAAGGGGGGCTGGACATGAAATGCGGACATTCGGGGAAGGGCATGATGATGGCCGGGCTGATCGTGACCGTGATCGGCGGCGGCATCGTGCTGGTCCGAGCTTTCCAGGTGCCGGGGTACTGGATCCCCTTGCTGGTCGGCGTGGCGCTGCTGCTGATTGGCGCCATCCGCCGCGGCCGCGCGGGCGGCTCCTGAGGCGTCACACGCGAGCGCGGGCCGCGCTCCTGATGGAATCACGCCGAACCGAGAAAAGGAGACTGTGATGAGCGACAGACCGCAGGCCATCGACATCATGTACTACGTGGCGACGCCGGAGTTCATCGCCAAGTGGACGGACGCGAAGAAGGGGGAGCTCATCTGCCGCATGGAGCGCGCCATCGGCAGCCTGCCCCAGTTCGAGTCCATCCCGACGATGCTCGCGAAGATGGACGAGGCGAGGGTGGAGAAGGTCTTCATCACCCAGACCAAGATGTGGTCGTACTGGAACAAGTGGATGTACATGGACACCACGCTCGAGGAGGTGACGCAGTACACGGAGAAGTACCCCGACCGCTTCGTGGGGCTGGCGGGCTACAACCCCTTCCGCATCAAGGAGAGCCTGGCCGAGATCGAGCTGGCCGTGAGGAAGCACAACTTCAAGGGCGTCTACGTCCACATCTACGGCTTCGACATCCCGCTGCACGACCGGAAGATGTACCCGCTCTACTCCAAGTGCGTCGAGCTGGACGTGCCGGTTTCCATGCAGGTGGGGCACGTGCTCGAATCCATGCCGAGCGAGCACGCGCGGCCGATGTATCTCGACCAGATCGCCTGCGACTTCCCGACGCTGCGCATCCTCGGCGCGCACACGGGCTGGCCCTGGGTGGAGGAGCTGATCAGCGTCTGCTACAAGTGGGACAATGTGTGGTTCGGCGTGGACGCCTGGATGCCGAAGTACCTGAAGCCCGAGATCCTCAACTTCATCAACAGCCGCATGGGCATGGACCGGGCGGTGTGGGGCACCAACGGGTTGTCGTGGAAGGAGAGCCTCGACCAGGTGGACGGACTCGGCCTCAGGCCGGAAGCCCGGCAGAAGCTGATCCGCGACAACGCGCGGGAGCTGTTCAAGATATGACGGGAGGGGAGCAACGCATGAAGTCACCGACGCAGGTCCTGATCGAGGAGCACCGCGTGATCCTGCGCGCGCTGGATACTCTGGAGCGCGGCGCCGACCGGCTCAAGGGGAGCGGGGGGCTGCCGGCCGGCTGGTGGGAGGAGCTGGTCGAGTGGCTGCGCGCCTTCGCCGACCGCAATCACCACGCCAAGGAGGAGCAGCTGCTGTTCCCGGCCATGGTCAAGCACGGGGTCCCGCACGAAGGCGGGCCCATCGCCGTGATGCTCGAGGAGCACGCGCAGGGCCGCGCCCTGGTCGCCGCCATGGCCGCGGGCGAGCCCTCCCATCGGGCCGCCAAGGCCAGGCAGTACGTGGAGCTCCTGAGGCAACACATCGACAAGGAGAACGGGATCCTCTTCCCGCTGGCCGATGCGGTGCTGGACGATCAGGCCGTCCGGGCCCTGTCCCGCGAGTTCGCGGCCGTGGAGGCCGAGCAGGGCAAGACGGCCTCCATCGCCTGGGCGGAGGCGGCGGTGGAGCGGCTGATCGCGGGGCTCGGCTAAGCTCGTTGAGCCTTGCCCTCAGGCGCGGCGGTCGCGGCATGCCGCACTCCGAGTTCTGGACGGAGCGGACGGCGGCCTGGTACGCGCGCGCCCTGGCGCGGAGCGACTTCGCGTCCAGGGTGCTGGCCGTCATCGGGCCAGCGCTCGATGAGTGCAAGAGCGCCCTCGACGTGGGAGCCGGCTGCGGGGCGCTGGCGCTGCCGCTGGCGCGGCGAATGGGCCGGGTCACGGCGGTGGAGCCCTCGGCGGCCATGGCTGGAGCGCTCCGGGAGGCCGCCGCCCTGGCCGGGCTCGGCAGGGTGACGGTGATCGAGGCGGCATGGGGCGAGGTTTCCGTGGAGCCGCATGACCTCGTCGTCTGTGCCCACGTGGGCGGGCTCCTGAACGCGGACTCGCCCTTCCTGGCCGACGCGAAGCGGCTGGCGCGCCGGCTGGTGTTGCTGATCCGGGACGCGCCCCGCCCGGAGGACCAGGACAAGTTCTTCTACAGGGAGTTGTACCCGGCTCTCCTGGGCCGGCCCTACGAGCACCGGAGCCACGCCGACGAGACGCTCGCGGGCCTGCGCGCTCTCGGCATGGAGCCCCGGGTCACCCTCGTCGAGTACTGCTCGGATCAGCCGTTCATGGACCTGGACGAGGCGTGTGACTTCTGGATGACCTACATGGGGCTCGAGGGTCCAGGGCCCCGAGCCTACCTCGCCCGATTCCTCAAGGAGCGGCTCGTAAATAACGGAAGGGAATTGATCGCCCCGTTCAGGAAGACCGCGGCCGTGTTCGTCTGGTCTCCAGCCGGCGCTCAGGAATCCGGCGGGGCGGCGGCCCGGCCGAACTGATCGCGCAAGGCCAGGTAGAGATCCCGTCGCCGTCCCGCCAGGATGTCGTAGTCGCCCCCTCGAACCCTGGCGCCCTCGCCCCGGTGGATGTCCACGGGCCGGGCGGCCGAGGCCATGACCCGGCCGTCGCCGTCGACGACAAGCGCCCGGAGAGATCCCGTGCCGACATCCAGGGCGGCGAGGAGCGGACCCGCGTCCGTCACCCCCGCGCGGCGTCGCGGGCGGCGGCGATCAGCGGGGGGAAGCTGTACGTCGGCACGGCACAGCCCGGGGCCACGATGAACCCGGTGGGGCCCGCCTCGGCGCGGGCGCGCCGCACTTGCTCGCGGATCACCCCGGCCGAGACGTAGGGGAAGCCCACATGGTCCAGGCCCGTCATGAGCGTGAGCGGCGTGCGCTTCCGGGCGTCGGCGATGGTGGGCCCGCCGTGGAGGTCGGACCAGGACAGCGCGTGCACGGGATAGTCGAGGAGCCGGTCGAGGTAGAGCGCCTCGCCGTGGGCGTGCAGGACATGGCACTCGCCGAGCCCCCGAACGGCCTCGAGCAGCTCGAGGTCGAAGGGGCGCATGAACCGCTCGAACTGCTGGCGCGTGACGCTGTCGGGCGCGGCCGGCACCGAGAAGAAGATCCCGGCGGCGCCCCGCTCGAGGGTGGCGCGCGCGTAGCGGATGAGGTTGTCATTCACCACGCGGAGCGCTTCGTCCAGTGCTTTCGGATGCTCGCTCATGAGGGCCGGCATGGCCTCCTTGACCAGGTTGCGCCGGAGCGTGTTCCAGGCGTTGAAGAGCGTGTCCACGAAGAGCGCCTTGCCCGCGAGCGCCCGGGCGATCTGCTCGATGGCGCGGAGCTGGGTGCCCAGCGGGGTCTCCAGCGGATCGAAGGGGGCGAGCCTCCCGAGGTCGGCGGGGGTCGCCATGACCTCCATCCCCTGCGGCATGGGGTAGTCGTAGTCGTTCATGACCTTCAGCAGGTCCAGATCGTAATGCTCGAAGAGCTCGAGGTGCACCTGGGCCGCGCGCTCGGCCGGCGCGTGCTGATTGCCGAAGTGATACCAGATGGTGAAGGGGGGATGGTCCAGCGGCGTGCCGGCCAGGGCTGCGCGGACTCGCTCGATCTTGTTCATGGGGCCTCCTGTGGTCACAGCTCGAGGTATGCCTTGCGCATCGTGGGGTGGTTGACCCAGGTTCACCGCCGTGTCGGCCAGCACCACGCGCCCGGTCTGCAGCACGTAGCCGCGCTGCGCGATGCCGAGGGCCATGTTGGCGTTCTGCTCCACCAGCAGGATGGCGATGCCCTGGCGATTGAGCTCCTGGATGATATCGAAGATCCGGTCCGCGTACAGCGGCGACAGCCCCATCGAGGGCTCGTCCATGATCACCTTCATGTCATGCTCGATGAGGAAGACCGTGATCCCCATGTCGCGGATCAGGGCGGCCTCGTTGTAGAAGGACGGGATGTAGAGGATTCTAGACCACTGAGGGGACGCGACGCCAGCGCGCAGTGGAGGTTACCGGAGCGTGAGCCCGGCGTCCTCGGAGAACTCGATCAGCAGCGCCTGCCCCGGCTTGATCTCCACGTCCTGCTCGAGCGTCCAGCGGCGCGGCCGCTCCTGGTCCCGGTCGGCGTGGCCGTCGGCGAGGGTGACCTGGAGCCGGCGGCGGCCGGGAGCCACGGAGACCTCCTCGTAGGCGAAGGTGGGGCCGTCGCCGCGGAGGCCGCCCGGCGAATAGCTCTTCCGGAGCTGCGGCTGGCCGTCCACCGCCAGGCTGAGCAGGCTCCGGACGCGGCGGCCGGTTCGCGAGCCCTCGGGGCTCTGCGGGCGCATGTGGCGGGGGAGCTTCTCGATCTCCTCCTTCGACCGCGCGGCGGCCTCGTGCTCGAAGGAGGCGACGTGCTTGACGGCCACGCGGACCACCGCGCTCTGCGGGTCGGAGGCGGCCCAGGGGAAGGCGGCGAAGGCGCCGAGCCCCCAGGAGACGGCGGTGAGCAGGAGCGCGAAGCCCGCGAGACAGGCCAGGGGCGGGCGGCGGGGCTCGAAGACGGGCCCGGTCATGCCTGGACCGCCTCGGTCCGCGGCGTCCCCGCTCCGGCGGGAAGCTGGCGCTGGAAGGCGCGGAGCTCGGCGAGGAAGCGTCCCACCTCCACGGGGGAGTACCAGCGCACCCGCAGGCGGCCCTCGGGCAACGTCTTGAGGGAGGGCAGACGCTGCCCCTGGAGGCGCTCGGCGAGCCAGAGGCTGCCCTCGCGGTACGGGCAGTCCTCGGGGACGCAGCCGGCCACGAAGATGCCGCGGGCGCCGGCCTCGAGGGACTTGGTGATCATGTCCGGGTGGAGCGTGCCCACGCAGGGGAGGCCCATGACCGTGACGCCCGGGAGTCCCTCGAGGGTCCCGTCGGCCCTGAGCCGGCCCTGGAGCCCGCGCATGAGCCGGCAGGTGTAGACGAGCACCGGGGCCTGGCCGCCCGAGGCCGCGGCCACGCTGCGCAGCCGGCTCGCCACGGCCTGGCCCAGCAGGCTCACGGGCTGGTCGCCGAGGAGGATGCCGGCGGAGTCGCAGGCGCCCACGCAGATGCCGCAGCCCACGCACTTGGCGGGGTTCACCACCGCCATCTGCTTGTAGCGGCTGCCGTCGGCCGGACGCGGGACCATGATGATGGCCTCGTAGGGGCAGTCCTTCCAGCAGCGGGTGCAGCCCGTGCAGGCGGGGTTCTCCACCTTCGCCCGCGGCGGCGCGGCCCCGCGCAGCACCCAGGGCACGGCGAGCGTGACGACGCTCCCGACGCCGACGATGCCCCAGCCCCAGAGCGGATCGAGCCGCGTCAGCGGGAAATAGAAGAAGTAGAACCAGTCCAGCGGGACGATGCCGGGCAACCGCCCGAGATCGGCGGGCGGGCCCGAGAGCCCCGGCCGGAGCACGCTGGCGATCACGAGCGCGGCCCCCGTCACCCACAGGACCACGCGCGGCGGCATGAAGCGCGCGCGCGAGAGGCGCATGACGTGCATCCAGTAGGCCACCCCGAGCAGGATCGGGATGGTGATGTGGATGAAGAGGACAACGAAGAAGAGGAAGTTCTGGATGCGGCCCGCATCGAGGAAGGTGCGGATCAGCGGCTCGCCGAAGACCGGCAGCACGTCGAGGAGCTTCGCCGAGGTCACGGAGAGCACCTGGGCCTGCGTGTCCCACACGAGCCAGTAGCCCGTGGCGCCCGTGACCCAGACGAGCGCCAGCAGGGTGAGCCCCGTGACCCAGCCGATCCACCGCGCGCCCCAGAACCGGTCGGTGAGGAACATCTTGAGGCCGTGGAGCGCCGCGGCCAGCATGGCCGCATCCGAGGAATAACGGTGGAGCGAGCGCATCAGCGACCCGATCCCCAGGGGGTGCGCCATGATGCCCTCGATGGACTGATGCGCGGCATCCGTGCCGACCCGATAAAAGAGGAAGAGATAGATGCCGGTCACGAGCGCCACCGCCAGCGAGAACACCGCGATGGTCCCGCTGTGATAGAGCGGGTTCAGCGGCGCCGAGACCAGGCGGTCGAGCAGCACCTCAACCCACTGATAGGCCATACCCACCGCGGCGAGCCCGCGGCGGTGGAGAGGTTCCGTGGGCCGGCTGGGAGCGGGAAAGATGGTGAAGGGGACCGCCCGGGGCGCCGGGCGCGGCGGCGGCGTGGGCGCACCCTCGGCGGGGCCCGCCGCGGCGGGCTCTCGCGACCCGGGAGAGTACATGGGCCTAGCCCTGCTCTCTCGCGAGCCGAGCAAGGTCGGCCACCTGGCGGTCCTCCGGGTGCGCGAGCCCGCGATACGTGAATGCCAGCCGTCCCCGCGCGTCGATGAGGAGCACGAGATTGTCGTGGGCGATCTCGCCCTCGGGGAGCGGCGCCCACTGGACGCCGTAGGCGCGGAGGACAGCGCGCACGGCCTCGGTGGGGCCGCTGAGCAGGTGCCACCGCTCCCCGACTTCCCACTGGTGGGCCGCGTGGGCAAGGGCACCTGGAGTGTCGCGCTCCGGGTCCAGGCTCACGGCCACGAAGGCGGCCGCGCCGGGCGCCGTTCTTGCCTCGATGGCCTTGAGTCTCTGGATGAGGATCGGGCAGGTGGCGTGGCAGTTCGCGTAGACGAACGTCATGGCCACGGGGCGGCCCTTGAAGCTCCCGAGCGACACCGTGCGCCCCCGATGGTCGGTCAGCGAGAACGCGGGGGCCGGGCCGCCCTGGCGCAGCGGCGCTGCCAGCCCCGCCGGGGCCGGCGCCACACCCGAGGCCGAGATCTCGCTGGTGGCCAGGAGCGAGGCGGCGAGCGCGAGGAACAGCGCCGGCGTGGTGCCCGCGAGGACGCGTCCGGCGTGGGACCGGAGGAATGCCCGCAGCTCGTCCGGGTAGAAGAAGGAGACGACCGCGACGAAGAGCGGCGGCTGCAGCAGCGTCAGGATGAGGGAGTCGAGGCGATAGTGGCGGGTCTCGGCGTTCCAGCCGAAGCAGGCGGTGAGGAGCGTGTCGGCCCACGGCGCCATGCCCGGACCGAAGAGGAGGAAGGCCACCGTCAGCGCCCCGAGGCCGAAGATGCCCAGGACCAGCGACGGCGCGAAGAGCCGGTGGGAGAACAGCGCGCTCACCATGAGATCAACATGACCCCTCGGGGCCTCCTCACCGGTAGACTCATCATCGCTTCCCTGTCCGTCGCGTGACCGAAGCCCTCCATGGATCAGTGTGACGGCGTCGGTGCGCCGGGCGTTATGACCCAGATCATCTTCACCCCGGGGGCGGGCACCCGGGCTGTTGCCCGCCCGCCCCCGCCGGAACCTCGGACGGCGCGACTTTCTTCACGCGATCTGAGTCGCTGTCATCCCTCGCCCGCGGCCCGGGGGGATAAGGGAATTGGTTGCGCCGGGGCGGGGGGTCGGGTATGATCCCCGGGACCTCAGCGGCTCTGGCCTCTCTCCCAGCGCCGCGGGGGTTCAGACACCCACGTGAAGATCTACCTGATCGCGCCAAGGAATCCCGAGTCCTTCTGGACCTTCGACCGCATCCTGCCGAGCCTCGGCAAGCGCTGCGCCTTCCCCAACCTCTCGCTCCCCACGGTGGCGGCGCTCACGCCCGCGGGGCATGAGATCGTCCTCTGCGACGAGAACGTCGAGTCCATAGACTTCGACACCGACGCCGACATCGTGGGCGTCACGGGCTACGTGGTCCACAAGACGCGGATGTTCGAGATCATCGAGGAGCTTCGCCGGCGCGGGAAGTTCGTGGTGGCGGGCGGCCCCTTCGCCTCGCTCTGCCCCGACGAGCTGCGCGGGCGCGTGGACGTGCTCTTCGTGGACGAGGCCGAGTACACCTGGCCGCAATTCATCCGGGAGTATGAGGCCGGCGCGTGGCAGGCGGAGTACCGGCAGGAGGAGAAGCCCAGCATGCTGGACTCGCCGCTGCCGCGCTTCGACCTCCTCAAGATCGGGCGCTACCGCAGCATGGCCATCCAGTTCGCCCGCGGCTGCCCCTTCAACTGCGACTTCTGCGATATCATCGTCATGTACGGCCGCCGCCCGCGCACCAAGTCGGTGGAGCAGGTCATGGCCGAGGTGGAGGAAATCCACCGGCTCGGCGTGCGGAACATCTTCGTGGTGGACGACAACTTCATCGGCAACAAGAAGGAAGCCAAGAAGCTGCTGCTGGCGCTGGCCACGTGGCAGGAGGCCAACGGCTACCCCGTGGAGTTCATGACCGAGGTGTCCCTCAACGTGGCCCAGGACGACGAGCTCTTGGCGCTCATGAGGCGGGCCGACTTCTCGACCATCTTCGTGGGCATCGAGTCGCCGCGGAGAGCCAGTCTCGAGTCCACCGGGAAGACGCAGAACATGCGGGAGGACATCCTCACCTCGGTCCACCGCATCCAGGCCGCCGGCATCGAGGTCATGGCCGGGATGATCGTGGGATTCGACAGCGACGACCCGGAGATCTTCGAGGAGCAGTTCCGCTTCATCCAGGCCGCCCGCATCCCCATCTCCATGACCGGGATGCTCAATGCCGTGCCCAAGACGCCGCTCTACGATCGGCTCAAGGCGGCCGGCCGGCTCATCGCCGAGTCGGTGGGGGACCAGTTCGTCTTCACCAACATCATCCCCAAGGGCATGTCACGCCTGGAGCTCTACGAGGGCTACCGGAGGCTGCTGGAGCGGCTCTACGACTACGGGAACTACCGCAGGCGCGCCATGGCGCTGATCCTGGGGCGGGGGGCGCTCCGCACATCCCGGCTCGCGACCACGCCCGGCGATCTCACGCTGCTGCTCCGCATCGTCTGGGCCTGCGTGCTCAACGCCTCGCCGCGCCGCGCCTGGCTGACGCTCTCCATGGTCCTGGAGACGGCCCTCCGGCGCCCCCGCGCCATCCGGGACGCCGTCACGCTCGCGCTGATGCACAAGCACCTGTACGAGTACTCCCGCCACACGGCGGCTCGCCTCGATGCGCTGATCCTGGAGCTCCGGGAGCTACCCGCCGCGGGGCTTCTGCCCGCGGCCGAGGCGGTGCCGGGCCCCTCGTAGCAGGCTGCTGCCCCGCCACCCAGGCCGCTCAAGAAAAGGCCCAGGAGCAAGGCGGCGCCCGACGGCCCCACGCAAGGCGGATCACGGGCTTGACTCCGGGGCTGAACGTGAAGCGCGGGCGCCTGGCGGCCTCGTCCCGGTTGAGCTCGAAAGGGCCGCTCTCGGGGGCATGGCGGAGCCGGCCTGTCTTCTGCCTATCGCGCAGGATGAGGACGCTCGCGTCACCGAGCGTGACCACGTGTCGTCACCGTGTCTCACCCACTCCCGGACGGCGAGCATCAGCCCGGCCCGGAGCTGGAAGAGCGCAGCCGCGATGAGCGCCAGCATCACGCGCCGCGCGCGGCGCGTGATGGGCGCGGCTAGAAGCCTCGGGTGAGGATGACGATGAGGCTCCAGTCGACCTCCCTGGCGCTCGTCACCGGGAGGTGGACCCCGGCCCGGAGATTCCACCCCGCGGCCGGCTCCACGCTCACTCCGGGGGTCAGGTAGAGTTGCACCCGCTCTGTCAGAGGCTCGCCCCGGTGGAGCACCGTCACGCTGTTCAGCTCGAGCAGCGCGGCCAGCCACTTCAGGGGCGAATAGGTCACGGTAAGGTTGGCCGTGACGCCATGCTCCTTGTGAGGCCTCACCGGCTCGCCCCCCTCCTCCTCGGGCTCGAGCTCCCGCGGGTCGTTGAGCTGCCAGCGATAGGCGACATCCGCCTGGAGGCTCCAGGCGCCTAGCCCCTTGCCCGCGGCGAGGAAGGGCGCCACGGCGAATTGCCCGCCCAGCTCCCGCCGTTCGCTCCCCGTGGGCAAGGTCAGGGCCAGACCTCCGGCAAGGGCGAACTGCTTGGCGGGCAGCAGCACGGGGGCGTATTTAAGCATGAGGCCCACATCGCCCATGCCGGCCTCGGTGGGCTCGGAGCCCACTGGGTCGCGGACGACCACCGGAAGCACCAGCTTGACGCCGAAGGACGGCACGGGCGCATACTGGAGACTGCTTAGGCCGAAGACGTACCCCCACTCCGTCTCGGCCTTCGACATGGTGAAGCTTCCCTCCACCTCGGTGCCGGGCACGGCGCCCTCGGTGATCAGGGTCGCGGGCAGGCTCACCGCCTCCGTCTCTTCCTCCCCCGCAGCTGCGGGGGGGGAGGGAGGGGCGCCCAGGGCGAGAAGGGTGAGACCCACCACGACGGCTCGCCCCGTCCAGGTCAGCATGGCGCTCCTCCCCACCGGGGGTTCATTTCAGTCTCCACCGTGCCCGTCTCCTCGGTGTCCGGCGGACGGCCAGCGAAGGCCGCCCCCGGCGACAAGAGAGCAACAAGAGCCCGATTGCTCTAAGCCGCGCGCCAGAGTGTGTGCCTGTTTGCCTCTCCACCATCCGAGGGCTCGGCTCGCCCCTTCGGCTGAGGTCGGCATCGCTGCTCGCCTCAGGGGAGACCGTTCTCCTTGTCTCACTTGTCAGGGAGGGTCTGGGAATAGGCCAAGACGTCGAGGACATCTTGCAGACTCCACCCGAGCTCCACTCCCGTGGGCATGGCAGGCTCCGAGCCCGGCTGGCCGACGCGGACCTTGTGCAAGAACTCCCAGGGATTCTCTTTGGCCACCGTCCCGACGTACTCAGGTTCGCCCGGCTTCCCGAAGTTCAGTGTCTTCCCCTCGGGACCGTGGCAGACGGTGCAGACGACGGCCAACTGCTTGCCGCGGGCCATGTCCGCCTTCGCGGGCTTCTTCGCCTTGGCGTCAATGGCCCCGGGCAGATCCACCAGCCCATGCTTCAGGAAGGCCGCGAGGTTGGTCAGGGCGGTGTCATCCAGGAATGGAGAGAAATCGTGCTTGCCACTGGTGGAGCCCTTCAGGATGGCTTTGAGCTGGGCCACGCTCATGGTCTGCGCGCCCATGACCGTTGGGAAGCCTGTCTTGTGGGAGCCAGAGCCGTAGGCACCATCCTTCCCCCTGTAATCCCACCCGTGGCACTCTTTGCACCGCCACGTGTCCAGCCCCTTCCGCTTGTTCGTGGATTGCGATGCCCACAGGGGATGGTTGCCGTCGGGCGGCTTCACGCCGGGTACCGCCTTCCACCACTTATCGTAGAGCTGCCCGCCGATGGCCACGCTGCTCGGCGATGCGGTCTGTGCCATGACGGTGCCGGTGAGGGCAAGTCCGGTCGCCAGCAGCCAGATACAGGTCCAAATGCCTACTAATGCGTCCTTCATCGTTCGTCCCCCTTTTCTCGGTGGTGTGCTCCCCGTCGCTCCTCCGTACCCCCGCGGCACCCTCATGCTCCTTCACCACGGGCTCGATCATGAATCCCCGGCCCCAGGCCAGCAGGAGCGTCGCCGCCAGGGCGAGGCCAGGATGATGTTCACCGCAAGGCCTTGCGGGAGAGGGCCGAGCTCACGGCCTCCTCCAGTTGGGCGAGAGCGATGGGCTTGTCGAGGATGGCCAGCACGAGGCCTTCGGCCTTGGCCGCCCGGGCCTCCGAGGTGGAGAGGGAGACCAGCGCGATGATCCCCACGTGAGGAAACCCGGCCCGCAGGCGGCGGAGCAGGATCAGCTCCTCAGGGCCCACCTCCTCGATGTCCGCGACGAGCAGAGAGACGGGAACTCGCTGGAGCCGGGACTCCCCCTCGGCCCACCCCAGGGCCGCGGTCACCGGCAGCCCCCCCTGCAGGAGCACTCGCGTCAGCCCCTGCAGGCTGGTGGCATCTGGCGACACGACCAGGATCGACTCCGGCTGTCTCATCGCAGTGCCAGTCCCACCAGCACAGGGGGTGCCACGTGAGGCGACACGAGGCTCCGGCGCCAGAACCGCTTCAAGCACGGGGCCCTGGGCGGCAGAGAGCGAATGTCCGGGGGGGAGCCGCGGCAGCCGGGTTTGTCAAAACGACTCGCCGGGCCAGTCCGTTGCGGTCAAGATGACAAGGGCTACCGGCCACGCGGCCGCGGGCGGGAGGAGACAGGAGGCAGCTTCGGAGACTTCTACCGGAGATGGAACTCCTGGATCTTCCGATAGAGGGTCTTGAGCCCGATCCCCAGGATCTCGGCCGCCTTGCGCCGGTTCCCGCCGGTGGCGAGAAGCGTCCGGGCGACAGCCTGGCGCTCAAGGTTCCGGAGCGTGGCTCCGGAGTGGCGCTCTGCCGGATCGGGAGTCCTCTCGTCGCCCCGAATGGCAGGAGGGAGGTCCTCGGCCGCAATCGGGCCGCCCCGCGAGAACACGAGCATGGACTCCACGACGTGCTGCAGCTCGCGGACATTGCCGGGCCAGGAGTAGCGGCAGAGGAGCGCCAGGGCCTCGGGGGTCGGTTCCGGGATGGGCTTGCCCCACCGCTCGGCGCAGGCGCCGAGGAAATGCGCCGTCAGGGCCGGGATGTCCTCGACGCGCTCGCGCAAGGGCGGCATCCGGAGGGGAACGACATTCAGCCGGTAGTAGAGATCTTCGCGGAACGCGCCCTCGGCCACGAGGCCCTCGAGGTCGCGGTTGGTGGCGGTGATGAGCCGGACGTCCACGCGGATCGTGTCCGTCCCGCCCACCCGCTCGAACTCCCGCTCCTGGAGGACGCGGAGGAGCTTCGCCTGGGTCTGGGGGCTCATGTCTCCCACCTCGTCCAGGAACAGCGTGCCCCCGTGGGCCAGCTCGAACCGGCCCTTGCGTCGGTCCCGGGCGCCGGTGAAGGCCCCGCGCTCGTGACCGAGCAGCTCCGACTCGAGCAGCCCGTCGGGAAGCGCGGCGCAGCTCACCTTGACGAAGGGGCGCTCGGCCCGCGCCCCGCCGTAGTGAATGGCATGCGCCGCCAGCTCCTTCCCCGTGCCGCTTTCCCCGAGGACCAGGACCGCCGCATCGGTGGCGGCCACCAGCTCGATCGTCTCCCGGAGGCGCTGCATGGCGGCGGAGCGACCCAGGAGCGGCTTGAGCCCGGCGGTCTCGCGCAGGCGGAGCCTGAGCTCGCGGTTCTCCCGGGTGAGTCTCCGGGCCTCCAGGGCGTGCCCCAGCAGAAGCTCGAGCTTGCCGAGATCGATGGGCTTGGTGAGGAAGTCGTAGGCGCCTTTCTTCATCGCCTCGACGGCGAGGCCGACGGTGGCGAAGCCCGTGAGGATGATCACGGCCGTTTCCGGAAAATCGGCCCGGACCCGGTCGAGCAGGGCCATGCCGTCCACGCCCGGCATCTTCAGGTCGGAGAGGAGAACATCGACGGCTTCCGACTTCAGGATGGCGAGGGCCGCCCCCCCGTCAGCTGCCGTCAGCGTCCGGTACCCGGCCCGCGTCATGGCCCGGCGCAGGCCCTCGCGCGTGTGGGAATCGTCCTCGGCCAGGAGGATGAGGTGTTCCACCGCTCACCCCCCGGTGGAGGGCCCGGCGGCGCGAAGCCGGACGAGGAAGCTGGCCCCGCCCCCGACACGGTTCTGGCACGACACGCTTCCCCCGTGCTCCTCGACGATCCGCTTGACGATGGGAAGCCCGAGGCCGAGACCGTCGGCCTTGCTGCTGACGAAGGGAACGAAGATCGCCTCCCGGGTCACCTCCAGGCCGAGCGCGCCCCCGTTCGGCATGGCCTGCAGCGCGTTCTGGCCCAGGTTGAGGAAGACCTCGCGCAGCTGATCCGGATCCCCTCTCACGGCGGCCCCCGGCGAGAGCCGCCGGGCCTCGAGGCGCACGCCGGCCCTGGCCGCCTGGGGGCCCAGCAGCCCAAGGATCTCCTGCAGGAGGGCGCCGATCTCGACGGTCTCGAACCGCGGCGCCGGGAGACGCGCGAACCTGACGAACTCCTCCAGGATCCGGTTGATCCGCGTGATCTCGTACTCCACCATGGCGAAGGTGCCGAGGGCCTCGCGCAGCGACGCCGGGGCGGCCTCGGCCGAGAGCTCCCGGCGGAGCAGCTGGACGTTGATCGCGAGGGAGTTGAGGGGGGTGCGGATCTCGTGCGTGACCCCGGCCGCGATCTGGCCCGTCACGGCGATCCGCTCGGACCGGATGAGCTCGGCCTGCGTGGCCTGGAGCCTTGCTGCGGTGTCCTCGAGCTCGCGCGTTCGCTCCTTGACCTGCCGCTCGAGCTCCGCCTGAAAGTTCAGCCGCTCGGCCTCGTGCGCCTCCAGGCGCTCGGTCATGACGTTGAACGCCCGGGAGAGCCGCCCCACCTCGTCCCCGGATCGGACGGGAACGCGCTGGGCGAGGTCGCCACCGGCGATGCGCAGGGCAGCCTGGGCGAGACGGCCGATGGGCGAGACGAGGCGCCGGGACAGGAACCGGTTGCCGAGGAGGAGCAGCGATGCGCCGCCCACCGCGAACGTCACGTACAAGCTCGAGATCAGGAACATCCGCCGCTGGGTTCCGTCGATGGCGCGCTCGAGCTTCCGCTCGTGTACGGTGTGCAGCTCCTGGACGATTCCCGCGACCCGCTCATGGGCCAGCTCGTTGATGGCCACCACCTCGGCGGCGGTGGGTGGCTGACCTCGGCCAAGGGCCCCGAGCACCGCTCGGGAGGCGACCTCGAGCTGGGCCACCAGGGCCTGCAGCTCCGAGAGGCGACCCAGCTCCTGGCGTGACTCATCGCTCCCCTGGGTCCGCTCGAAGGCATGGTATGCGGCGATCCGCCGCTTCAGCTCGTCGAGGATCTCCGCGGGGGACGGGTGCCCGGGCGCTGCAGTGCCCAGGAGCGCCAGGTGGAGGTGAGCGACGAAGTGGTGAACGGTGCTGTGGATCCGGTTGATGGCATCGACCTCGAACCGCCGGTGCCGCCCCTCCTCAACTCCCGCGGAGATGGTCCAGGCCAGCAGCACGGAGATTCCGCCCACCACGAGGACGAGGGCGAAGCCCGCCCCGATGGCGATGTTGATCTGCCGGCCGATTCCCGCGCGCACGCTTCGGCTTGCCCTCCCAGCTGTCTCGGGTCGGCCCCTACCTTAGCAGGAAGTGGGCCTGCCAGCCGCATGAGCGTATGTGATCGGCAGGAAGCCCGCCTCCAGGCGGCCCGGCGCCTCGCCAGGCCCCGCTGGCCCGGTGCGCGCGCAGGCTTAGCGTCGAGCCACGACGTCGATGACCACGGCCAGGAACAGGAGCAGGAGGAAGAGGTTCGAGGCGTGAAAGTTGGTGAGCGCGAGCCTTCGGTCCCCCGGCCGGCGCGCGAGCTGCAGGTTGCGAGTCAGGAGGAGTCCTCCACCGAGCAGCACGCCGAGGACGAGGTAGACCCAGCCGAGCATGCCGAGGGCGAAGGGCAGGAGGCTCGAGGCCAGGAGCCCCACCGTGTTGAGAAGGATGCTCCGGGCGGTGCGGGCCTCTCCCTTGACCGCGGGGAGCATGGGGATCAGGGCTCCCGCATACTCGGTCTTGTAGGCGATGGCGAGAGACCAGAAATGCGACGGGCTCCAGAAGAAGAGCACGGCGGCGAAGATGACCGGCGGCAGGCAGAGCTCGGGGCGGGCCAGCGCGCCGCCCGCCAGCACGGCGAAGGAGCCGGCCAGTCCGCCGATCACCACGTTGAGCCAGGAGCGCCGCTTGAGCCAGATCGTGTAGACGACCACGTAGGTGAAGGCCCCGAGGAACACGTGAAGAGCGACCAGCCGGTTCAGCTGCCACAGGGCCAGGCTCACCGCGAGCATCACGAGCCCCAGCCCCAGCGCCACCACGTGCCAGGGGTGGCGGATGCGCCCCGAGGGCAGGGGACGCCTGGCGGTGCGGGGCATCCGGGCGTCGAGGTCCCGGTCGAGGAAATGGTTCAGCGCGCCCGCGCCGCCCGCCGCCATGACGGTGACGGCGAAGAGGATTGCCAGCGACGGCAGCGCCAGACCCGCGGGGGCCGTGGCGATGTAACCGAGGACCGCCGCCATGCCGATGAAGGTGCCGACGCGCAGCTTGAGCGACTCGACGTAGGCGGCGATCAGCATTGGCGCCTCCGCGTGACGAGCGGGATTCCCATGTTGAGCACGAAGGCGAGCCCGCCCAGGATCGCGAGTACGGAGCCGGCCCCCATGATGTTCATCCCCAGGATGGCCTGCGCAGTGGCCCAGGTGAAGCCGAAGGTCTTTCGCGGGGCGCCGTGCCCGCCGGCCCAGTGCATGCCGATCATGATGCCGAGGAGCCCGATGCCGTAGAGATAGGGCTGCCACCGGGTGAGCCTCGCGCTCCACGGGCGGCGGCCGCAGATCTCGAGCAGCATGGGCGTGAGCCCCATGTAGGCGAGCGTCACGGCGCCGACCATGCCGTGGTAATGGGCCGGCACTCGCGTGTCCTGGGTGAAGCCGATGAGCCCCATGACGCCGCCGATGGCGTAGAGCGCGAAGGAGACGACGGTGCCGCCGAAGAGCGGGCTCGCCCACGGCAGCGGGCGCCCCGCCGCCACCACGGCGCTCGCCGCCATGAAGAACACGGGCACCCCGGCGGCGCCGAGGCCGCCGAAGGTGAGGATCGTGATCAGGTGGTTGATGAGGAGCTCCTCGGGCCGCCACACCAGGTACGAGGCGGTGGCCGCCGCCATGAAGGGCAGGAGCACCCAGAGGAGTATCCGGAGGACGCGGCGCGCGGGAAACACGGTGACCAGGGCCACCGAGATGGCGACGATCCACCCCGTGGCCATGCCGGTCACATGCAGGTACTGGAGGATGTGCCCGCCGCCCCAGACGAGGGCGCGGAGCGAGTAGCCGAAGGGCAGGGCCGGATCGAGGCGCCAGAAGGCGAGCACGGTGGCCGCGACGGCGAGCAGCATGGCGACGGCGCCCGCCGCCATGGCGAGCCCCTCGGGCGAGCCGGCTGCCGCGCCCTGGCGCCGCGCCCGGCGCTCGCCCTGGAGTGCGGCGGCCAGATAGGCCGCGGCCTCCAGGCTCAAGCCCGCCGCCACCAGGACCAGGCCTGCCCAGAAAAACGGCTGGTCGATCACGGGGAGATAGTCGTTGAGGTAGGGCTGGCCCGAGGCCAGGAAGGCCGGCACCGCCATGGCCGCCGAGCCCAGCGCGGCCAGGGACAGCGCGGCCCAGGAGGCGCCGACGCCCAGGGGGTAGTTGGACCGCCAGGCCACGTAGATCCAGAGCACGCCCGCGAAGGTGACGAACCAGACGGTGAAGGCGAAGGTGACGTGCGAGGTCAGCGCCAGCCGGAACGCGTTGGGGGAGAAGAGGGTGTGGACGACCGGCGTGCGCGCGAAGGCGGCGATCGCGGCGAAGATGCCGGCCACCACCAACGACGCCAGCGCGAGCGAGAGCCACCCGATCAGGAGCCGCCGGGTGGCGGCCGGCACGACCGTGAGCGAGCTGATCTCCCTCTCCCCCCCGAGGGAGGGAGAGGGGATGCGATGGCCCGATGTGCGCATGACCGCCTCACTTCACGATCCAGATGGCGGCCAGCCACTTCCAGTTGAGGAAGTAGTAGATGATGAAGGATGCGAGAAAGACAAGGACCAGGACCGTGGTGCCCTTGATCGGCACGTGCTGCCCCTTGTCCTGGGGCATGGCGGCCAGCGGGACCGCGCCGGGGGTGTCAGGCACGCGGCGCCCGAAGAGCACCGAGCCCACCGTGATCAGCACGTAGAGAGCGCCGCCCGCGAGCGCGAAGAGTCCGCCCACGCCCATGATGCCCAGGAAGGCGAACGCTGCGGCCTCCACCGGCGGCTGGAAGAGCGACGTGGCGAACTGCACGTCCCAGTGGCGCCGCGGGATGGCGTAGGAGCCGGCCGTCGTCATGCCGCCGATGAAGATCGTCATGCCGATGCCGAAGAGGTAAATCTGCGCCGTGGCGAGCTTCGTGGAGATCAGATGGCGCCGGAAGATGAGCGGCACCACGTAGTAGGTGAGCCCCATGAAGGCGATCGTCGTGCCCGCCACCACGGTGGCGTGGAAGTGGCCGGTGATCCGGAGCGTGTTGTGGGAGATGATGTTGATCTGCTCGGCGCCGAAGGTGACGCCGGTGATGCCGCCGATGAAGCCGAAGAGGGAGAGCGACAGCGCGAGCGCCGCGAAGCCCGGATTGCCCCAGGGCGCCTTGGCGAGCCACTCGAAGAGCCCCTTGGTGAGGCCCTTCTTCCGCTGCGCCACCTCCACCGAGGCGGGCACCGTCATGCCGTGGATCATGCTGGCCAGCACCGCCAGGTACATGCCGTAGCTGGTGTTCCAGATCTTCCACGCGGGGGACAGCTGCGGGTCCACGAGCAGGTGGTGGGCCGAGGCCAGGTTGATGAAGAGGATGTAGAGGAGGAAGGCCGAGCGGCACACCTTCTCGTTGATGGGCGTCGCGCCGACGGTGAGCGTGGCCAGGAGGTACCAGATGCTGACCATGGCGGTCACGTTGATCTGCTGCGAGGAGTGGCCGAGGCCCCACCAGATCAGGCGGTAGATTCCCGGGTCGATCTTCTCGATGATCCCCAGCGACCAGAGCCAGGTGGGGATGTAGATGATGGCACCGTGGGCCAGCGTGACGACCGCGATGATGCCGGCGGTGGCCGCCCCGAAGGTGACGAGCGGGATGGAGCCGGTGTAGGTGCGCTCGGCCTTGGCCACCACGAGGCTCGCGAAGAAGTTGCAGACCGCGACCAGCGCGCCCACGGCGAAGAGGATCCAGCCGAGATAGAAGTGGGACGCGGCCTGCATCGGAGCGTAGGAGGTGAACATCACGTCGGCCTTGCCCTGCAGGATGGCGATGTTGATGAGGAGCGTACCCGCCACCATGAGGACGAAGGAGACCCACCCGATCCTGGGCCAGGCCAGGCGCGAGCCCAGCACGATGGGGCCCGCGAAGTACAGGACGGCGACCTCGAAGAAGATGATCCAGAAGATGAGCATGTTGATGCCGTGGAAGGTCAGCGCCCGGTAGAAGCTGGTGGGATCCAGCAGGTGCACTGCCGGCCACCGTGTGAGCAGCACCAGGATGGCCGCGATGCCGCCGAAGAGAATCGAGACGACGCCGGCCACGGCGTTCGCCCTGATGAGGCGCTCGGCGTGGTTGTGGACCTTGAGACCGGTCTGCGCGCAGGTTCTGTAGACGGCTTCCATGCTTGTCTCCTCTACTCGACCGTGATCTTGCCCACCATCTGGTGGTGCCCGATCCCGCAGAACTCGTTGCAGACCACGAAGACCTCGCCCGTGGTGGTCGGCGTGATGGTCAGGACGTACTCGTAGCCCGGAAGAACCATGAAGTTCAGGTTGAGGGGGAAGAGGGAGAAGCCGTGGACCAGATCCATGGAGGAGAGGTGCAGGCGGTAGGTCTCGCCCTTCTTCAGCTTGAGCGCCGGGTACCACTGCCAGAGGCGCCCCAGCATGAAGACCTCGGTCTTCGGATCGGGGGCGATCACCGGAAGGCCCTTCTCCTCACCCGCCTTGGGCCCCTTTTCCACGAAGGCCTCGACCTTCTTCAGGAACTGCTCGGGGCTGGTCCGGTAGGTCTCGAAGGAGGGGTTCTGCCCGCCCTTGAGATGCCAGAGCGGCATCATGGCGAAGAGGATCAGGCACCAGACCAGCGCGATGCCGATCCACATCTTCTCGCTCGCGTCGACCTTCTTCCACCAGACGCCCTGGAGAGTCTGCAGGCTCATGGCGGTCCTCCTATTTCGCGAGCGGGATGCTGGCGATCTCGAAGAGACCCCAGATCGTGTAGAAGACGGTGGGGACCACGATCCCCAGCACGAGCAGCAGGAAGATGTTGTCGAAGAACGCCTGGGCCAGTGGGACTTTCTCCTCCGGATCCTTGCCGCGCGCGCCGCCCTTGTCCGCCATTCCTCGCCCTCCGTGTGAGTGGGTGAAGCACCCCGCGTGATGACCAGACGGTAGAATGCGGGCGGAACCGCACCCTATGATGCAGGTCATACGGAGAAGAATCCGCCTGCGCGGGAGGGGCCGCCGCCGGTTCCCCTCCGGCCCGGGCCGAGCTGGGTCGCGGCCGTCCGGCGCCGGAGTTCTTGACGCGGAGCTCGGCCAGGTCCCGGAGGCGGACGCGGACGACAGGCGCCCGGGACGCTGTCAATGGGCCGGGTGCCCCCGGGCTGTGTGGGGCGGTGGAGTCGGGTCAGCGGGACGAGGGGAGCATGATGCGCTCCGGCGTCCACGGCGGGTCGAAGGTGATGGCCACCTCGACCTGCTCCACCCCGGGGACTGGCATCAGGGCTTCCCGGACCCACTGAAGCATGACGTGTTGGATCGGGCAGCCCGGCGTCGTCAGCGTCATCGTGATCCTGACTGCGCCGTTGTCGATGGCGATGCCGTAGACAAGGCCGAGCTCGACGATGGACATCCCGAGCTCTGGATCGAACACCGTCCGGAGCGCCTGCGTCACCTGCTCTCCGGTGACCTCGGGACGCGCATCCGATCCTCCCGCGATCACGGGGGCGGCCGTCGCGGCACACGCAGACCCGGGACGCGCGCGCCCCGGCACATGGGCGCAGCCGGGGTCCTCGGCGAGCGGGTCCTTCGACGCGGCCCACGCGCGCGCCCGGCTTCCGCCGCAGCCATCGCGGTACTCGCAGCGGCCGCAGCGGCCGCCGAGCCGGGCGGGATCGCGCAGGGACGTGAAGAGCGGGTGCTCGCGGTACACGGCGACCAGGTCGTCGGTCCTGACATTGCCCGCCGGCATGGGGAGGAAGCCGCTGGGGCAGATCCGGCCCACGTGATCGACGAAGACGAAGCCGTTGCCGTCCGTGACGGCGCGGCCGGCGCGTCCGATGAGGCCGGGGGCGGCCGCCACGGGGCGGCCGGGAGCGGCGTCGGCCCCGATGCTCGCCGGCCGGCTCGACTGGCCCCGCTGAGCGAGCACGCGGTGGTAGTGGGGCGCCTCGGTGGTCTTGACGCCGAACGGGGCCCGCGTGGCGAGATCGGCCGCCCACTCGAGCACCCGCTCGATCTCCTCCGCGGGCAGCCCCTGATCCGCCACGGCCCGTCCCACGGGGATCAGGAAGAAGAGGGCCCAGAGGACGACGCCGTACTCCTCCATCTGCCGCGCGAGCGCCGGCAGATCGCGCAGCGTCTGCTTGCAGACGGTCGTGTTGATCTGGAGCGGCAGCGAGAGCGCCCGCGCGTGCTCGATGATGCGCATGGTGTAGCGGTGGGAGCCGCGGACCCGGCGGAAGGCGTCGTGAGCCTCCGCCGTGGCGCCATCGAGGCTCACCGCGAGCCGGGCCAGCCCGGCATCGCGCAGGGCGCGGAGCCGCGGCTCGGTGACGGCGGCGGTGCCGCTGGGTGTGAGCGACATGCTGATGCCGCGCGCCGTGCCATGGGACACGAGCTCGGTGATGTCGGGGCGGCGGAGCGGATCCCCCCCGGTCAGCACGAGGATCGGCGCGGGATCGCCGAAGGCCGCGACGCGGTCCAGCAGCCGCTTCCCTTCCTCGGTGGTGAGCTCGCCAGGATCGCGGCGGGAGATCGCCTCGGCGCGACAATGCACGCAGGACAGCGCGCAGGCGCGGGTCGTCTCCCAGATCACGATGAAGGGCGCGCGGTCGAAGAGGCTCATCGCGTGTGCACGCTGAGCGTGCTGGCAGGAAGGTGGCGTCCCGGGGTGGGCGCCAGATGTGTCAGCACGCGCGCCAGCGAGACCGCGAAGGCAAGCGCCCCGAGCACGACGATGGCGCCTGCGCCGCCGATCCAGAGGGGATCGCCCACACCCACGGCGAGCGCGAGCGCGCTCACGCCCACGGTGAGGAGCCCATAGGTGCAGGCCTCGGCCCTCGGCCACGACAGCTGGGCGAGGGTCGGCACCGGCGCCTTCCCCGCCTTGGGGCTGTACGCGCGATACCAGACGAGGAAGGGCACGATCTTGAACAGCATGCCGACGATGGTGAGGGAGACCCAGCCGCCGAGGGCGAGCACGCCGTAGGCGAGCCCCATCCGGGGTCCGCCAAGCATGTCCGCGGCGAAGCCGAGGCCCATGAGGCCCGCCGGGATGAGGAATGCCGTGCCGGTGAGCGCGAGGCGGAGCCCCCAGTCCAGCGCCGGCCGCTTGCGGCTGGCGGCCATCTCGGAGACCCACGCGAGGTGTCCGGCGACGGCGGCCCCGACGGCCAGCGCCCCGGGGAGGACGAGGATGGGCACCGCGAGGAGCCCGAGCGCCACGACGGGGCTGCCGAGCGCGAGGCCCCAGAGCTGCAGCGCCCCGGGCCACCCTTCCGGATCGCGGGCGAGGAGGAACATGGGATACACGCGCGCCGCCACGCCCATCACCATCGGCGCCACCCAGCCGAGGAGCGCCAGGTGGAAGTGGGCGTGCAGCGTGGGGAAGAACTCTCCCGGCAGGAACTTCCAGAGGCGGTCCGCCGCCAGGGCGAGGCCAAAGAGGACGGTCAGGGCCAGGCCCGAGAGCGCCACCGCCAGGAGCCGCGAGGTGAAGCTCCAGGTCCTGACGCCCCGGAGGCTCGCCAGGGCGTTGATCAGATGGAGCGTGGCGCCGAGGGCGACGACGCCCGCCGCCAGCCCGAGCCCCGGCCAGGTGCCGAGGTACAAGTGCGCGATCATGCCCGCGATCCCGCCCGCCAGGATCAGGAACTGCCAGCGCGCGAGCCTTTCGCTCCAGACCGGCCGCTCGAGGACGATGGGGACGAGCTGATAGCTTGCCCCCATGATCGTGAGCGTGATCCAGCCGAGGGTCACCGTGTGGGTGAGCGCCACGACGCGGGGCTGGTAGTAGTGGCCCGCCAGCTCGGAGGCAAGCCACACGGTGCCTGCCGCCGCCAGGACGAAGGCGATGGCCGCGGCGACCATGTAACGAAGGGGCAGTGTGACCGACGGGACGCCGCCACCCGGGCGGGGCGGGGTCATCCCGTGGCGCTCTTCCGCCGGATCAGGATACGGACCACGCCGGCCTCGGGCTCGTCGGTGTCATGCGCAAAGCCGCGCTCGTCGAGCTGTGGGTAGAGGAAGAGCGGGCGCCGGTCGTGGATCACCTCGAGCCCCTGGCCGGCCCCGAGCCCGTCCAGCTGCTCGAGCACGCGCACCATCGGCTGCGGCGGCTCGAGTCCCCGGACGTCGATGCGCACGATGACGCTCGGCGCCGGGGCGGACGGCGCTGATGGCGCGGCTGCGTCTGCCGCGCCGGCCACGGCAGCCTCCCGGTAGAACCACACCCGCCAGTCGGCCGCGCCGAGGGGCTCGGACCAGTGGGCGAGGCCGCGCTTGCCGAGCACGTCGTAGAGCGGGACGGGCTCGAAAGGCGCGCGGAGCACGAGTACGTCGCCCTCGCCGAGCCCCTTGACGGCGCCCATGATGCGGGCAAAGGGCTCCTGGCCGCGCGCGATGTCCTGGCGGACGTCGATGTGCACCTGGCGCGAGGCGGGCACGGCGGCCAGCGCCGCGGGTATGGCCGATCCACCCTCCTCGGCGCCTCTCCCCTCGTGCCCGCTCCCGCCCTCTTCCTCGCAGAGGGAGGGCGCGGGGCAGCCAACTGTGCTCTGCGGGGAGAGGGCGGGGGAAGGGGCCGGGGCCGCCGGCTCGCCCAGCGCGCGCCTCAGCGCCTCCAGCATCTGCTCCTCCGGCACGCCGGCGATGCGCGCGGCCTGCGCCACGGTGACCCGCGGCGCCATCACCTTGCGCAGCAGCTGATTGCGGAGATGCTTGAAGTGCGGATTGAGATCCGCGAGCACCTCCACGAGCTCGGGGTGCTCGTCCAGGAGGCGGGCGAGGGTGAAATCGGCCGAGATCATGCCGTCGCGCCCTCCGTCCGCTGCAGGGCCTCGATCAGCGCCTCCAGCGCGAGTCCCGCCGAGGCTGCGGCCTCGCGCAGCGTGAGGTGGCCGCCGCAGCAGTGATTGATGCCCATGCCCTTCATCACGTCGAGCGCGCCTGGGGAGAGGCGCGACACCGCCTCCACCGTCTGCTCGGCGGTGAAGGCCGGCAGCGCCTTCGAGATCTCCGGGGAACCGGCGGAATGGCAACCGCAAGAGTGCGTCATGGTCTGTCTCCTCCTTGCCTGTCAGGCTACCGGAGGTCTTGGGCCCTCTCTATGACCTTTGTCATAGGTGGTGAAGGGGGGTACAAGCCGGGACGCCACCGCGGCACGGACTCCACCGGTAGCCGGGGGGTCCGCGCGAGCGGTACTGCGGTTACCGTGAGGGCGGGGGAGCGACGGTGGGCATCCGGACGCGCCACCACATGTTCAGGACGAAGAGCGCGGCTCCGGCGAGCTGGGCGAGACCGCCGAGGGCGATGGCGAGCCGGAGGAATGGCGCGGGCGAGAAGCCGCCCCACACCTCGGCGACGGCGCGCAGCGCGGTCCCCGACGTCATGAGCCAGTAGACGGCCTCCGCCAGCTCTGGTCGGTAATGCGTGTCGTCGCGGCCCGGGCGCGGGAACATCCACGTCGCGACGCCCATGACGATCATGAGCATGAAGCCCACGAGGAGCAGATGCGCATGCGCGGTGATCATGAGCCGCGGGGGATAGGCGCCGACGGCGAACTCGCCCACGAGGATATAGCCGCCGAGGAGCAGGCCGGTCAGGAGGAAGAGGAAGCTCGTCTTGATGTAGCGGCGGATGAGCGGGGGCACGGGATATCCGGCCGAGGGGACGTGGGCTACGCTTCCTCGCCCTGGGCGAGGGCGCGGAGTGATTCGAGATCGGTGAGGATGAGCCGGCCCCCGTCGTCGAGGATCAGCCCGTCCTTCGACCAACGGCTCAAGACCCGGATGGTCGTCTCGACCGTGGTGCCCGTCATGTCGGCCAGCCCCTGTCGGGTCAGATGGAAGGGGAGCGTGAGCCCCTGCCGGCTCCTGGTCCCCTCGCGCTCTCCCAGCCGGATGAGCGTCGCGGCGAGGCGCGCCTCCACGGGGTCCACGGCGAGTGACTTCACCGAGTCATGCGCGTCCCGGAGCCGGCGGCCGATCATGAGGGCCATCTCCTTGATCACCGTCGGGTACCGCTCGGAGAGACCGATGACGGCGTCGGCGGGGAGCTTGAGGATCACGCTGGGCTCGGTGGCCTGGGCGCTGGCCGGGTACGGGCGCTTCTCGATCACCGCGACGCCGCCGAAGAGCTCTCCCGGCCCGAGCAGCTCCAGCACCACGTCCTTGCCGGATCGCGAGTGCCTGACGATCTTGACCCGCCCGGACTTGACGATGCACAGCGACAGGGACGGGTCGCCCTCCATGAAGACGTAGTCGCGGGCGCGGAAGCTGTCCTCGGAGACGACGGCGCTGAGGGTCTCGATCTCTCGCGCCGGGAGCGAGGCAAAGACGGGACTGTGCTTCAGGAACGACTGCACCTCGCGGGCGGACATCGGCGCCAGGATAACACAGGGGCGGCGGCGTCCTTTCTTATGTCATCCCCATCGATTACACGATGCAGGCCATGATCGAATCCCTCAGGGGCCGCAGGGAGAGCCGTGGGGCGACGGCGCCCCACTCGGGACAACCGCGCGCCAGGTGCGCATACTCCGAGCCCCCGAAGTGTTCGATCTTGCGGGTACGGGCTGGCGCGGCCAAGTCAGTCTGCCATTTCGACGTGCAGGGCTCGGTGGCCAAGTCCACCCACGCCGGCCTGCCGTGGCTGCGCCTACGTCTGCCAGCAGGCGGGTGACCGGGTCCATTTCTGGCCCTTCGACGGCTGGGACATCCCGGTCGGGCGGTCGGTGGTGGCGGAGGTCTATCCGTCGCCCTGGCGCCGGAGCTTCGCGCGCGAAGGGCGCAACGCCGACCCCGGGAGCAGGATCGCCGCAGGAGCCGGATCAGAGCCGGGCGGTCTCGGCTCCAGGAAGCGGGTCCGGGGCCGGCGGCTCGACGACGCCGGGGCCTTTCAGGGGGTCCTGGATGCCCGCTGCATGGGGGAGCGTGATGCGAACTGGCGGTAATGTTTCCTATGGGCCGGGCGCCTCCTCGGGAGCCTCACCGATCGGGACATCGAGCACGCCGTCTTCGTCCCCGCGCTCGCCGGGCACGTCGGGGCGGCGCCCCAGATGCTCAAGGCCCGGCGGGTCCGGGACGTAATGACGTGGTCGGTGGCGACTATCCAGCCCGAGGCGACGCTCGCCCAGGCCGGCCTCACCATGTTCCAGCGGCGCATCGGAAGTCTGCCCGTCGTCGGGGACAGCAACCTGGTCCGCATCCTCACGGGACGCGACGTGCTCGCCGCGCTCCGGAGGGAGCAGAAGATCGAGGACGACCCGGATTTTCCCTGGTAACCCCCGACGGACTCCCACGGCTCGGAGGCGCACTCGCTCGGGCCGCGGCGACGCCGCTATGTCCCCAGCTCGGCGCGGACGCGCACATAATGGAGCACCTGCTCTCGGCTGACGGTTCCCAGGAGCCTGCCGCCGGCCACGACCGGCATCTGGCTCACGCGGGCATCGTCCATCTTCTGCAGGGCGGCGAAGAGATCCTGCTCGGGTGTGACGGTGACGAGCCGCTCGGTCGGGGTCATGACCTCTGCCGCCGTGACCCGCTCCCACCGCTCCCGCGGGACCGTTTTCAACTCGTGAAGCGTGAGCAGGCCGTGCAGGTGGCCGTCCTCGGTCACGAAGAAGCAGCGCCGGCCCCGGCCGAGCACCTCGTCATGGACCAGCCGGGCCAGGGTGATCGTTCGCGGCACGCGAGGGCAGTCCGGATCCATCGCCTGGGTCACCGTGGCTCCGCGTAGCAGCTCGACCAGTCCGGCCTGCGCCTGGATGGCCGCCGCCGCGCTCTGGAGAAACCAGCCGATGAGAATCATCCACACGCCGCCGAGCGCGTTCCCTCCCAGCGCCGTGAGGACGCCCAGACCGATGAAGCCCACCGCGAAGACCTGACCGGCCAGGGAGGCGGCCCACGTCGCCTGGGCGAAGTTTCCCGTCCAGAGCCAGACCAGGGCCCGGAAGACCCGTCCCCCGTCAAGTGGGAATCCAGGAATGAGGTTGAAGATCGCCACCATCAGGTTGATCCGCGCGAGCCAGATCACGGGCGCCTCGAGAACGGCCGCCCCGCGGACGACAAGCCAGGCACCGGCGAAGCCGGCCGCCAGCGCGAGGCTCGTGAGGGGTCCCGCCACGGCGATCTTGAGCTCGACCCGGGGCGAGGCGGGCTCTCGTGCGATCTGCGCGACGCCCCCGAAGATGAAGAGGGTGATCCCGCGGATCGCGATCCCGCTCTGAATCGAGACACGGGAGTGTCCCAGCTCGTGGACGAGGATGCAACAGAAGAACAGCAGGGCCGTGGCCGCGCCGACGAGCCAGTATTGGAGGACGGGCCACCCGGGGTACTCTTGGGGGAAGTACCCCGCCGCCAGGGACCACGTGACCAGGGCGAAGACGAAGAACCAGCTCGGATGGAGGCCGATGGGGATGCCCCAGACCGACCCGAGCCTCACCCGGCCTCCGGCGGCACGCGTGCTCACATCCCTCTCTCCCCCCGTGGTAACCATCGCGCCGATCCGCCCCTGCGACATCCAGGCTCTGCAGTGCAACCGGGCTGCCAGCGAGGCACCGGATCCCCGGAGCCGGCCAACGTCCTCTGGCTCCGCGCATTTTTCGACTTCGGGCCCCGGAGGGCAGTAGACGGACATGGGGATGGCACGCCCCAAGTGGGGAGGGGATGACACATCCGCACGGTCGCCGCGTCATTCGCTGCGGCGCACAATCGGCGGGTTGCCCGACAGGGCCGCTTGGCACCGTCATTGCTCGTCGTTCAATAGGTTGACGAATGCCCTCCGAAGGAGGAGCCATGCACCATCCAGCGAGAGTAGTGACGCGAGAAATGCGGACCCGGAGGCCCAAACGCCCGGGGAGGGAGCTGGCCGAGCTGGAAGCCGCCACCTGGCCGGAGAAGACCTTGAGCGTGAGAGACGTGATGACGCGGCCCGCCCTGACCGTGCGCCAGGACGCGACGGTGGGCGTCGCCTGGAAGCTGATGCGCACGCGCAAGGTGCGCCACCTCCCCGTGCTCGACGCAGCAAGCCGCCTCGTCGGGATCGTGAGCGACCGGGACCTCCGGCAGGTGATCCTGGAGCCGTCGATCCAGGAACAGCTGGGCAACCTCGCCCGCGCGTTCAACGTCCTCACCGTCAAGGAGGTCATGACGTGGGGGGTGATCACGGTGCGGCCGGACACGGAGATCCGCCAGGCCGCCCGGATCATGCACGAGCAGAAGATCGGGGCGCTACCGGTGGTTGACAGGGGAAAGCTGTTCGGCATGCTGACCGGTGACGACCTCTTCAAGGCCATGGTGCAGATCATGGACGAGGGCATCGTGTCGAGGCCGGAGCGCTGGAAGCGGCGGGAGGGTTGACGGGAGGGTTAGGAGAGGTGGAGCCAGGGAAGGGAGGACGGGCCATGATCAGCGCTCCGACCAGGAGATCGAGATCTCGGGGGGACACCGGCTTCCATGGAGGCCAGCGCGAGCATCCCCGCGCTTCACGCATCGAGAGCCTGCGCCCGGAGCGGAGAGTGGCGCACGGCCCGGTTGTCCCTCCCATCGTCACCGTGTTCCGCAGCGCCGACGGGCGGCTCTTCCACGCCTGGTGCCGCCACCCACTCGAGTTCCAGGGACGCCGCGCCGGCCTCGAGCTGGACTTCTACTGCCACCACTGTGTCGAGCACGTTCCGCTCCCGGAATGCGTGATGTCCCGCATCCCACTCGGGCCTGCCACGGAGCGGCTGGACCGAGCGGCGCGCTGACGGGGGTGCGTGCACCCCCTCAGCCTCCCTGCCCGTGACCCTCCGCCACGGAACGCCAGGGCAGGAACAGGAGGCATCGTGAGGGCTGGATCTCGACGGGACGAACTACTACGCTCTCGGGATCCCGTGCTTGGCCGTCTCCATCGGGATCCTGAGGTCGGGCGCGCTATACGCCGGGGTGATTCACGACCCGAACGCGGGTTCCGAGGTCTCGGCATCCACTGGAGGCGCCCATCATCTACAGCGCCGGCGATTTCATCGCTCCGGTTCATGACCCAGCTCCCTGGCGCCCTCAAGGCCAGGCTCCGGGACGAGCCGCCCGGTGCGCTGCTGATGGACCTGGACACGTTCGTGCAGCACGTCGGAGCGGGCCTAGGGACGCATGCGGCCGGGGGGGAGCGTGCAGTTCGAGTGGTATACAGCGTCCTGCGCGAGGCGGTGGCTCCGGGAGAGATGGCCAAAGTGAGCCCGGCCGGCTGTGCACGGGATGCGGTGTACTGCTGAGAGGGTTCGGCTGGAGCTGCCGGCTCTGCGGGAAAGAGACCAGGGTGGTGGAGCTGGGCGAGGTCCTGACGGAGCGGGTCGTCGCCTCGGGCGGCACGGTCGAGACCGTCGAGCACGGGCAGACCGAGACGTGGACGGCCATGCCGTGGGAGCGGTTCGAGATCGTGCTGCCCAGTTGAGCCTCGTGAAAGCCGACGAGCGAAGAGATGGTCGAGTACCTGGCGGCGCGCCAGCCGTCAGCGGCGAGGGCGGGGTGAAGAACTTCGAAATCGCTCGCTGCTTCGACCTGATGGCCGATCTCCTGGAGGTCAAGGGAGCGAACCCGTTCCGGGTCCGCGCCTACCGGCGTGCCGCCCAGAACCTGGACACCCTCACCCAGGAGGTCGAAACCCTCGCCGCCAAGGAGCGGCTCGAGGAGATTCCGGGGGTGGGCCGCGACCTCGCCGGGAAGATCCAGGAGTATCTCCAGACCGGGCGGATCCACGATCTCGACTCGCTTCGCCGGGAGGTGCCGCCCGCTGTCGTCGAGCTCATGGGCGTTCCGGGCGTGGGCCCCAAGACCGCCCGCCTCCTCTACGAGAAGTGCAAGATCACCAGCGTCGCTCAGCTCGAAGAGCAGGCCGGCGCCGGCAAGCTGCGCGGCCTCCCCGGCATCCAGGTCAAGACCGAACAGAACCTGCTCAAGGCGATCCGGACGATCCGGTAGGGACAGGGGCGGATGGGGCTCGGCCAGGCGCTGCCGCTTGCCGAGGAGCTCGTGCAGGCCCTCGGTCGCGTCCGCGGCGTGAAGGAGGTCAGTCCCGCCGGCTCCGTCCGCCGCGGCAAGGAGACGGTGGGCGACATCGACATCCTCGCCACCTCCACATCACCCCGAGAGGTGATGGAGGCCTTCGTGGCGCTGCCCCAGGTCGCCGAGGTGCTGGAGAAGGGGGAGACCAAGGCGTCGATCCGTCACCGGGAGGGGATTCAGGTGGACCTCCGGGTCGTCGCGCCCGAGAGCTTCGGCGCCGCCCTCCAGTACTTCAGCGGGTCCAAGGCCCACAACATCCGCCTGCGCGACATGGCGGTGCGGCGCGCCTGGGTGGAGGCAGCACACGTGATCAATACATGGCCGGTCGAGCGGCTGAAGCGCTGGGCACGCACACCCGCGTCGGCCGCCCCGCGCAAGGCCAGGACCGGGCGCGCCGGGCCCGCCCAGGGGAAGCGGCATGCGCAAGCGCGTTCTGGCGGCGGCGGACGGCAGTCGGACGTCCCCGGCGGCGCTCGACGAGGCCATTGAGCTCAGAAGGGAGCGGCAGGGGGAAGCCCCGTGTGGGGCACGTGGTCGCGGGAGGCCGGCCAGGAGGCATTGGACGAGGCGGACGCTCGCATCCGGGACGCCCGGCTGGGCTGGACCGGCTATTGCTCGGCAGTGTGGAGGAGGCAGTGGCCAGGAGCCCCCGGTGTCGGTCCTCCTCGTCCGCGGCCGCCAGGACAACGGCGATGAGGTCGACGCG
>JACPCX010000141.1:0-6781 GCA_016184305.1 Candidatus Rokuibacteriota bacterium | reverse complement strand
ATGTCGTCAACTTGCGATGTCGGCGGTCGGACGGCCCCTATTCGCTCCGAGAATGGGCGCCTGTGCTCGCTCATTGTTTGTCCCGCTTCCACCGCGCCTGTGCCGCCCGGCGGGCGGACTCCCGGCGCTCCTCGGGCGTCTGCCCCGCGACGCGCGCCTTCCCGCCCTTTCGACCGAGGGCGACGGCGTGCGGGTTCTTCTTCCTCTTGGTCATGCCGACATGGTAGCCGATGCCGGCCGCTTCGCACAGAGACTTGACAATACGAAGCGCTTCGCATAGTATCCCCTCAACCCCCGCCACTGGGGCGGGGCCAGCCGCTCACAAGCGTGAGGGACGACAGAGGAGGACGGCACATGGGCTCCCTCTACAAGCAGAAGAACCGCAACGGGACCGAGGGTCGCATCTGGTGGCTCAAGTACTACGCCAACGGCCGCCCCGTGCGCGAGAGCAGCAGGACGGACGAGGAAACCGTCGCCCGGAACCTGCTCAAAGAGCGCGAGGGGCGCGCCGTGGTCGGGCTGCCGGTGTTGCCCCGGGTGGACCGCACCCGATACGACGAAGCCGCCGACGACCTCAAGCGCCACTATGAGACCACCGGGTGTCGGTCCTGGCGCGAGGTCAAGGCGCGCTTCGATCACCTCGCGGGGTTCTTCACCGGGTGGCGGGTCGCGGCGACCGGGTCCGCGGACGTGGACAAGTACGTCACCCGGCGCCAGAGCGCGGAGGCTTCCAACGGGACCATCAATCGGGAGCTAGGCGTGCTGTCTAAGATGCTCCGGCTGGCCCACGAGAATGGCAAGCTCCTCCGCCTGCCGCGGATTCGCAAGCTCAAGGAGGCCGCCCCCCGGGCCGGCTTCTTCGAGCGCGAGCAGTTCGAGGCTGTCAGGCGCCAGTTCCCACGCCGGCCCGACCTCCAGGCGGCAATCACGCTGGCCTACACCTACGGATGGCGGATACAGAGCGAGGTCCTCGCATTGGAGCGTCGGTGCCTGGACCTCGACGCCGGTACCCTCCGTCTCGACCCCGGCACCACCAAGAACGATGAGGGCCGGGTCATCTACCTGACCCCCGAGGTCAAGGCCCTCCTCGCGGCTCAAGTGGAACGCGTGCGGGGGCTTGAGCGGCGGCTAAAGCGAATCGTGCCGGCCCTCTTCCCCTATTTCAAGGGGCGCCACCGCGGCGAGCCTATCCGCGACTTCCGCAAGGCGTGGGCGACCGCCTGCGTGGCGGTGGGTCTGGGCACGGTGGACCCGGTGACCAAGAAGAAGGCCGCTCACAAGCTCCGCCACGACTTCCGACGGACCGCGGTCCGGAACATGGTCAACGCCGGGGTACCCGAGCGGGTCGCCATGACGGTCACGGGTCACCGGACCCGCTCCGTGTTCGACCGCTACCACATCGTCAGCCCGGCCGATCTCCAAGAGGCTGCCCGGAAGATCGCGGGCATAACCGCGGGCATAACGGGGTAGGTAGTGCGCTGTAAGTTGGCGCGCCCGGAGGGAATCGAACCCCCGACCCTCGGCTTAGAAGGCCGATGCTCTATCCAACTGAGCTACGGGCGCGCAAGGACTTGGCCGACACCCGTCCTGAGTCTACCCCGCTTTGTGCCGATTTTCCGCTGAACGCAGCGCGCCAACTTCACCGGGCCGCACCACAATGAACGCGCCCGTCCCTCACGCCCTTCCCTCCTGCAATGAGCGCCGTGCCGACAAGGCAGGCTGGCCGAGTGCCCCACTCCCCCGACCCCGGGGGTGCCCGGGTTGTACCGCCCCCGGTTCCCTGGACAGCCGTGAAGACAGTCCCGCGGGCCTGATTCGGGGGATATCCCGATATGGCTCGACGCGTCGGCGTTGATCCTCGGCTTCCTCGTCGCTGTTCCTCAAGATCTCGGCCTCGGGGTGACCGGCGTCGCTGGGCTCACCCTGATCCTCCGCTCCAAGCAGGGCGGTCGGGTGAGCGCGGAGCGTGTTACGTCGGACGCTCCCGGGCGACCGGGGCGCGGGGGGGGCTGCGGGTCAGGCGCGGCGCTGCAGGCGGCGCAGCAGGGCTGTCGCCCGGCCGCCGGTGAGCGCGCGGTCCAGCGACTTCGCCCTGGCGAGGGTCAGGCCGAGGCGGGAAAGCAGTGCCCACACGCGCGCGTCGATCCGGCCCAGCGCGCAGTCGCCCCAGGCGCTCCGCCTCAGCGCGCTGTCGATGGCGCGCAACACGGGGCCGTCGCCGTCGCGCGCGCGCAGCTGACGGGCCAGGTCTCGCCACCGGGGGCGGATGAACTCGCCGAGGGAAAGTTGCTCCACCAGCCGCGGGTCGATGACGCGTGGGAACTGCTCGGCGCGCTCGAGGGCGCCATGCGCCGCCAGGGTGACCATCGTCCGCAGGCACTTCTCGCAGCGCCCGCAGTTGTACTGGCCGTCCGGGTTCTCCCAGCAGACGCGCAGGATGCGGAGGGCGATCGGGCTCGCCGCCACGACGCGCATCTTCTCCGGCTTCGGGAGCTCGGCCCCGTCGTGACGGATGCGATGAGCACGGTGTCGAACAGTCCGCCCAGGGCCAGGGCCACGCTCGCCAGCACGGTGCCGTGGGCGGACTCCCAGGGCAGGCGCGCGATGGCCGCGCGGGCATTGGTGACCACGGGGAGGAGCCGCAACCCGGTATGCGCCGCCGCCTCCCCGGCGCGGGTCCTCACGGTCTCGAAGAGCCGGCGGTTCTCGACCGGGATGTCGAAGCCGTGGACGAGCACGAGGTGCGTGATCCGCCGGACGTCCCCGACGGGATAGCGGGCCAGGTTCTTGAGCACGGTGTGGAAGGAGTCCACGCCCCCCGAGAAGAACGCGCCCGTCTGTGGCTCGCGCCGCTCGCGAGCGACCACCGGGGCCGTGATCTCGATTGCTCCGAGGGGGCGGATGCCACCCCAATCGCGATAGAGGCGCATGATCCGCCGGGTGGAGCCGAGCAGCATGGCGGAGACCTCGGCCTCGATCCTGAGGGGAGCGCCGCCGGCCATGGCGGCCAGGAGCAAGACCGGCAGGAACGCATCGCCGCCGGCGGCCAGAGCGGCGGCGTATTCGACGGGCACGCGGAACCAGAGCCGCGGCGGGAGGTCGCTCCCGCCCCCGGTGACGCGAGCCGAGAGCTCCGCCCCGGAGGCGTCGGCAGCGATCCGGACGTCGTCGACGACGATGGGATCCCGGCCATGGGGCGAGGGGGTGGGCCTCCTCGCCCCTCCAGGGTGCTGTCGGTGGGCCGGGGCGACACCGTCCACTCGGTGGCTCAGCCTCCTTGCCCCTCGGGGCTCCTCGGAGCGCTCGTGACGGGGCGTGGCCGAAAATCAGCGGGTCCCCCCGGGCGCCGGCGACCCCCCTCGCCGCGGGGCGGCGGAGGCCGCGTCCACGGCAGGCATGCTGCGCCGCCCGCCGCGGTGTCGTCAAGGGAGCCCAGGGTCTACGCCATTGTGATGCCAGAGCGGCTCTGACGCACCGATAATCGATTCTCTTGACCGGGTCCCATCTGCTCGGCTCGCGTCTCCTCACGCTCGACGCGCGACTCCGGCGAACGGCATCTCGCCTCGTCCAGATCCTGGGACCCACCGAACTGTGACCCGCGGATCGCCCGGGCTTCACGAAGGCCGCGCACGCTCCTTGACGGCGCCGCTGTCGCCGGCGCAGTATCCCTCCGGGTAGACGAGGCTCGATGCGCCCCCCGGGACGCCGATCCCCCTGAGGCCCCGGGACCGCGGGAGCGTGCCACGCTATGCGGAGGATGACCCCATGGAGCAGCAACTCGATCGCCAGCGCGTCCAGGACTTCGCCCGGAAGGTGTTCGGCCTGTACACGAGCAGCCTGCTCACGCTGCTCATCGACGTCGGCCACCGGATGGGGCTCTTCGAGGCGGTGTCACAGGGGCCCGGCACCAGCCGCGAGATCGCCCACCGGGCCGGCCTGGTCGAGCGCTACGCCCGCGAGTGGCTCGGCGCCATGGCGACGGGCGGCATCGTCGCGTATGACGCCGCATCGAAGACCTTCACGCTCCCGCCCGAGCACGCCGTGTGTCTGACTGGGACGTCGAGCCGCAACCTCGCGCCCAACAGCCACCTCGTGCCGATGCTGGCCGCGCGCATGCCGAAGGTGGCCGAGTGCTTCCGGACCGGTGGGGGGGTGCCGTACAGCGAGTTCCGGCCCGACTTCACCGCGTCCCAGGACGCGTCGTGGCGGCTGCTCTACGACGGGCTCCTGGTCAAGGGGTTCCTGCCCGCCGTGAAGGGGCTTCCCGAGCGGCTCACGGCCGGTATCCGGGTGGCGGACGTGGGCTGCGGCACCGGGCACGCCGTCAACGTGATGGCCCGGGCGTACCCGGCCTCGAGCTTCGTCGGCTACGACTGGGGCGAGGACGCGATCGCGCTCGGCAGGGCGGAGGCGCAGGCGATGGGGCTCGCCAACGCGCGCTTCGAGGCGCTGGACATCACGCAGCTCCCTGCCGAGCCCAACTTCGACCTCATCACGTCATTCGACGCGATCCACGACCAGCGCGACCCCGCGGCGGTCCTCCGGCGGGTGGTCGAGGCGCTGGCGCCCGACGGCATCTACCTCATGATCGAGCCCAAGGCCTCGAGCAACCTCGAGGACAATATCGGCAACCCGTTCGCGCCGTACATGTACGGGATCAGCGTGCTGCACTGCCTGACGGTGTCGCTGGCCGAGGGCGGCACGGGGCTTGGCACGTGCTGGGGCGAGCAGGTCGCCCGGCGGATGCTCGCGGAGGCGGGCCTCGGGCGCGTCGAGGTGGTGGACGCCCCCGGCCCGCAGAACAGCATCTACATCTGCCGGCGGTAGGACATGCGGCGGACAAAGGGCCTGAGAGCGATCCGTGGGTGAGACGCGCGTCGACCTGCTGCATCTCCTCGAGGACCTGCGCGACGCCTACCCCGGGCCCGCCGAGGAGACCATCCTCACCGAGATCGTCGCCAACTGCCTCGACTCCCGCGCGACGACGATCACGATCACCGCCGACCCGGCGGCGCGCAACCTCGCGCTGGTGGACGACGGGCTGGGGATGAGGCGTCGCGAGCTGGCCCGCTACCACGACATCGCGGCGACCGCCAAGGTCAGGGGCGAGGGCATCGGCTTCGCGGGGGTCGGCATCAAGGTGGCGTTGCTCCTCTGCCGGGAGGTGCTCACCGAGACGCGGCAGGGTCCGCGGCACGTGGCGACGACGTGGGCGCTGGCCTCGCGCCACCGGGCACCCTGGATTCGAGCAGCGCCCCGACGACCCGGAGCCCGGCCGGCTGGTGGAGTCCACGGTGTGGGTGAACGAGGCCCACCCGGCATACCGCCGCGCGGCGGCCTCGCACTCCGAGGGGTACCACATCGCGCTCGCCTCGGCAGGAGCACGCGTTCATGACCGCCTTCCTCACGAGCTGGGGAGCCGCGCTCGACCGGCGCAAGCCGGGGCCCGCGCGCTCGCGGCGTCGCTGAGGGAGGAGTGATGGACCACTCCCGGGCCGTGTCCGGCGCCAACTTCTTCGCCCCGTCTCTCGAAGGGCTGCGGTCGCTGGGACGGCGATGAGGGCGAGCGCCGGGATCCGGCCGACATTGCCGCACCGCAGGGGAATGCCGGTCTGTTCGACACGCTGATCACGGGCCGGCATCTGCTGGTGTAGCATCGGCCGATGCGCAGCCGGCGCTACGCCCTTGCAGCGGGGCTCGCCCTCGCCTACTCGCTGGCGCTCCTCGGTGACCAGATGCTCTACGTCTTCCTGCCCTCGCACCCGGCGGCGGCGGGGATCGCGGCGGCGAGCCTCGGCATCGTCCTCAGCGCCAACCGCTTCGTGCGCCTCGGCGCCAACTCCCTGGGCGGGCTCCTGTCCGACCGGCTCGGCCGGCGCCGGCCCTATCTCCTCGGCATGGCGCTGGCGCTCGCCTCGACGACAGGGTATCTGCTCTCGTCAAGCTTCTGGCCGCTGCTCCTCTGGCGCATCGTCTGGGGTATCGCCTTCGCGCTGATCTCGGTGGGTGGGGTCGCCATCATGCTCGATCTGTCCACCTCCGAGGACCGAGGGCGCACGGTGGGAACCTATCAGTCACTGCTCCAGCTCGGCACCCTGCTGGGCCTGGTGCTGTCGGGTGTCCTGACCGATCTGCTCGGCTATCGCGGGACCCTGATGATCTACGTGCCGCTGGCGGCGCTGGGCCTGATCGTCTCCGCCTGGGTGCTCCGCGCGCCCGGCGCCGGGGAGGGCAGCACAACCCGGCACGAGAGGAGCGCGGGCCTCGGCACCCTCGCCGCGCTCCGCCAGCTCGACGCAACCCTCCTCGCCCCTGCCTACGTGAACTTCGCGAGCCTCTTCGCGGGCAGCGGCGTGCTGATGGCGACGCTCGGCGTCTACCTGAAGCAGCTCGCGGCCGAGCCGGGAACCACCCTCGTCGTTCCCATCGCCTCGCTGACCGGCATGCTCCTCGCCACGCGCCGCCTCGCCGGGATGGTGGAGGCGCCCATCGCCGGGCATCTCCTCGACCGCCTCGGCAACCGGCGCATCGTCGCGGCGGCGGGCGTCCTGGTGAGCCTGGTGGGCTTCGTGGTGCTCGCGACAGGACGCGGGGTCGGCATGGTCGCCACCGGCGTCGTGCTGGTTGCGGTGGGCGAGGGACTGCTCCACCCGGCGGTCGTGGTCTGGACAGGCGACGGCGCGCCGCCCCATCTGCGCGGCATCGTCATGGGCGGGCTGGCCACCGCGGGGGATCTGGGCGCCGCCCTCGGCCCGCTCGTGGGCTACGCGCTGCTCGAGAC
>JACPCX010000061.1:0-3104 GCA_016184305.1 Candidatus Rokuibacteriota bacterium | reverse complement strand
CACGGCCGCCTACAACGTGGTCGGCATGCTGCTGGCGGCCACCGGCTGGCTCCCGCCGATCGCCGCGGCCGCCGCGCAGTCGCTGCCCGACGTGGCCGTGATGCTGAACTCCGCGCGACTGCTCCGGAGCGCGCGCGCGGGGGGTTGAAGCGGCGTCTCATCCGGGCAATAATCGCTGTGCCCGAGTCCCGGAAGGACCCGCAACGCATCCCGAGGGAGGCCGCGACATGCCGCAGGAGCAGAAGACCGAGTACACGCCGCGCGAGCGCGTCGTCGCGGCCTACAAGGGCGGGTTCGCGGACCGCGTCCCCGCCTACCCCATCGCCGGTGTCTTCGCCGGCTGTCTCGACGGGCTGACCATCGAGGAGTACTGCACCAACCCAGCGAAGGCCGCCCGGGCGATGCTCAACTTCTACGACCGCTACCAGCCCGACATCATGATCGCCTTCAACGATCTGGCCAAGGAGGCCGAGGCCACCGGCTGCCGCGTCAAGTACTCCGACTACGTGGTCCCCTCCATCGACCAGCACGTGCTGCAGGACGACAAGGGCAAGCTCGCGCGGATCGAGGTCCCCGACCCCAGGCGCGACGGGCGGCTGCCGGCCTTTCTCGAGCAGTGCACGGCGCTGGCCGCCGCGAAGCTCCCGAGCGCGCTGGGCTCCGTGAACGTGGGCCCCTGCACCATCGCCATGCTCATGCGCAACCCGGAGCTGTTCTGCCTCGACACCATCGACGATCCGGCATTCGTCCACGACCTCATGCGCTTCGCCACGGACTTCGCCAAGCGGGTCGGGGACGCGATCCTCGAGACGAAGATCGGACTGTCCTACTCGGACCCGACCGCCTCCTGCTCGCTCATCGGCCCCGACACCTACCGCGAGTTCGTCAAGCCGTACCACACCGAGCTGGTGGATTATTTCAAGGCGAAGAAGGTCGGCACCACCGTGCACATCTGCGGGACAACGCACCAGATCCACGAGGACCTGATGGACGCGGGTTTCGTGGCCATCACCATCGACCTGGATCAGCAGGCCGACCCCACGCTCAAGGTCGACCAGCTGGACAAGCTGGTGACGCTCGGCAACCAGCGCGGCGTGGTGGGCATCGGCAACGCGGACGTGACCATCTTCGAGCGGGCCACGCGCGCCGAGATCGAGGCCGAGGTGAAGCGCTGCATCGACACGGTGGGGCGGCGCTCCCGCTTCGTCCTGTCCACCTCGTGCGAGCTGCCCCCGCGCGCCAACCCCGACTGCGTCCAGTGGTTCATGGACGCCGCCCGCGACTACGGTCGCTACGAGCGGATCCTCGACCGGTGACGCCCGGGGTCGGCGTCTCGGTGATGCCGCTCTCACCCAACCTGACACCCGCGCAGATCGACTTCGCGCTGCGCGCGCTCCGCTGAGGAGGACTCCCGTGTCGACGCCTACGCCTACGCCTGCTCCCGACAACGCGCCCATCAGCCGCTTCCCCGTGGCCGACCCGGCCTCGCTGCCCGACGATATCCGCCAGGTCGTCGAGACGAACGCCAAGAAGGCCGGCTTCATCCCCAACGTGTTCCTGGCGTACGCCTGGAAGCCGGACCATTTCCGCGCCTTCTTCCACTACTACGACGTGCTCATGCGGGGCGAGTCCGGGCTGTCCCGCGCCGAGCGCGAGATGATCGTGGTGGCCGCCAGCGCCGCGAACGCGTGCACCTACTGAACGGTGGCTCACGGAGCGGCGCTCCGTGTCCTGAGCAAGGACCCCTATATCGCTGACCAGGTCAGCGCCAATTACCGCCACGCCGACCTCACCCCGCGCCAGCGGGCCATGCTCGACTTCGCCGTGAAGATCACCCTCGACTCGGCGGCCATCGAGGAGCCAGACCTCGAGGCGCTGCGCGGCCAGGGCTTCAGCGACTCGGACATCTGGGACATCGGCTCGATCGCGGCCTTCTTCAACTTCTCCAATCGCATGGCGAGTCTGTCCGCCATGCGGCCCAACCGCGAGTTCTACACCATGGGCCGCGGCCAGTAGCGGCCGACCCCGGGAGCGCCCAGTGGACCATCCAGGAGCCGTGAGCCCCCTCGGCGAGGCCTTCTTCCTGCCGGACGGAGAGCGCTTCATCGCCACACCGCACACGCGCGGGCCGTGGAGCCCCGACCTCCAGCACGCCGGCCCGCCCTCGGCGCTGCTCGCCCGCGCCATCGAGCGCGCCGTCGCCGACGACCCGGCGCTCGCCGTCACGCGGCTCACGGTGGAGCTGCTCGCGCCCATCCCCATCGCCACGTTCGAGATCCAGACCAGCGTGCTGCGCGCGGGCCGCAAGGTGCGGCGGATCGACGCGATGCTGACCACCCAGGACCGTGCGATCGCGCGGGCCACCGGGCTCGCGATCCGCAAGGGCGGCGGCGAGGTGCCACCGCCTCCCGCGCCATCGGCCCGTCCGGAGGCACCCGACCGCGGCGAATCCTACATGTTCCCGGTGGTGATCGCCTCGCCGGTCGGGTACGCGACGGCGATGGAGGTGCGGCGAGTGGCCGGCGCCACCCAGGAGGGCGGCACCGCCGCCTGGCTCCGCACCCGCGTGGCGCTGGTCGCCGGCGAGGCGCCCTCGCCGCTGCAGCGGGTGATGATCGCCGCCGACTCCGGCAACGGCGTGGCCGTGCCGGCCGACCCGCGGCGCTTCACCTTCGTCAACGCCGACCTCACCGTCGCCCTCTACCGGGCGCTCGAGGGCGAGTGGGTGTGCCTGGACGCGGCCACGGCCCGCGACCTCGCGGGCATCGGCCTCACCGAGACGCGCCTGTGGGACCTCCGGGGTCCCATCGGGCGGGCGCTGCAGACCCTCGTGATCGAGCCGCGGAGCCCCTGACCCGCGAGAGCGGGGCGCCCATCCTCACACCCGCGCAGATCGACTTCACGCTGCGCGCGCTCCGCCGAGATGGGCCGCGGGCAGTCGCGGCCGGCACGACACGCGCCGGCTGCTCGCCGACCGCCTCTGACGGGCGCGAGCCGCCGGCACCGCGGCGGATCGGGACGACGTGAGGCCGCGCGCCCGCTCCGGCGGCCGCGACGCCGGCGACTCGCTGGTCGCGAACGAAGGCGGCCTCACGCTCCGTCAC
>JACPCX010000176.1:0-76712 GCA_016184305.1 Candidatus Rokuibacteriota bacterium | reverse complement strand
CCGCGCCTGGATATTGGCGTAGAGCGGGATGGCGATGGCGGCGAGGATGCCGATGATGGCGACGACGATCATGAGCTCGATGAGGGTGAAGCCGCGCTGCCCCCCAAGGGCTTTCCGTCTCTTGTGCCAGAAGCTCAGCATGGTTGGAGTCTCCCTGTGGTGTGAGGTGAAAGACCGGGAGTACGTGTAGGAGAAACGTCCGGCACGGCAGTCGACGAGATCCCATTCACCGGGAGCTTCGAACGACACGCATTGAAGAACATCATCGACGACCTCCGAACTCGGCTACCACGTGCGGACGCTGGGGACCCGGGCGAGGGAGGACACGGGCCCTCTCCCCGCCCGGGCCACGCCATCGGACTTCCGTTACGGCAAGCTGAGCTCACGGCGGAGGCGAGGGTGCGGGCATCGGCCTGGGCCTTGGCGATTCGCGCCCGCGCCTGGATATTGGCGTAGAGCGGGATGGCGATGGCGGCGAGAATGCCGATGATGGCGACGACGATCATGAGCTCGATGAGCGTGAAGCCGCGCTGCCCCCCAAGGGCTTTCCGTTTCTTGTGCCAGAAGCTGAACATGGTCTTGTGGACCCCCTTTTTTGTATTTGGGCCGACCCGAGCACCCGAGAATGGAGGCCGGCTGACCATGAACGATGCAGGGAAAGTGCCACGCGGCGGCAGGCCAAGAAGCGTCCGTCTGCTGACAGTCGTGCCGAATTTCCCAAGCTTGACGAGCGTGTCGTGGGGAGCAAGCTTCGGAGTTTCAAGCACTCCTTCGTGGAGTGGGAATCCGGAGGGACACAGGGAAACCGAGTTCCCGGGTGACGTGACCTGTAACCCGGGAGCCGAAGAATGTCACTCCTCGACGGCTGTCCCCCGCCGGGCCATATTGTGTTTCTGGAGCTTGTAGCGGAACTGGCGGAAAGTCATCCGGAGCAGCTCGGCAGCCTTGGTCTGGACGCCCCCGCTCCGATCCAGGGCCCGCTGGAGGTAGCGGCCCTCGAGGGCATCGAGCGTCGCCTCGAGGTCCATGCCGTCCTCGGGCAGGTCCACCTCGAGCGCTTTCATCGGGCGCTCCCGCCTTACCGACTCGGGCAGGGCGTCGGCGCCGAGCACCTCACCGCCGCCGAGCACGATGGCCCGCTCGAGCACGTTCTCGAGCTCCCGGATATTGCCCGGCCAGTGATACCGCTCCAGGATGGCCAGGGCCTCGGGCGTCACGCCGCGGACGTCCTTGTTCAGCTGGCGCCCGAACTTCTGGAGGAAGTGAGCGACCAGAAGCGCGATGTCCTCGCGCCGCTCGCGCAGCGGCGGGAGGTGGATCGGGATGACGTTCAGCCGGTAGAAGAGGTCCTCCCGGAGCACGCCCTCGCTCACGGCCTGCTCCAGCTCGCGGTTCGAGGCGGCGATGAGGCGCACGTCCACCCTGAGGTCTCGGGTATCCCCGACGCGCCGGACCTCGCGCTCCTGGATCGCCCGCAGGAGCTTCACCTGCAGCAGGGTCGGGATCTCGGTGATCTCGTCCAGGAAGAGCGTGCCGGCCTCGGCCGCGGAGAAGAGCCCCACCTTGTTGGCGACGGCGCCGGTGAAGGCCCCCTTGACGTGACCAAACAGCTCCGACTCCATGAGGGCCTCGGGGATCGCGCCGCAGTTCACGGAGACGAACGGCTTGCTGCGGCGCTGGCTGTTGAAGTGGATGGCCCGCGCCACCAGCTCCTTGCCCGTGCCGCTCTCGCCCGACACCATGACGGTCGAGGGGCTGTCGGCGATCTTGCGGATGGTGTCGAAGATCTCCGCCATGCGGGCGCTCTTGCCGACGATGTTGTCGAAGCGGTGCTGGGTCTCGAGCTGCTTGCGGAGGTAGAGGTTCTCGTCGCGGAGGCGCTTGCGCTCCAGCGCCCGCCGGATGATCACGTGGATCTCGTCGAGCTTGAACGGCTTCGTGATGTAGTCGTAGGCTCCGAGCTTCATGGCCTCGACAGCGGTCTCCGTCGAGCCGACGGCCGTGATCACGATCACGACGGTCTCGGGGGTGTGCTCCTTCGCGGCCCGGAGGACCTGGAGTCCATCGGCGTTGGGCATGCGCAGGTCGGTGATGATGACGTCGAACCCATCGCGCCGCACGGCCTGGATGGCGACCTCACCGTCCTCGGCGACGCTGACCTCGTAGCCCTGCCGCTCCAGGGTGATGGCGAGGAGCTCACGCATGCTCTTCTCGTCGTCCACCACCAGCACTCGCGGTTCGGTCATGGGATCGTCCTCGGTCCGGGGCGGCGGCGGGGTCTCCCCGCGGTCGCGCTCCGGCTGCGGCACTACACTAGCACGGCGGCCCGCCCCGCCCGCGCTTCCCCTACCCCCGCCCCTCGACGGCCGGCAGGCTCAGCGTGAAGGTCGTGCCGGTCCCCGGCCAGCTGCGCACGTCGATGCTGCCGCCGTGGTCCTGCACGATGCGATAGACCAGCGCCAGCCCGAGACCGCTGCCCTGGGTCTTCGTCGAGTAGAAGGGCTCGAAGATGTGGGGCAGGTCGGTCTCGGAGATCCCGCGGCCGCTGTCGGCCACCCAGAGGGACAGCTCCGGCGCGCCGCGGGCACTCGGCTGCCGCCGGCCCCCGACCCGCAGCTCGCCGCCCTGGGGCATGGACTGGACGGCGTTGATGCACAGGTTCCAGATGGCCTGGCGGAGCTGCTGCGGATCGGCCCGGGTCCAGAGGCTGTCGCCGAACTCGCGGATCACCGTGAGCTCCGCAGGGACGGGCCGGTGCTGGAGCAGCACGAGCACCTCGTCGAGCACCCGCGTCACGTCGACGTCGAGGAGGGTGAGCGGCGCCGGCCGCGCGTACTCGAGGAATTCGGAGATGAGCCGGTTGAGGCGCTCCGACTCGCGCAGCACGATGTCCACGAGCCGGTTGCGCGTCGTGTCCGGCGGGAGCTCGCGGGCCAGCACCTCGATGGCTCCCGACACCGAGGCCAGCGGGTTGCGGATCTCGTGGGCGAGGTTCGCCGACAGCCGCCCCACCGTGGCGAGCCGGTCGGCCTGGCGCACCCGGTCCTCCATCTGCTTGATGGAGGAGAGGTCCTGGCACACGCCGATGAGCCCCACCGCGCTGCCTTCGCCGGACTTGAGGAGCCAGAAGGAGATGCCCACCGGGACGGCGCGCCCGTCGCGCCGGCGGAGCTGGATCTCGTGCCGCTGCGACCGGCCGTCCGCGTCCGCCACGGCGGCCCGAACCGTCTCCAGGTCCACCGCACGGCCGAAGACGGACTCCCACGGCTGGCCGAGCGCCTGCACCGCTTCGACGCCCGTGATGGCCTCGGCGGCCCGGTTGAAGGCCGTGATGCGATGATCGGAGTTGACGGCGATGAGGCCCGTCCCCACGGACTGGAAGATCTGGTCGCGGAACGCCTGGACGTCCGAGAGATGGCGCTGCTGGGCTTCCAGATCCCGCTGGACCAGGCGATACCGCTCGGCGAGCGACCCGGCGACGATGGCGCTGATCATCAGGACACCCGCGTTCATGAAGACCGTGAGGACTTCCAGCGCCGTGGTCTCCGTGGGCTCCATGAGGTCGAACAGAGGCAGGATCGTTCTGCCGACCACGAGGCCGATGTAGAGGAGGCTCGACAGGCCTGCCACGACCATGCCCCCCACCCGCGAGAGGAGGAAACATCCCTCCATGACGACCAGCACGTAGATGAAGGTGAACAGGGAACGGGGGCCGCCACTGGTGGCCACGATGGCGGTCACCAGGACCACGTCGAGCGAGAGCTGGAGCCACGCGAAGCGACGGGGATCGGGGACCCGGAGCGGCCCCAGGAGCAACGGCAGGGAGGTGAGCGCACTCCCTCCCGCGGCCAGCAGGAAGAGCGGGAAGTGGAACGGCAGGGCGTCGGCGTAGCGGAGCGCGATCCCCGCTCCGAGCACCAGCACGGCCATCGCGAGCCGCACCCAGCCGAGCCCCTGGAGGGAAGGCCGGAGCAGCCTTGCTGGCGGAGCCACGGCGCCGGCGCTACTTGATCAGCGTGACCAGGCGGAAGATCGGCAAGTACATCGCCACGACCAGGCCGCCGATGATCACACCCAGGATGACGATCATGAGCGGCTCCAGGAGGGCTGTCAGGGCGCCGACCGCCGTGTCCACCTCGTCATCGTAGAAATCGGCGATCTTGTTCAGCATCGCGTCCAGCGCGCCGGTCTGCTCTCCCACGGCGATCATCTGCGTCACCATGGGCGGGAAGACGCCGGAAGCCTTGAGTGGCTCGGCCAGGGTCTTCCCGGCGGTCACCGCGGCGCGGCACTGCATCACCGCCTTCTCCACCACCTTGTTCCCGGCGGTCCGGGCGGTGATACGCAGCCCCTCGAGGATGGGCACGCCCGAGGAGACGAGGGTGCCGAAGGTGCGCGTGAAGCGCGCAACCGCCACCTTCCGGATCAGCGTGCCAAAGACCGGCAGCTTGAGCAGGAGCGCGTCGATCGTCGACTTGCCGTTCTCGGTCCTGTAGTACCGCCGCAGCAGGTACACCGCGCCCATCACCCCGAGGATGATGAAGATGATGTACCCGCGCACGAAGTCCGACATCCAGAGGACGATCTGCGTGGGCAGCGGCAGGTCCGCCCCGAGGTTCTTGAACATGGTGGCGAAGGTCGGGATCACGAAGGTCAGCATGAAGATGACGATCAGGAATGCCACGCCGATGATCGTGGAGGGATACACCATGGCCGCCTTGACCTTCCGCTTCAGGGCGGCGGCCTTCTCGATGTAGACGGAGAGGCGCTGGAGCACCACGTCGAGGATCCCGCCCGCCTCGCCCACCTGGACCAGGTTGGTGAAGAGGTCGTCGAAGATCCGGGGGTGGCGCCGCAGTGACTCGGCCAGGGTGGCGCCGGCCTCCACCTGTCGGGCCACGTTGGCGGTCACGGCCCGCAGGGTCTTGGACTCGCTCTGGTCGGCCAGGATGTTCAGGCACTGCACCAGAGGCAGCCCGGCGTCGATCATGGTGGAGAACTGCCGGGTGAAGATGGCCATCTCCCGGTCGTTGACCTTGCCCCCCAGCTTGACGACCGTCTTGCCGCCCGCCTTCTCCTCGATCTTGGTCACCAGGATGGCGCGATTCCTGAGCTCGCCCACGGCGGCCATCCGGTCCGGGGCTTCGACCTCGCCGGTGGTGAGCCCGCTGGCCCCGCGTCCCCGGTAGCTGAATACCGGCATGTGGTCTTCTCCTCAGCGCCGGCCGAAGGGGGAGCCGCTTCCGCCCCCCGCCGCGGCCGCCGGCGCGGTCATGCCGCTGCTCTTCAAGAACTGATCCAGCTCCTCGGGCATCGTGCTCCGGTTCAGCGCCTCTTCCCGGGTGATGCGCCGTTTCTGCACGAGCTCCGCGAGGGACTGGTTCATCGTCTGCATGCCGAACTTCTGTCCCGCCTGCATGGCCGAGTAGATCTGATGGATCTTCTCCTCCCGGATCAGGTTGCGGACGGCGGGGGTGGTGACCATGATCTCGAGCGCCATGGCGCGGCCGCGCCCGTCGGCCGTGGGGATGAGCTGCTGGGAGAGCACCCCCTCCAGCACCAGGGAGAGCTGGGCGCGGACCTGACCCTGCTGGCTCGTGGGGAAGACGTCGATGATGCGGTTCATGGTCTGGGCGCAGGAGTTGGTGTGCAGGGTGCCCAGCGTCAGGTGGCCCGTCTCGGCGATGGTGAGGGCGGCGGCGATGGTCTCGAGGTCGCGCATCTCGCCGACGAGCACGACGTCCGGGTCCTGGCGCAGGATGGATTTCAGCGCGTTCTTGAACGACTGGGTGTCCGAGAACACCTCGCGCTGGTTCACCAGGCACTTCTTGTGCTGGTGGACGAACTCGATGGGGTCCTCGATGGTCATGATGTGCTCGCTGCGCTCGGAGTTGATCTTGTCCACCATGGCGGCGAGGGTCGTGGATTTGCCCGAGCCCGTGGGGCCCGTGACCAGGATCAGGCCCTTGGGCCGATCCGACAGCTGCTCGACGATGGGCGGCAGCGCGAGATCCGAGAACGTCCGGATCTTGAAGGGGATGACGCGGAGGGCCGCCGCGACGGCGCCGCGCTGCCGGTAGACGTTGCACCGGAAGCGCGCCAGCCCCTGGATTCCGAAGGAGAGATCCAGCTCGTTCTCCTCCTCGAACTTCTGCTTCTGTCCCTCGTTGAGGACGCTGTAGGCCAGCCGCTGGGTGTCCTGCGGCATCAGCACCTCGAACTGGTTGAGCGAGGTGAGCTTGCCGTGCAGGCGGATCTGCGGGTAGGTGCCGGTCGTGATATGCAGATCCGACGCGCCCCGCTCGATCAGGATGGTGAGCAGATCGTGCATTGTCGCGGCCATTGGGTTACCTCGTGTCCGGCGTGGGCTCGGGCGGCATCATCCCAGCGTCACCCGGAGCACTTCCTCCAGGGTGGTCACCCCGTCGATCACCTTCTGCAGGGCGTTCTGCCGGAGCGTCTTCATGCCCTGCGTCAGGGCCAGCTGGAGGATCTCCGCGGTGGGCGCGTTTCGCAGGATCAGCTCCCGGAGCTCGTCGCCGATCGGCATGACCTCGTAGACGGCCACGCGCCCCTTCATGCCCGTGAAGCTGCACGTGTGACAGCCCTTGCCCTTGTAGAACTGCACCTTGCCGAGCCCCTGGGGCACGTGGCCGTAGGGCACCAGGCTCTCCTCGTCCGCCTCGTACGGCTGCTTGCAGTCCTTGCAGATCTTGCGCCCGAGGCGCTGAGCCAGGATCAGCGTCAGCGCCGAGGAGACGAGGAAGGGCGGAATCCCCATGTCGAGGAGCCGGGCAACGGTGCCGGGGCAGTCGTTGGTGTGCAGCGTGCTGAGAACGAGGTGACCCGTGAGGGCCGCGCGGATGCCGATCTGGGCCGTCTCCAGGTCGCGCGTCTCGCCGACGAGGATCACGTCGGGGTCCTGGCGCAGGAAGGAGCGCAGCGCGGCGCCGAACGTCCGCCCGATCCCCTCGTTGATCTGAACCTGGTTGACGCCCTTGAGGTTGTACTCCACCGGGTCCTCGGCCGTCATGATGTTGACGTCGGGAGAGTTGATCGTGTGGATGGCCGAGTAGAGGGTGGTGGTCTTGCCCGAGCCGGTGGGCCCCGTGATGAGGATCATCCCGTACGGCTGGTGGATCGCCTTGTTGAACTGCTCGAGGCTCCACGCGTCGAAGCCGAGCATGGTCAGGTCCAGCTGGAGCGACTCCTTGTCCAGGATGCGCAGGACGGTCTTCTCGCCGAAGATCGTGGGGAGCGTGGAGACGCGGAAGTCGATCTCGCGCTGGTTGTAGCGCAGCTTGATGCGTCCGTCCTGGGGGAGCCGCCGCTCGGCGATGTCCATGGTCGACATGATCTTGACGCGGGAGGTGAGCGCCGTCTCCAGGCGCTTGGGCGGGGTCATGATCTCGTGGAGCACGCCGTCCACGCGGAAGCGGACACGGAAGACCTTCTCGTACGGCTCGAGGTGGATGTCCGACGCCCCCCGCCGGATGGCGTCCACCAGGATCATGTTCACCAGCCGCACCACCGGAGCCTCGTCCGCCGACTCCTTCAGCTCGAAGATGTCGGCCTTCGCCCACGATTCCTCGTCGCCCTCGACGACCTCGACGTCGCCGGCTGTCCCCTCCATCTCCGAGATGACCTCGGCCATCCCCGAGCCCTGCGCCTCGTAGAGTCGGTCGAGGGCCTTGCGGATGGCGCCCTGGGCGGCGACGACCGGGATGACCTGGAGGTTGGTCATGAACCCCACGTCGTCCACCGCGAAGACGTTGGTCGGGTCCGCCATGGCCAGCGTCAGGGAATTGCCGGTGCGCTTGATCGGGAGCACCTCGTACTTCTTGGCGATCTGGGCCGGGACGAGCTTGAGCACGTCGGCGTCGATGTCGAGCTGCGAGAGCGTGATGGAGGGGATACCGTACTGCTTCGAGAGGAAGGCGACCAGCTGGTCTTCGGTGATGACGCTGTGGCGGATGAGGATCGAGCCGAGCTTCTCGTTGTTGCCCTTTTGCTCGACGAGGGCACGCTGGAGCTGCTCCTGGTTGATGAGACCTTCGCGAACCAGGAGGTCCCCGAGACGCCGGCTAACCGGTTGTCCGAGTTTCGGTTCCGCCATCACGTCCGGGCCCGCTCGAGGGGTCCGGTCCGGTTATTGTACTCCACCGGCCTTTTTCAGCACATCGGTAAAAGCCTTGAGGGCCTCGTCCTGGTACACGACGAACAGGATCTTCTGAAGCGTCGACTTGCCCCCCTTGAGGTGCTCCACGATGGCGGTCACCATGGCCTCGGCCGACTTGTCGGGCGGGACCCCACCGACCCCGCTGCCGAGGGCCGGGAAGGCGATGGAGGACAGCCGATGTTTCTCGGCGATCGTGAGACTCGACCGGGTTGCCGCGGCGATCTTTTCCGGGTCCGTCTTGAGATCGCTGCCCATGGTGGCGGCATGGATGACGTGCGTGGCCGCCAGGTTGCCGGCCCCGGTGAGCACGGCCTCTCCCACCTCGATGGGGCCCTGTCTCACCGCATCCTCCTCGATGACCGTGCCGCCCCTGCGCTTGATGGCTCCCGCGACGCCGGCGCCCATCCAGAGCTGGGAGTTGGCGGCATTGACGAGAGCGTCGACCTCGGCCTCGGTGATGTCGCCGCGGGCCACGGAGAGGGTGGTGGACCCGAGCTTGACCTTCATGGCGCGCTCCCGGAACCGGTCTCGCGTCCGGGCTCGCGGGACTTCACGCCCTCCCAGGCCTGGTCGAGCTCCCGTAGCGACGCCTCGCCCACCGTGCGGCCCGTGGCCCTCATCGCGGCCTCCACCTCCCTGAAGCGACGGGTGAACTTCTCGGCGGCCTGTCTCAGGCAGTCCTCGGCATCGACGTCGAGGAGCCGGGCCGCGTTGACGATGGAGAAGAGCAGGTCGCCGAGCTCCTCGCGGACCTGGCCGGCATTGCCCTGCGCGGCGGCGCGGTCCAGCTCCAGCACTTCCTCGCGCACCTTGGCCCATGCGCCCGACCAGTCGGGCCAGTCGAAGCCACTCCGTCCGGCCTTGACCTGCAGCCGCTGGGCTCTGAGCAGCGCCGGGAGACTGCGCGGGACGCCCTCCAGGGCCGAGCGGGGCTCCCCCTCGGGCCCGCGTTCCCCCCGCTTGATGCGCTCCCACTGGCTGAGCGCCTCCTTGGCATTGGACACGGCGCCGTCGCCGAAGACGTGCGGGTGCCGGCGGACCATCTTGTCACGAAGCCGCCCGAGCAGGTCGGCCATCGCGAACTCGCCCTGCTCGCTCGCCACCTGGCAGTGGAACACCACCTGAAAGAGCACGTCGCCGAGCTCCTCCATGATGTGGTCGGTGGAGCCCTCGTCGATGGCCTCCAGGGCCTCGTAGGCCTCCTCGATCAGGAAGGGTTTGAGGGACTCTCGCGTCTGCTCGCGGTCCCACGGGCAGCCGCCCTCGCCCCTGAGGCGAGCCATGACGGAGAGCAGGGAATCGAAAAGGGCGCCGGCGGAGTCAGCCATGGACGATCCTGGAGGTGAGCGGCATTATACACAACAGCGCCGGTTCCTTGTAAGGACTTCGGTGCACATGGTAGCTTCGGGCCGACGGTGCTCCACGCGCGCCCCTCTCCTCGGGAGGTCGCGGCTGGCGGCGCCGGAACGTCCCACACAGGCACAACCCCGGGAGAGCGATCGCATGGCCGACGACGAAGAGAGCTTCAAGGTCACGGACCGCCGGGGCCTGCAGCGCGAGTTCACGGAGAACCCGGTGCTGGCCCCAGCCCAGGCCCCAGCGCCCCCTTCACCACCCGGCGCCGCCGCCCCGTCATCGACTGGCCCCGCGGGCGCCGACCAGGCTCGGCAGCCTGCCGGGGAGAGTGATCTGAGCGGCCTGTTCATCATGTTCGCCAGCTCGGGGCTGATCGGTCTCGGAGCGGCCCCGGACCCGATGACCGGGCAGCCACGACTCGACTTGGAGCAGGCGCATGAGGCCATCGAGACCCTGCTGCTGCTCCGCACCAAGACCGAGGGCAATCGCACCGAGGAGGAGAGCCGGCTCCTCGAGGACATCCTGTACGACTTGCAGCTGCGATTCGTCCAGGCCAAACGAAGGGGTGGCCGACCCGCTTGAGGCCCCGGCGAGCTGGCCTCAGCGCGTGCTGATGACCGCTCGCCCGTCCTCGAGGGCGATGCCCTGGACGACCGCAGGCACCTGCCATCGCAGGAGCCTCCCCCCGGTGGACCCGAGCATGACTGGCAGCAGCCATGTTCCCACCGGCTGCTTCCCGAGAGCGAACTCGGCGAGGTCCACCTTTCCGTAGCTCCTGGTCGTGCCGGCCGATCCCGGCTCGAGCACGATCCGCCCCTTGACCGTCACCCACACCGGCCGCTCGAGTTTCTCGGCCGGTAGGTAGGGCAGGAGCTGGGTGAACGGGGCGCCCTGAAGGAGGTTCCGGAGCGCCGTCTGGCCCCTCACCTCGATGAAGCCACGGGTGAACTTGACGCTGAGGGGATTGAAGGGGAGGTCAGCCGCCTCTGCGAGGTGGTTCGCCAGAAAGGCATTGACCTCCTGCTCGGTGAGGACCACCGCGTCCTGACGGTGGGACCGCCCCGACTGCCTCAGGACGATCTCGTACAGCTTCTGCTGGGCCGAGAACCCGTCGGATCTCGTGAAACGGGTCAGCGAAACCTCCGGCGCCGCCGACATGTTTCCGGAAAGAAACACGAAGCCGGCCGCCGCAACGACGAGGACCAGGATGATCACGGTAAGGCTGAGGCAGCCAAAGCAGCCGATCCTCATGGATGGCACCTTACCAGCGGTGCGACGAATGTGTCAAAGTTCACTGCATTTTCAATCTCTTATTTATTCTCCTGGCTTCCTATTGACATTCTCACACTCATGAGATATATGTGAAACAGACTCAGGTTCTACTTCACAGTCAGCACCGACGTGCTTTGAGCGTCGCGGAGATGGCGGGCGATGGAGGTGGACTCCTTCCCAGCCGCTCTGTCCTACAAGGGACCTGCGCAACGATCAGAACAGGAGATATGAGACATGGCGAAGGTGATCGGCATTGACCTGGGAACGACCAACTCGGTGGTCTCCGTTGTGGAGGGTGGCGAAGCGACCGTCATCCCTAACCAGGAAGGCAGCCGCCTGACGCCCTCCGTGGCAGCCTTCACGAAGGAGGGGGAAACCCTCGTCGGTCAGGTGGCCAAGCGTCAGGCCATCACCAACCCCGAGAATACCGTGTTTTCCATCAAGCGCTTCATGGGACGGCACTACGACGAAGTGCTCCAGGAGATCAAGCTGGTTCCGTACAAGGTGATCAAGGCCCAGAACGGTGACGCCCGAGTGGAGATCCGGGGGAAGGTGTACTCGCCGCCCGAGATCTCGGCGCTGGTGCTCCGGAAGCTCAAGGAAGCGGCCGAGGCCTACCTGGGCGAGAAGGTCACCAAGGCCGTCATCACCGTTCCGGCCTACTTCAACGACAGCCAGCGGCAGGCCACGAAGGACGCCGGCGCCATCGCCGGGCTCGAGGTCCTCCGCATCGTGAACGAGCCGACGGCGGCGGCGCTCGCCTACGGCCTCGACAAGAAGAAGGACGAGACCATCGCCGTGTACGACCTGGGCGGCGGGACGTTCGACATCTCCATCCTCGAGATCGGCGAGGGCGTCGTCGAGGTCAAGGCGACCAACGGCGACACCCATCTGGGCGGGGACGACTTCGACCAGCGGATCATCGACTGGATCGCGGACGAGTTCAAGAAGGAGAACGCCATCGATCTGCGGAAGGACCGCATGGCGCTCCAGCGGCTCAAGGAGGCGGGGGAGAAGGCCAAGTGCGAGCTCAGCACGACGCTGCAGACCGAGATCAACCTGCCGTTCATCACGGCCGATGCCACGGGGCCCAAGCACCTCGTGCTCGCGCTGACGCGGGCCAAGCTCGAGTCCCTCGTGGCCGACCTCGTCGAGCGGAGCCTGACGCCCTGCCGCGAGGCCATTCGCCAGGCGGGGGTCACGCCAGCCGACATCGACGAGGTCATCCTCGTGGGCGGCCAGACCCGGATGCCCAAGGTGCAGGAGGAGGTCCGGGGCCTGTTCGGCAAGGCGCCGAACCAGTCCGTCAACCCCGACGAGGTGGTGGCGGTGGGCGCCGCGCTCCAGGCGGCGGTGCTGACCGGCGAGGTGAAGGACCTGCTATTGCTCGACGTCACGCCGCTGTCGCTCGGCATCGAGACACTGGGAGGGGTGATGACCAAGCTCATCGAGGCCAACACCACGATCCCCACGAAGAAGAGCGAGGTGTTCACCACGGCCTCGGACAGCCAGCCGTCGGTGGAAGTGCACGTCCTCCAGGGCGAGCGGCCCATGGCGCGCGACAACCGGACGCTCGGGCGCTTCCACCTGGATGGGCTCCCGCCGGCGCCACGCGGCGTGCCGCAGATCGAGGTGGCGTTCGATCTCGACGCCAACGGCATCGTGAACGTCTCCGCGAGAGACAAGGCGACGGGCAAGCAGCAGAACATCACGATCACGGCCTCGTCCACCCTGACCAAGGACGAGATCGAGCGGATGAAGAAGGAGGCCGAGGCGCACGCGGCCGAGGACGCCAGGCGCCGCGAGGAGATCGAGCTCCGGAACCAGACCGATTCGCTCGTGTACTCGACCGAGCGGACCCTGCGCGACCACGGCGAGAAGATCACGGCCGAGGACAAGCAGGGCATCGAGGGAGCGCTCGGGGAGGCTCGCGAGGCGCTCAAGGGCGATGACCTCGAGCGCATCAAGCGCGCGCAGGAGGCGCTGACCAAGGTCTCGCACAGGCTCGCGGAGGTGATGTACCGCGAGGCCCAGGCGGCGACCCCTGGCGCTCCCGGCGAGAGTCCGGCCGGCGGCGAGCCGGAGGGCGGCTCAGCCAAGGGCGACGTCATCGACGCCGAGTTCAAGGACCTGGGAGAGAAGAAGTAGGTCGCCAACCATCCGGCTGCGGGGCCAGCGCGCCCTCCTCGCCCGCCATGCAACAGGGGGCTCCGAGGGCATCACCGGCCCCGCAGCCGGCGGCGGGCGACCGCGACCATATGCGTGACTACTACGCGGTGCTGGGCATCAGCGTCGACACGACGCCGGCGCAGATCCGCCGGGCGTATCAGCGGCTCGCGCGGCGGTATTCCCCGGACGTCAACCTGTGGGATCGCGAGGCCCAGGCGCTGTTCGAGGAGATCTCCGAGGCCTATCGTGTTCTCAGCGATCCGTCGGCGCGGACGCTCTACGACCGCCAAGGGGCGGTGGCCGGTGGCACTGCGCCGGTGGGAGCCGGTGAGGAGTCCCACCGGGGGGGCCGCCGGGGCGAGGACCTGCATGTCCCGGTGGCGCTCGCCTTCCAGCACGCCGTCACCGGGATCAGCGTTGACCTGAGCGTGGAGCGGCTGTCTGACTGCCAGGCCTGCGGCGCCACCGGGGCTCCCCCCGGTGCCGTCCCTGTGCGCTGTGGTCACTGCGGCGGAGCCGGGCTGGTGTGGTTGGGCGAGACGACGGCGCGCGCCGAGCGCTGTCCCGCGTGCGACGGGTCCGGGGAGCGAGTGGCCGAGCCCTGCCCCGCCTGCCGGGGGCGAGGTGTGAGCCGGACGCGCGCGGTGGCTCGCGTCGTGATTCCGCCGGGCATGGACACGGGGGCCCAGCTTCGCATCCCGGGCGAGGGCCACGCCGGCCCCTTCGGCGGCCCCCGCGGCGACCTCATCGTGATCACGCGGGTGCACGACGATCCGGTCTTCACCCGGAAGGGCGACAACCTCTACAGCGAGCTGCCGCTCACGATCGTCGAGGCCGTGCTGGGCGCGAGGATCCCGGTCCACACGCTCCACGGCGACGTGGACCTGGTGATCCCTCCCGGCTCGCAGAGCGGCCAGGTCTTCCGGATCCGGAGCCGGGGCATGCCGCGGCTCGCGGCCGAGGGCCGGGGCGACCTCTACGTGACGGTGCGGATCGAGATCCCCCGCGGGCTCGACGCGCGTACCCAGGAGCTGTTCCGCGAGATCGGCCGGCTTCTGCCGGAGGTCCCCCACGATGAGTCCCGGAGCGCGGTGCGCACATGACCGACAAGGGCAAGCCCCTCTACATGATCGGCGTGGTGGCCGAGATGCTCAAGCTTCACCCCCAGACGCTCCGAATGTACGAGAAGAAGGGGCTCATCCGGCCGAGCCGCACCGTGGGCAAGACGCGCCTGTATTCCGCCGAGGACGTGGAGGAGATCGCGCGCCTGGTCCGGCTCACGCGGGATCTGGGCGTGAATCTGGCGGGCGTGGAGATCATCATAAAAATGAGGCGGCGGATGTTCGGCATGCAGCAGCAGATCGAGGAGCTGCTGGGATATGTGCGGGCGGAAACGGCGCAGTCCCGGGACCCGGCCGCGCGCGGGACGAGCGAGGCTCTGGTGCGGGCCGCCTCGGCTCACCTGTCGCCGGTGGACCTGTTCTAGGGCAGAGCCCAGGAAAGGATTGAGGAGCATGGCGAAGACAACGATCGGCAGTGGAGCAGCCGCAGAGCTGGAAGCGGGTGGGACCGTCCCCGAGGTGCTGTCCATCCTGCCGCTACGCGACACGGTCCTCTTCCCCCAGGCGGTGGTTCCCCTGGCGGCAGGGCGCGAGACCTCCGTCCGCCTCATCGAGGATGCCGCGCGGGGGGGACGGCTCATCGGCGTCTTCGGACAGCGCGACCCCTCCGTGGAGGATCCCCAGCAGGGAGATCTCCACCGAGTGGGAACGGCCGCGACGATTCTCAAGGTGGTCAAGCAGCCCGACGGGATCGTGCGGCTCGTCGTCCAGGGGATCGCGCGGGTCCGGATCGTCGAGATGGTGCAGACGCGTCCCTTCCTCACGGCCCGCGTGGAGGTGGTGGAGGAGACGTTGCCGGCCGCCGGAGACCTCGAGACCGAGGCCCTCATGCGGAACGCGGTGACGCTCTTCCGCCAGATCGTCGAGCTGTCGCCTTTCCTGCCCGATGAGATGACGGGAGCCGTCCAGCATGTCTCCGAGCCCGGCCGGGTGGCGGATATCATCGCGGCCTCGCTGCCGGCGCTGAGCACGCAGGTCAAGCAAGAGCTTCTGGAGACGGAGGCCGTCAAGGCGCGGCTCGGCCGGCTGGCGGCCTGCCTCACGAAGGAGGTCGAGGTCCTGACGCTCGGGTCCAAGATCCAGTCGCAGGTGGAGTCCGAGGTGGGCAAGACCCAGCGGGAGTACTACCTGCGAGAGCAGATGAAGGCGATCCAGAAGGAGCTCGGCGAGACCGACGAGCGCAGCCAGGAGATCGGCGAGCTGCGCCAGAAGATCGAGGCCGCCGGCATGACCGAGGAGGCAAGGAAGGAGGCGCTCCGGGAGCTGGACCGCCTCGCCAAGATGCCCCCGGCCGCCGCCGAGTACACCGTGGCGCGGACCTACCTGGAGTGGCTGGTCGCGCTGCCGTGGGCCAAGGAGACCGAGGACAATCGGGACCTCACCACGGCCCGGGCCATCCTGGACGAGGACCACTGGGCGCTCGAGAAGGTCAAGGAACGCATCCTGGAGTACCTGGCGGTCAAGAGCATGCGCCCGGCGGGCAAGGACCCCATCCTCTGCTTCGTCGGCCCGCCCGGCGTGGGCAAGACCTCGCTGGGGCGTTCCATCGCGCGGGCCCTCGGCAGGAAGTTCCACCGCATCTCGCTCGGCGGCATGCGTGACGAGGCGGAGATCCGCGGCCACCGGCGCACCTACATCGGCGCGCTTCCCGGCCAGATCATCCAGGGACTGCGCCGGGCCGAGTCCCGGAACCCGGTCTTCATGCTCGACGAGATCGACAAGCTCGGGATGGACTTCCGGGGCGACCCGGCCTCGGCGCTCCTCGAGGTGCTCGATCCCGAGCAGAACGTCGCCTTCCGCGACCACTACATTGACGTGGCCTTCGACCTGACCAAGGCGCTCTTCATCACGACGGCGAATATCCTGGACCCGGTGCCGCCGGCCCTCCGCGACCGCATGGAGGTCATCGAGATCGCCGGCTACACGGAGGAGGAAAAGGTCCACATCGCGCGGAAGCACCTGATCCCCAAGCAGACGGCCGACCATGGCCTCGTCGAGGGCGAGCACATCCGGTGGACGGACGAGGCCCTGCGCCTCCTGATCCGCGGCTATACCCGCGAGGCAGGCTTGCGCAACCTCGAGCGCGAGATCGCGGCCATCACCCGCAAGGTTGCCAAGCGGCGGGTGGAGGGGCACAGCGCCGCCGTGGAGGTGACGGAAGCGCTTGTCGGCGAGCTGCTGGGCGCGCCCAGGTTCCTGTTCGAGGAGCTCGAGGAGCGCACCCGCGTCCCCGGCGTGGCCGTCGGGCTCGCCTGGACGGCGGCGGGCGGCGACATCCTGTTCATCGAGGCGACGCGCATGCGGGGCAGCAAGGCGTTGACGCTCACGGGGCAGCTGGGCGACGTGATGAAGGAGTCCGCGCAGGCCGCGCTCTCCTGGGTTCGCTCCCACGCCACCGAGATCGGAATCCGCCCGGATTTCTGGGAGCACTCGGACATCCACGTTCACATCCCGGCGGGGGCGATCCCGAAGGACGGACCGTCGGCCGGCGTCACCCTGCTGACCGCGCTGGTGTCCCTGCTCACGCGGCGTCCGCTTCGGCCCCGCCTGGCCATGACCGGCGAGGTGACGCTGTCGGGGCGCGTGTTGCCGGTGGGGGGGATCAAGGAGAAGGTCCTCGCCGCACGGCGCGCCGGGGTGACAACGCTGATCCTGCCGAGCCGCAACGAGAAGAACCTCGTGGAGGACGTGCCGGCCCAGGCGCGGGCAGGCATGACGTTCCACCTGGTGGACTCCGTGGACCAGGTGCTGGCCCTGGCGCTCGACCCGGCGCCGGTCCCGGCCGAGCCTGTCCACAGGGAGCTGCTCGCCTCGCACAACTAGCCCGCAACTCCGTGCAGTACAAGGCGAAAATTCCTGCCGGCGACCCGTGCCCGTTTTCTTGGTGGGCGGTCACCGGCGGGTTCGCTTAGTATGGAGGCGGCGTGCTCACATCACTCGTCTGGGGCGTGGTCGTCCTTTTGATCGCAGCCGAGCTGCCGTCCGTGGCGGCAGCGGCGTCCTATCGGCTCACCGACCCGGATGGCGTGACCCACTTCACCAATGCCCCCACGGACCCACGCTACCGGCGCATTCCAGGCTTGTCGGGCACTCTGGCCGGCTGGCTCCGGCTCCCCGAGGGGGCCACCGGGAAGTACGCGGAGGACATCCGCGAGATCTCCTCTCGCTACGGTCTCGACTCCGCACTGGTGGAATCCGTGATCCGCGTGGAGTCGGCCTTCAACCCGTCGGCCGTGTCCCGGAAGGGGGCCCAGGGACTGATGCAGCTCATGCCGCAGACGGCCTCGTCGCTCGGCGTGCGCGATGCGTTCGACCCCCGCCAGAACATCGAGGGGGGTGTGCGCCACCTCCGCCATCTGATGGATCGCTTCCCGGGGAATCTGCCGCTGGCGCTGGCGGCCTACAATGCGGGCGAAAATGCGGTCACCCACTACCGGGGGATCCCACCGTACCCGGAGACGCAGCAGTACGTGAGGAGGATCCTCGAGATCCACGCCGGCGGCGAGGCCTCCCAGGTCATCTACCGTCACGAGGCTCCCGATGGCACCGTCACCTACACGAATATCCGCCCGCCCACGGGCCTGAGGCTCCGCTAGCCCAACTTCCACTGGGCACGTCAGCTGGCGCGGGGGGCTCAGCGGTCGCGGTGCCAGACGAGGTCGAGGAAGCGGTCGAGGAAGCCGTCCTTGACGAACAGGTCCGCGGCCTCGCGGGTGGCCGGCTGGTCCATGCCCCAGAGCGCCACCCGCTTGCCGGCGTCCGAGTTCATCTGGATGAAGAGCCGCTGATCGCGGGTGAAGGCCACGGGCAGGTCCTCGTAGATCTGGGCCGCGAAGGCGTTGACGCCGGGCCCCCCGACGGCGATGGCGGGGAAGAGGTCGGCCATCTCCTGGTTCAGCACCCACATGTCGGTGACCACCACGGCGATCCGGCTCTCCGTGCCCTCGCCCCGCGAGTCGATGATGCGCTTGAGCTCGTAGGCGATGGGCCGGTCCTCCTCCTCGGGAAGGATCCCGTACCCCACCACGATGAGCACGGTGGAGCGGACGTCGAAGTAGCGCGGCATCAGCGAATCAGCCGGGCCAGCTCGCGAAACTCGTCCGTGTCACCCTGGCCCATCAGCTGGAACAGCACGGTCTCGCTGCTCGTCACGACGGCGCCCGCCTGGCGCAGCTGATCCATCGCCAGGCGCCAGTTCGCCTGGGTGCGCGAGGTGACGGCATCGGCGGCGACGTGGACCCCGTACCCCTCGGCCAGGAGATCCAGCGCCGAGAGCAGCACGCACACATGGGCCTCGATGCCCACCAGGATGACCTGCCGCGTGCCCGCTGCCCGGAGGCGCGCGCGCACCCCCTCCACCGCCGCGCACGAGAAGGCCACCTTCGAGACGGGCTCGACGTCGGGCGGGAGCGTCTCCCGGAGCTCCGGCAGCGTGTGGCCCAGCCCCTTCGGGTACTGCTCCGTCACGATCACCGGAAGCCCGACCCGCCGCGCCGCCGTGGCCAGGACCTTGATGTTGCGCATGACTTCCTCGCGATGGTCGGCGTCCATGGCGGGAAAGAGGCGCTCCTGGACGTCCACCACGAGGAGGGTCGCGCCCTCCCGGCTGAACCGCATCGGATGGGGGCTCTGCGCGCTCGTCATGACGGCCTCCCGGAGAGAAGATCAGAGGCAGCGGTCGAACGCCCGATACTGCAGGGCCTCGGACACGTGCTCCGCGGCTATCGTCTCACATCTTGCAAGGTCCGCAACCGTCCGCGCGACCTTGAGGACGCGGTGATAGGCGCGCGCCGAGAGGCCGAGCCGGGAGACGGCGCGCCCGAGCAAGCGGCCTGCCTCCGCCGGCACACGGCAGAAGAGGCGCGTCTGTCGCCCGCTCATGCGCGCGTTGACGCGCACGTCGGTGCCCGCGAAGCGCGCGGCCTGGCGGTCCCGCGCGGCGACCACGCGTCGCCGGATGGCCGCCGACGGCTCGCCGGCGGCGTCGGCGTCGAGCTCGGCGTAGGTCACCGCCGGCAGCTCGACATGGAGGTCGATGCGGTCCAGGAGCGGCCCCGAGAGACGCCCCAGGTACTGCTCGCGCTCGGCGGGCGTGCACGCGCAGGTCTCCACCGAGCGGCAGCCGCGCCGGCACGGGTTCGCCGCGCCCACGAGCTGGAAGCGCGCGGGGAAGGACGCGCTCCCCGCCGCGCGGGTGACCGTGACCACCCCGTCCTCCAGGGGCTGGCGCAGGGACTCGAGCACGCGCCGGGAGAACTCGGGCAGCTCGTCCAGGAAAAGCACGCCCAGGTGCGCCAGGCTCGCCTCGCCCGGATGGGGAGCGCCGCCGCCGCCGATGAGCCCCGACCCGGACACCGTGTGGTGCGGCGCCCGGAACGGGCGGCTGTCCACGAGTCCGCGCTCGGCCGACAGGAGCCCCGCCACGCTCCAGACCACCGACACCTCGATGGCCTCGTCCAGCGACAGCGGCGGGAGGATGGTGGCGAGGCGCTGGGCGAGCATGGTCTTGCCAGCCCCGGGCGGGCCGATCATCAGGACGTTGTGGCCGCCCGCAGCGGCGATCTCGAGCGCGCGCTTGGCGTGGGCCTGACCGCGCACCTCGGCGAAGTCGATCGTCTCGGGCGCGGGCTCGATGCCCCCCGCTGCGGTCGCCTCCACCCGCTCGAGTGGCCGTTCCCCGTTGAGATACTCCACCGTGTCGTGGATGGAGTGCACCGGGATGACGTGGAGTCCCGCGACCACTGCGGCCTCCCGCGCGTTCTCGGCGGGCACCATCAAGAGCGGGATCCTTTCCTGGCGGCAGAGGAGCGCCACGGGCAGGACGCCGCGCACGGGACGGACGCGCCCGTCGAGGGACAGCTCCCCGAGGAGCGCGGCGCGCTCGAGCAGGTCCGGCTTCACGACTCCCGTGGCGGCGAGGATGGCCACCGCCATCGGCAGGTCGAAGGCCGGGCCCTCCTTGCGCAGATCGGCGGGCGCCAGGCTCACCGTGATGCGGTCCACGGGGAAGCTGAAGCCCGCATTGTGGATGGCCGCGCGGATGCGGTCGCGGCTCTCGCGCACGGTGGAATCCGGCAGCCCCACCGTCGTGAAGGACGGCAGACCCGAGGCGACGTCGACCTCCACCGAGACGACGACGGCCTGGATCCCCTGAAGTGACGCGGAGGTTACGCGCGCGAGCACGGGGTCAGTGTCGGGCGCGCACCGGGAGGGGTCAACGCCTCGGAAGTGATACACCCTCGGGGTGAGGCCTGCTCGTGAATATCCGGACTCGGGCGAGGGTGAGCGAGCCAGGGCAAAGCGAGTCGGCCCGGCGCTACTCGTTCAGCCGGCGCCTGGCGAAGCCGAGGAGGCCCTGGGGCATGAAGATCACCATCGCGGTGAAAATGATGCCCACGGGGATGAGGTAGTACTCGGTCCAGTAGCGGGAGATGCCCTCGCGCAGCAGCAGGAAGAAGGCCGCGCCCGCCACCGGCCCCACCAGCGTGCCCATGCCGCCCATGACGTTGAAGATCACGACCTCGCCCGAGACGAGGAAGAAGACGAAGTCGGGCGCCGCGAACTTGTTCTGGACCGCATAGAGGACGCCAGCCAGGCCCGCGAAGAGCCCCGAGAGCATGACCGCCACGATCTTGTAGCGCTCCACGGCGTAGCCGATGGCCCGGGTCCGCGGCTCGTTCTCGCGGATGGACTGCAGCACCATCCCGAACGGCGACTGGGTGATGCGCCTGAGGAGCAGGTACGAGAGGGTCACGACCCCGAGCACGAACCAGTGAAGGGTCTCCGGGGTGAAGCGCGCCGCCCCGAGGCCGGGGAGAGAGAGCGACGGCTGGGCGAAGGTCAGCCCATTCTCGCCGCCCGTGACCGCGGTCCACGTGAAGATGATGACGTAGAAGATCTGGGAGAAGACGAGCGTCGTGATGGCGAAGTAGATGTCGCGCAGCCGCGTGGAGAAGTAGGCCACGAAGACGGCGGCCGTACCGGCAGCCGTCAGCCCGTAGAGGAGCGCCAGCCACAGGTTGGGTGGCGTGACGGAAAGGAGGGCGGCGGCCGCCCCGTATATGCCCAGCCCGAAGAAGACCGAGTGGCCGAAGGAGATCATGCCCGTGTAGCCGATCAGGATGTCCGAGGACATGGCCAGCAGGCCCCAGATCAGGATCTCGGTGACGAAGCGTCGCCAGAACTCAGGCAACACGAGAGGGGCGATGGCCAGCAGGGCCAGCACGACGGCGAAGCCGGTCCAGTAGGCGGCGGGCGAACGGCGGGCGATCATTGGGTCTTCACTTCGGGGTCCTCACTTCGGGGTCCTCACTTCGGGGGCCTCACTTCGGGGTCCTCACTTCGGCGTCGGGACGAAGAGGCCCGTGGGCCGGAACAGGAGCGTGAGGATCAGGGCCACGAAGGAGACGATCACCGCCTGGGCCGGGCTCACGACCAGGGAGGCGTAGGCCTCGAGCAGGCTGATGAAGATCGCGGCGAAGATGGAGCCGCCGAGATTGCCCATCCCGCCCACCACCACCACGATGAAGGCCCGCAGCGTGAAGTCCAGCCCCATGTTCTGCGTGACTCCGCCGAGCGGGCCGAAGAGCACCCCGCTGGCGGCGGCCATGCCGGCGCCGATGGCGAAGACGCCGGTGTGGACCCACGGCACCGGGATGCCCATGGCCGAGGCCATGATGCGGTCCTGCATGGTGGCGCGGATCCAGATGCCGTACTTGCCATGCCTGAGGAAGAGCCAGAAGCCGCCGATGATCGCCGCCGAGAGGACGGCGGTGAGCACCCGGTACCACGGGTACTGCAGGTAGAAGAGCTGGAACTGGCCGGTGAGGGGCTCCTGGATCCTGCGCGCCGACGGTCCCCACTGCCAGAGCGCGTACTTCTGGAGCACGAGCGAGATGCCGAAGGTGGCGAGGATGGTGGTGAGGGGATCGCGGCCCAGCAGCGGGCGCAGCGTCGTCGCCTGGAGCACGGCGCCGAACACCGCGATGATGAGCACGGCGACGAGGAGGGCGAGCCAGAAATTTCCCGTGGCCGCGATGGTCACCGCGCCCGTGAATCCGCCGAGCATCACGAGGTCTCCGTGGGCGAAGTTGACCACGTCCATGATCCCGAAGATGAGCGTCAGCCCTGAGGCGACGAGCGCGAGGATCATCCCGTTGACGAGCCCGTTGACCGTCTGGATGAGGATCTGGTCGAGGGGAATGCTCACGCCTACACCCCCAGGTACTGGTGGATCACGGCGTGGTCGGCCCGCAGCTCGGCGGCCGTGGCGTGGTGGCGGACCAGACCCTTCTCCATGATGTAGACGCGATCGCTGACGTCCAGGGTGAGCGGGACGTTCTGCTCGACCAGCAGGATCGCCACGCTGTCCTGGTGGAGCAGCCTGATGATCTCGCGGATCTGGCCGACCATGCGCGGCATGAGCCCCTCCGTCGGCTCGTCGAGGAGGATGATCTTGGGCTCGAGCATCATGGCGCGGGCGATGGCCAGCATCTGCTGCTCACCGCCGGACAGCGTGCCCCCCGCCTGGCTCCGCCGCTCCGCCAGCACCGGGAAGTGGGCGTACACCTTGTCGAGCAGCTCGCGCCGCCTGGCCTCGGTCATTCCCGGCCGGTCGAGCCCCGTTCGCAGGTTCTCCATGACCGAGAGGAGGCGGAAGATGCGGCGGTCCTCCGGGACCCAGGCGAGCCCCGCGTGAGCGAGGCGGTGGGGCGCCGTGCCGGCGATCTCGCGCCCGTCGAAGCGCACGTGTCCCCCCGACGGCCGCACGAGCCCCATGATGGTCTTGAGCGTGGTGCTCTTGCCGACGCCGTTCCGACCGAGGAGACCGACCACCTCGCCCGGCTGCACCTCGAGGGAGACGCCGAGCAGGATGTGGCTCTTGCCGTAGTAGGTGTGAACCTCCGTGAGGGTCAGCATCAGGTCTTGAGGTAGACCTCCTGCACCCGCGGGTTGTCCTGGATCTCGGCGGGCGTTCCCTCGGCGAGCACCTCGCCGTAGTGGAGCACGGTGATGGTCTGGGCCAGCCCCATCACCACCTCCATGTCGTGCTCCACGATGAGGATGGTCAGGTCACGCGCGATGTGGCGGATGAGCTCCACCGTCGCGTGGGTCTCGGTGACGCTCATGCCGGCCGTCGGCTCGTCGAGGCACAGGAGCCGGGGCTCGGTGGCCAGCGCGATGCCGATCTCCAGGTTGCGCTGCTCGCCGTGCGAGAGGTTGGCCGCCAGCTCGCCCGCCTTCTCGCGGAGCGCCACCGCCTCCAGCACGCTCTGCGCCCGGGCGATCAGGTCGCCGAAGGCGCGGTGGTGGCTCAGCAGGCTCCAGCCATGCTGCCGCGACTGGGCGGCGATGCGGACGTTCTCGAGCACGGTGGCGCCGGGCATGATGTTGGTGAGCTGGTACGAGCGGGCGATGCCCTTGCGGGAAATCCGGTTCGGCGGCAGCCCGGTCACATCCTCGCCGTCGAGGAGGACGCGCCCGCCGGTGGGCCGGAGGACGCCGGTCAGGCAGTTGAAGAAGGTGCTCTTGCCCGCGCCGTTGGGACCGATGATGGCGCGGATCTCGCCTCGCGGGACCGAGAGGCTCACGTTGTTGACGGCCGCGAGGCCGCCAAACCGCATCGTGAGCCCCTCGGTGCGCAGAATGGGACCCGAGGAGGCGCTCCGGCCGTGCTCCGCCGGCGAGCCCCATCGGGATTGGTCCACCGTCACGCTACGCGAACTTGCAGGCCGGCGGGACGAGGGTCTTGTCCTTCGGCACGATCTCCAGCAGCCGGTGCTTGACGTTCTTCAGGCCGTAGATGAACTCGCGCAGGAAGGCCTGGTGGTCCTCCTTGCGCAGCGTCTTGTCGCCCTGCGGGAAGTCGTCGCTCTCCTTGACCTCCATGCCCTCGAGGGCCGCGATGAGCTTCATCGTGTCCTCGCGTCCGCGGAAGCCCGACTTCTGGATCCCGAGCTTGAGGAAGTTGAAGACCTCGAAGTTGGACTGCACGAAGCGGTCCGGCAGCGGGCCCGACGGGTCGATGGCCTTGAGTCGCGCCACCGCGTCGTCGAAGAACTTCTTGTGGGAGGGCGTGTTGAGCGGCCCCTCCAGCACCGGAATGTACCGGTCGATGCCGGTGAAGCCGTCGCCCTTGGTGCCGATGGCAGGGAGGCTCACCGAGGGCGTCATGGCCCCGTCGCCGGCGATCTTGTACTTCTTCGACATGCCGAGGTCGAAGGTCTGGGTCACGAACGAGATGCCCTGGCCGCCGAAGAAGATGCCGAAGAGCCCGTCGAAGCCGCCGCTGATCTTCGACAGGAAGGGCGTCATGTCGGCCGTGCCGAGGGGGATGCCCGTGCTGCCGACCATCTCGCCGCCGTTCTTCTTGATCTCCGCGGCGAAGGCGTCACGGGTGGACTGCCCCCAGGCGTAGTCGGCGTAGACGATGTGCCACTTCTTGCCCATCTTCCCCACCAGGTACGGCGCGAAGGCCACCGCCTGGGCGGGGGCGTAGTCGAAGGGCCGGAAGGTGTAGCGGCTGCACTTGGTGGTCGTGATGGTCGTGTCGAGGCACACCGTGATCATGTTGACGATCTTGTGCTCCTCCCACACCGGCATGCAGGCCAGGCACACGTTGGACAGGTAGCCGCCCACGTGGGCGTCGATCTTGTCCTCGAGGGCGAGCTTCTCGGCCTTGCGCCGGCCGACGTCGGGCTTGGACTCGTAGTCGGCGACGATCAGCTCGACAGGTCGGCCGCCGATCCCGCCAGACTTGTTGGCGCGGTCCACCGCCATCTCCACCCCGACCAGCGCCGTCTTGCCCCCGGCCGCCGCTGCTCCCGAGAGCGGCTGGAGCGTCCCGACCCTGTAGGCCTTGGCCTGGCCGAAGGCGTGCCGCCAGGGCGCCGGCACGAGCATGGTCGCGCCGAGGGCGCCCGCCGCGGTGGCGCCGAGGCCGAGCAACGTTCGCCGCGTGACCTTGCCGCTATACCAGACCTCCTCGGACTCGGCCCAAGGTTCATCCATCCAGCGCTCGCTCATGAGGGCGTCCTCCTGTTGGCGGGTCGTTGTTCGGCCACGGCGTGCAGCGCCGCGGCGAATGCTGCCGTGGTCTGCCGGACATCCTCCTCGCCGTGGGCGAGGGAGACGTAAAACTTCTGGCTCGCCTTGACGATACCCCACTCGAGCAGCGCGCGGGTGAAGACCGCGTGGCGCTGCCGGTCGGCCGTGAGCGTCGCCCGATAGTCGGTGATGGGCCGGTCGGTGAAGTAGATCTCGAACACCGGCGCCTCGCCGGCCACCTGGGCGGGGACCCCCACCGCGCGGGCGGCCTCTTCCAGCGCGGCCTTGACCCGGGCCCCCGTGGCGAAGAGCCGCGCGTAGGTCCCGGGCTTCCGCAGCTCCGTGAGCGTGGCGAGCCCCGCCGCCGCCGCCACGGGATTGCCGTTCAGCGTGCCGGCCTGGGCGACGAACTCGGGCGTTCCGTCGAGGTCCGGCGCCAGGTGGCGCATGATGTCCCGGCGGCCGGCGACGGCGGCCAGGGCGAAGCCGCCGCCGACGATCTTGCCGAGAGCGACCAGATCGGGGACCACGCCGTAGTACTCCTGAGCCCCGCCGTAGGCGAAACGGAAGCCCGTGACGATCTCGTCGAAGATGAGGGGGATGCCGTGACGGCGCGTGATCTCGCGCACGCCGCGGAGGAACTCCCGCTGCGGCGCGATGAGCCGCTGGAAGGGCTCCATGATCACCGCGGCCAGATCCTGGTGGTGGGCGGCGAGGATCGCCTCCGTCTCGGCGAGATCGTTGAACGGGGCGACGAGGACGTTGTCCTGGATGGCGTGGGGAATGCCGGCCGAGTCGGGCGTCGGGGCGGGGAAGGCCTTGGGCGACCGTGGGCCGACGCTCATCAGCGAGTAGTCGTGAGTGCCGTGGAAGCCGCCCTCGAACTTCAGGATCTTGTCCTTCTTCATGAAGGCGCGGGCGATGCGGAGGGCGAAGAACGTGGCCTCGCTGCCCGAGGAGGTGAAGCGGACCTGCTCGGCGCAGGGCACGGCGCGGCAGATCTCCTCGGCGAGCTCGAGCGTGGGCTCGCTGAGCTGGAAGTAGGTCGTGCCCCGGCTGAGCTGCCGCTCCACCGCGGCCATGACGGCGGGATGCGCGTGGCCGAGCACGAGGGGGCCCGAGCCCAGGATGTAGTCGACGTACTCCCGTCCGGAGACGTCGTAGAGGCGCGGGCCCCGCCCCTCCCGCACGATGAACGACAGTTCACGCGGGACGGAGTAGCCGCCCAGCACCCCGCCGGGCAGGAGCCGGGCGGCCTTCTCGAGGAGCGCGTCTTCTTCGGGACTGCGGCCTGCGCGTTGTGGCATCGGGCCTCGTTGAAGGGTGAAGACGTGGGACCCTTATACCTTAGGCGTCAGGTCTGGCGCAAGGGTCCTGGCACCAGCTCGCGCGAGCGCCACGCCGCGAGGTTCTGTTCGATCTGCCGGCTATGGCCCTCGAGGTGCTCGGCGTAGATCCGCAGCCAGTCCAGCATGCCATAGGCGCCCGAGTCGGTGTGGCGCCCCGCGCGCTGCCAGGCCTCCTCGGGGAGCCGGCGGAGCAGCGGCATTGTGTTCGCGCGCACGGCCTCGACCGCGGCCAGCGCGGGCTCGACGGGAAGGCGGTGGTAGTCGAGCGCCACGGCCCAGCGCTCCTGATCATACCCGACCAGCACGGGCTCGGGCTCGGCGAGGAGGAAGCGCAGCCGCACGCAGGAGGTCGTCTCGCTGTCGGCGCAGTGGAGGATGACCTCGTGGGCCGACCACTCGCCCAGCGCCGGACGCCATGTCATCGCCTCCGCGGGGACCGTGGCGAGCGCCGCGCGCAGGCGCGCGGGCCCCGCGGCGTACTGGTCTATCAGTCGGGCCCGCTCGCCTGGTGTCATGGCGCCATCTATACGCTACCGCCCGCGCCCGTGCAACCCGACATCGGTCGTGGCGGTCATGCGCGATCTGGTTGGGGGCGTCCTCGACAGAACCGGCTGATCTCAGGCACCCGCCTGAACCACCAGCTTCTCCGCCTCCCGGACCCGGATCTCACCGGAGAGCAGTCCAGCCAGGAGCAACACCCCGAGATCAGCCAGCACCAGAGACTCTCTTTCGTTCTCGAAGATGCGGTTGTATCGGGGACCCAGGATGCGGTCGGCGGCCTGAAGCATGCCGCGTGATGGGATGGCGAGATCCCACTGGGCCAGGTGTTCCCGCTTGATGTGCCCCATGGTTGTTGCCTTCTCGGCTGCAATGCTCTGGAAGAACGGAAGCGCCTCCCTCAAGTGCCAATGGACGAACCATTGAGGCAATCGTTCGCACACCACCTTGAAGACGTGTTGGTTAATCAATGCATCGTCACGCCACCAACGATAGATCCCCAGGGACCCGGACCATGCGAAGAGCAGGTCACCCGGTTGGGCGATGTGGGCGGGTGGTGCATCCGCTTCCGTGTAGACCGTTGACGGACCCGGACCCGAGTTCAACTCGGCGATCCGTATGACCATCCGTCCTCGCCCCGTTGCGCCAGCCGTGAAGTTACGGCCATTCACGTAGCCGGCGATCCCGGCGATGGTCGTTGGGATCCAACCGTCCGGGAGCGGGCCCATGTGGGAGTCACGGACGCGATCAGGGAAGAGGCCCGCAATCTCGCTGTCCATGCCGAAGGGCTGGCGGCCGGCGGTCTTGGCGGCGACCGGATCACAGTCCACGAACCAGGACCTGAAGATCGCCTGGGCCATCGCCTCCAACGTCCGGTTCATCTGGCGATTCAGCTCGATCTTGTCGTCGAGCGCACCGAGGACGCGGCCGATGGCGTGCTGCTGCTCGATCGGAGGGACCGGGACGGAACACCCTCGCTGGGCGGTGAGGCTCACGTAGTCGGCCATGTCGGTCTCGCCCTTGCGAGAGAACCACTGGTCCGCGAAGGGTTTCGAGCGCATGAACGAGAAGAGGAACTGACGGTCCAGTCGAGTCGGGTCGAGAGTCCGCCAGAACGTCGTCTGCGGGGAACAGACGAACGGGGGGGCATCGAGCGGGACCAACGCCAGCTTGCCGACGGTTCCCTTGTGAGAGAAGAGGACGTCGCCGCCGCGCCCCACCCCCTTGCGGATCCTGGCCAGGGCGGTGTCGTTGATGCACTCCGCCGTCTCGAAGAGGACGCGACCGTAGTCAATGTCGGCGGCTCGGATGAACGCGGTGGAGCCCGAGCCGAACTCGTGGGGCAGGGGTCGGGACTCCCCGTGATTGCCATCCTCCACGAACAGCCACCCTCGACGCTGCAGCTCCTCGACCGGGAAGGTGGGCCACTCAGCCTCCACGGCTGTCGCCTGCCAGAACTGCGGGGATGGGCTCACGTCCATCACCGTCCCGCCGCAGTGTGTGCGACCTCGAAGTTCGCTCTGAGGTCACGGGATCGTGATCTCAAGCCTGGCGCTCCACTCCGTCGCAGATGAGGGCCTGGAGGTTTCGCCGGATGGCACGCTCCAGCTCCGCCGACCGCGCGAACTGCTCCTCGAGCTGCTTGACCAGCCGCGGGAGCTTGTCCTCGAGGGGCTCGTCGTCGTCGGAGCCGTCTTCGGCGCCCACGTAGCGGCCGGGGGCGAGGGCGTAGGTGTGGCCGCGCACCTCGTCGAGGGGGGCCACCCGGCAGAAGCCGGGGACGTCCGGAGGGCGGGCCTCGGCGCAGTAGGCGCGGTAGACGGAGGCGATGCGCCGGATCTCCTCGTCCGCGAGCTGTTTCTGCTTGCGGGAGCCGGGGATGAGCGAGCCGAGCCTGCGGCCGTCGATGAAAAGGATCTCGCCCTGGCGGGGGCGGAAGCCACCCTGACCGTCCCGATTCTTCGCCAGGAACCAGAGCGCGCAGGGGATCTGGGTGTTGGCGAAGAGCTGGCCGGTGAGCTGGACGATGCAGTCCACGTGTCCCTGCTCCACCAGGGCCTTGCGCACCTCGAGGCGGGCGGTCTCGCCGTTGCTCAGCTCCCCCGTCGCCATCACGAAGCCCGCCGTGCCGCCTTCCCTGAGGTGATGGAGGAAGTGGAGGATCCACATGGTGTTGGCGTTGCGTGGGGAGAGCGGCATCCGCTGCCCACTCACGACGAGGCGGAGGTCCGTGTCGGGGAGGCGGTCGGCGCCCCAGCCGTTCTCGCTCTTGGAGCCGTCGTTGAAGGGCGGATTGGCCAGCACGTAGTCGGCCTTGACCGTCGCGTGCCTGTCGTCGATGAAGGAGTTGCCAAGCTGGATATTGCCGTCCAGCCCGTGGATGAAGAGGTTCATCCGGCAGAGCCGGTAGGTGAAGTCCTTGGACTCCTGGCCCACGAAGGAGAGGCGATGGCTGTGCCGGGTGAAGAGGTCAGACTGGACGAACATGCCGCCCGAGCCGCAGCAGGGATCGAGGACGATGCCCTCCTCGGGCGCCAGCATGGCCACCAGGGTGCGGACGATGCTCACCGGGGTGAAGTACTCGCCGCCCCGCTTGCCCTCGGAGGAGGCGAACTCGCCGATGAAGTACTCGTAAACCCTGCCGATGAGGTCCTCGCCGCCATGGTCTTCCTTGAACACGTCCTTGGCGAAGAGGTTGATGAGCCCGGTGACGCCCTCGCGCTCCAGGTTGGAGCCGGCGTAGGTCCGCGGCAGGAGGCCCCGGAGCTTGTCAGGGTAGGCCTTCTCGAGCGCCTCGAGGGCGTGGTCCAGCCGCACCTTGATGTCGTCGGCCTGGGCGTGCTTGACGATTTCCTCCCAGCGGGCCGCCTTGGGCACGATGAAGGCGCCCACCGACCGGTACTCGTCCGGGTCTTCCAGGATGGCGGCGGCCTGCTTTGCATTCTTCGTGTAGTACCCGGAGCGCGGCTCCCGGGTCATCCGCTCCAGCTCGTGGCGGCGGCGCTCGTACCGGAGGGAGAGGAAGCGCAGGAAGATGATGGGCAGGACATACCGCTTGTAGTCGGCGGGCTCGATGGAGCCGCGGAGATGGACGGCGGCTTCCCAGAGCTGGCGGATCAGGTCCGCGTGGCCACCGCCATTCGGCTTGGGCGTCTTGGACTTCCGCTTGGTCCTGCCCGATCTCGCCGGCATCCTGCGCTACCGCCTTCCCGGCTCTGGTGATGCTCGTTCCTTTGCGAGCTTGGTTCGATCCGCGGGCGTCACCGCGCCGCCGGAAGCTCGAGCGCCGCCGCCAACGCCCGATTCAGTTCGTTCAGCTTCGCGGGGGAGATGTCGGCCACGAACTGGGTCAGCTTGGTCTTGAACATCAAGGTGAGGAAGTCGCAGCGCACGGCACAGGTCCGCGGGAGTCCATCGCCCGGCCCGAGGACGACCTCCGTGGTCAGGCCCAGGATCTCGCTGTAGATGGGCGCGCAGATGACGGTGGACACGTCTTCGTGGTCGGCGATGAACGTTCGGGAGACGACCACGTAGAAGCCGGGCTTGCCGCCGCGCTCGGGGATCCGTTCGCGAGTGCGATAGATCTCCCCGCGTCTCACGTGCGCGCTTGCTGGGCGAGCAAGGCCTTCGCCTGGCGCGCGAGGCGGAGCTTGTGCCTGCGGAGGATGGCGCTCTCGCGCTCCTCGATGGCACGCTGCCGCTCCCGCTCGACGAAGTCCCTGACCGCGGCGCGCACCAGGACGGAGCGGCTGCGGTGACGTGGGGAGGCCGCGGCCAGCTCGTCGAGGCGCTGCAGGGTACTCTCGTCGATGGTGACCGCAATAGTCTTCATATTGGCGATTCTAATGGTCCGAGGCGTCGGGATTCAAGCGCGCCAGTGGGCGGACATGGCCAGGTCGACTCCCTGCTCGCGTGATCAGGTGAGGAGCCGCGCCTCCCGTAGCGCGAGGCGGATGCGGTGGCGCTCCTCCTCGGAGACCGGCGTGAGCGGGGGACGCACATGCGCGGCCGGGATGCGCCCCAGGATGGCGAGCGCTTCTTTCATTCGGTTGTGCATGTCCACGAAGGGCGGCGCGTAGAACACCGCCACCAGCGGAGCCAGCCGCTCGTTCACCCGGCGGGCCCCCGCCAGGTCTCCTGCCTGGACGGCGGCGAAGAGCTCGGCCTGCAGATCGGCCGCCACGCTCCCCATGCCGGAGATGCAGCCGTCGGCGCCCACGAGGAACGTGGCCATGAGCGACATCGTGAACGACGAGAGCATGGCCACGGGCCGCCCCGAGGCGCGCAGCGCGCGGAGATTCTTCTCGTAGGCGACGATGTCGTTGGACCAGTCCTTGACGCCCACCACGGAGGGGATCTTGCAGAGGGCGCCGAGCGTCTCGGGGCTGTAGCCGATGCCGGAGGCGGGCGGGTACTCGAAGACGATCAGGGGGAGATCCACCCGGTCGGCCAGCTCCGAGAAGTGGCGGAGCACCATGTCGGGCTTCACCTGGGCCCCCCACATGAAGATGGTCGGGGGGAAGACCAGGAGGCCGGCGGCGCCCGCAGCCCGCGCGTCCCGCGCGAGCTCGAGAGCCTCCTGCGTGCCGTCGGCATAGACGCCCGCGATGATCGGGACCTTGCCCGCCACCTCGTCGAGCGCGAGCGCCAGTGTCCGCCTCCGCTCTTCCCGCGAGAGGGAGGAGACCTCGGCCGCGTGACCATTGGCGACGATGGCGGTGACGCCGCGAGCGTCGGCGAGCCAGCGCAGGTGCTTGCGGTAGGCGGCCTCGTCGATCTCGAGGTCGGCGCGGAAGGGCAGCAGGTTGGCGGGCATGCAGCCCTGGAAACGGAAGTCGTTCGTCATCCGTGTTCTCCCATGCGCTCGGCCTGCCGGTCGATCGGCGCGAGCCTACCAGGCGGCGACGGAAAAGGCATTGGGGATGTGGCGGATCGCCTTGACGCCGCCCTCCTCGTTCACGATCACCGCCACGACGTCGAAGCGGCACGGCATCTCCCGCAACCGGCGGAGCTTCAGGTAGCCGTGCGCCAGCTTCCCCAGCCGGTTCTGCTTGCGCGTGTTCACGGCCGCCTGGGGCGGATCGCCCGCGAGGTCCCTGCGCGTCTTGACCTCGACGAAGACGAGGGTCTTGCCCTCCTTGGCGACGAGGTCGATCTCGCCGGCCCTCGTCCGGACGTTCTTGTCCAGGATGGCGTAGCCGCAGCGCGCCAGGAAGCGCGCCGCTTCCTCCTCCCCCCTGATCCCTGTGGCCCTGCGAGTGTCAGTAGGCACGCGTCACTCCTTGATCGACACGCGATCGACCATCACGTCGGTTCCCCGAACAGCTTGCCCTGTCGCCCCACCCCGCGAAAGCTCATGCGGTGCACGGGACAGGGCCCGTGCTCCAGGATCGCCCGCTGATGAGCGGGAGTCGGGTAGCCCCTGTGCCGGCCGAAGCCGTACGCGGGAAACTCACGGTCCAGCGCCTCCATGATCCGGTCGCGCGTCACCTTGGCGATGATCGAGGCCGCCGCCACGGTCGCCGACCGCTGATCGCCCCGCACCAGATTCCGCTGCGGGCACCCGAGGCCCCGCAGCGCGACGTGGTCGGTCAGGACCAGCTCGGGCGTCACGCCGAGCCCCGCGAGCGCCTCGCCCATGGCGAGCCGCGTGGCCTCGAGGATGTTGACGCGGTCGATGGTCGCCACATCCGCCGTCCCCACGCCGACCGCCACGGCCCGCTCCCGGATCAGGTCGAAGAGCCGCTCCCGTTCGGCGGGCGCCACTCGCTTCGAGTCGTCCAGCCCCTCGATGGGACTCCCCGGCGCCAGGATCACCGCGGCGGCCACCACCGGTCCCGCCAGCGGGCCTCGCCCGGCCTCGTCCACCCCCGCGACCCGGGTCAGGCCTCGGCGCCAGGCCTCTCGCTCGAACCGATACGGCGCGGCCGTGGGTCCGCCCTCAGCTCGAGGGCGTCTCCCCCGAGGCGCCCGAGGCCGGCACGTGGACGAAGCGCTTCTCCTTGAGCCGGGCGGCCTTGCCGGCCAGCTGGCGGAGGTAGTAGAGCTTGGCGCGGCGGACCACCGCGCGCTTCATGACCTGGATCTTGTCGATCCGAGGCGAGTGCAGCGGGAAGGTGCGCTCCACGCCCACGCCGTACGAGATCCGCCGCACGGTGAACGAGGCGCTGGCGCCGCCGCCCCGCTTCCGGATGACCACGCCCTCGAAGGCCTGCAGCCGCTCCTTCTCCCCTTCCACCACCTTCACGGCCACCTTCACCGTGTCACCGGGCGCGAACCCCCCGCGGTCCTTCTTCAGCTGTGCCGCGTCGATGAGTCGAATCGCTTCCATGTCCCTCTCTACTCCTTACGTGATGTAGTCCGAGGGCGTTCGGCCCTGGCTGAAACCATCCACCCACTTCTGCTCTTCCGGTGAGAGATCGGCGGTCTCCAGGAGGTCCCGCCTGCGCTGCCACGTCTGCCACACCGACATGACCCGTCGCCACGCGTCGATCCGCCCGTGGTCGCCCGAGAGGAGCACGGGCGGCACCGCCCAGTCACCGAACCGCTCCGGCCGCGTGTACTGCGGGTGCTCGAGCAGGCCGCGCGAGAACGAGTCCCGCTCCGGCGCCGACTCCTGGCCGAGCACGCCCGGACAGAGCCGCACCACCGCGTCCGTCACCACGAGGGCCGCCGGCTCGCCGCCCGAGAGCACGTAGTCTCCGATGGACAGATCCTCGTCCACCACGTGCACCCGCACCCGCTCGTCCACGCCCTCGTACCGCCCGCACACCAGCACCAGGTGGGGACGCCGCGCCAGCTCCCGCGCGATCTCCTGCGTGAAGCGCCGTCCCGCCGGGTCCAGCAGGATCACCCACGAGCCGGGTGCCCGGAGCGTCCCGATGCAGGCCGCAAGCGGCTCGGGTTTCAGGATCATGCCGCCGCCCCCGCCAAAGGGGGCATCGTCCGTCACGTGATGCGTGCCCTGCGCGTGCGCCCGCAGGTTGCGGACCCTGACGTCCACGAGCCCCCGCGCCCGCGCGCGGCCCATGATCGACTCGCCGAGGGCGCCTTCGAGCATCCCCGGGAACAGCGTGACGATGTCGATCCTCACAGCTCCACCAGCCCCTCCGGCGGATCCGCCACAATGCGGCGCCCCGCCACGTCCACCTCGATCACGAGCTCCGGCACCGCCGGCAGCAGCCACTCCCGCTCGCCGTCGCCGATCACCCACAGCGGCTGCCCCGACGAGCCCTCCACCCGGAGGAACGTCCCCAGCTGTCGTCCCTGCGGCGTCTCCACGGCGGCGCCTTCGAGCTGCCAGGGGTAGAACCGCCCCGGCGCCGGCGGCAGGGCCTCGGCCCTCGGGACGGCCATGAGCCGCCCGCTGAGTGAGCGAGCCGCTTCGGGCGACTCCACCCCCTCCAGGCGCACCAGCACGCCGTCCCCGTCGAAGCGATGCGAGGCGATCCGGCACCGCTCGCGCCGATCGGTCGCGGGATCCCAGAGGAAGCACTCGCGAAGCCTGTCGAAGCGCTCCTGCGGGTGATCCGTCAGCGGCCGGACCCTCACATCGCCCTTGATCCCGTGGGGCCGCAGAATCTCCCCGACCGCCACCAGCGGCGGAGCCGCGCCTGGCTCGCTCACGCTCGCCCGCCTCGCTCCGCTCGGGGGATTCCCATATCCGCTCGCCTCGCCGCGGGGCGCGGCTCAGCTCGCCCGCCTCGCTCCGCTCGGGGGATTCCCATGTCCGCTCGCCTCGCCGCGGGGCGCGGCTCAGCTCGCCCTGCCGTCTACCCGTTCTTCACGCCGGCCCGGACGAGGAGGTTCTTCACGGTGTTGGACGGCTGCGCGCCCTTCTTGATCCACGCCGAGGCCTTCTCCGTCTCGATCTTGAGGGTCGGCGGGTTGGTGAGCGGGTTGTAGTGCCCGATCACCTCGATGAACCGCCCGTCCCGTGCCGCCCGGGAGTCGGCCACCACCACGCGATACGCCGGCTTCTTCGTCGTCCCCGTACGTCTCAGTCGAATGTGGACTGCCACTGGATCACCTCGCTCTCGATGTGGTCATCGCGGGAGGAACGGGAGCGCGCCCTTGAGCTTGCCCATCCGCCCTTCCATCTGCTTGAGCCCCTTCATCATCTTCTTGAGCTGCGCGTGCTGCTTGAGCAGCCGGTTCACGTCCGACACTGACGTGCCGCTGCCCCTGGCGATGCGGGCGCGCCGGCCGCCGTTGATGATCGCCGGCGTGGTCCGCTCCCTCGGCGTCATGGAGGCGATGATCGCCTCGAACCGCTGGAGCTCGTGCTCCTCGCCCTGGAGCTCCCGGGGCATGCCCTTGCCGCCCTTGAAGAACGGCACCATGTCCATGAGCTGGTCCAGCGGCCCCATGGAGCGCAGTTGCTTGAGCTGCTGGGCGAAGTCCTCGAGGGTGAAGCTCTCCTCGCGGATCTTCCGCGCCAGGTTCTCGGCCTGGGTCTGGTCCACCGCGGCCTGGGCTCGCTCCACGAGCGAGAGCACATCGCCCATGCCGAGGATGCGCTGCGCCAGCCGATCCGGGTGAAACGGCTCGAGGGCCTCGGTCTTCTCGCCCACGCCCACGAAGGCGATGGGGCGTCCCGTCACCTCGCGCACCGACAGGGCCGCCCCGCCGCGCGCGTCGCCGTCCATCTTCGTGAGCACGATGGCGTCCACGCCGACGGCCTGATTGAACCGGTCCGCCACGGTGACGGCGTCCTGGCCCGTCATGGCGTCCACCACCAGGAGGACGTGATGCGGACCGACCTCCCGCTTGATCGCCCGCAGCTCCTCCAGCATCCCCTCGTCGATGTGGAGGCGGCCCGCCGTGTCCAGGATCAGCGGCGACAGCCCCCGCTGTGCAGCCTCGTCCCGCGCCTGGCGGCAGATGGCCACGGGCTTCTGCGCCGCGTCCCCGAGCACGGGGATGCCGAGCTGGGCCCCCAGCGTCTTGAGCTGGTCGACGGCCGCGGGGCGGTAGATGTCCGCCGAGGCCAGGATCGGGTGCAACCCCTGCTTCTGGAAGTGACGGCCGAGCTTGGCCGCGCTCGTCGTCTTGCCCGATCCCTGCAGGCCCACGAGCATGATCACCGTGGGCGGGTGGGGGGCCATGGCGAGCCGATGGCCAGAGCCACCCAGCAGCTCCACCAACTCATCGCGCACCACCTTGACCACCTGCTGGCCCGGGGTCAGCGACTTGAGAACGTCCTGCCCTTGGGCCTTTTCCCTGACGCGCTCGACGAACGCCTTGACGACCTTGAAATTGACGTCGGCCTCGAGGAGGGCCACCCGCACTTCGCGGAGGGCCTCCTGGATATTCTCCTCCGTCAGCCGGCCGAATCCGCGGAGCCGATCGAATATCCCGGTCAGACGAGTGGTGAGGCTATCGAACATTGCCGCTCCGGAAATTTAGTCGTGGAAAGTCAGAGGGTAAGTGCGGAGAAAGGGAAAGTCAAGCCAATTTCACTACTTCCGAGGCACTCCTCATCTCCCGGACGGCCTCGCCCGGCTCTGCCGAGCCGAAGATGGCCGAACCCGCCACTAGCACGGTCGCTCCCGCCTGAGCCAGGGGAGCGGCATGCTCCCGCTTGATCCCCCCATCCACAGACAGCTCGGTGGCCCGTCGGCCGATCAAAGTCCTTAATTGTCTGACCTTTGCGTATGCCGACGGGATGAAGGATTGGCCTGCGAACCCGGGGTTGACCGACATGACCAGGATGAGGTCCACATCGTCGAGGAGATAGTCCAGGACCCCTGGCGGCGTCCCGGGATTGAGGGCCATCCCCGCCCGGGCTCCCGCCTCCCGGATCTGGGACAGGCAGCGCTGCAGATGGGGACATGCTTCGGCATGGACGGTCAGGAGATCCGCGCCAGCCCTCACATAGGTCTCCACCCACCGCTCGGGTTCCTCGATCATGAGGTGGACGTCCAGCGGGAGCCGGGTCCGCTTGCGGATAGACTCGATGACGGGTGGGCCGATCGTGAGGTTGGGAACGAAGTGGCCGTCCATCACGTCCACGTGGAGCAGATCGGCCCCCCCGGCCTCGACGCGCGCGATGGCCTCGCCCAGCGCGGCGAAGTCGGCCGAGAGGATGCTGGGCGCGATCTTGATCATGCCACCACCATACTCGACCCGCCGGTATGCCCGCAAACTCCCCACGATCCCGGGCGGGCGGGGGCTACGGGGCAGGCCGGCGGCGCAGGCGGATGGCGCTGAAGCCGTCGGTGCCGTGGACATGCGGGAGGAGCCGGACAATGCCCGCAGCATCGGGGGCCACGGGGAACTCCGCGGGCGGATCCACGCGCCAGTCTCGGTGTGACTCGAGGAACGGCAACACCACGTCCTCGTTCTCGTCGGGCTCGAGCGAGCACGTGGCATAGACGAGTCGCCCGCCCGGCCTGACGAGCAACGCGGCCGCGGCGAGGATCGCGCGCTGTTTCTGCTGGAGGCGCCGCAGGTCCTCCTCCGTGCGGCGCCACTTGACCTCGGGATTCCGGCGGAGGACGCCCAGGTTGGAGCAGGGCGCGTCAACGAGCACGCGGTCGCAGCGCTCCTTCCAGTGCCTGGCGAATGTCTCCACCGGGCCGGTGTGACATTCGATGATGGTCACACCGAGCCGGGCCGCCGCCTTGGCCACGAGTCGGAGCCTGGCTGCCTGGGGGTCGATGGCGATGATCGTGCCGCGGTTCTCCATGAGCTGGGCCAGGTGGGTGGCCTTGGTCCCGGGGGCCGCGCAGGTGTCGGCCACGACCTCGCCGGGCCGGGGGGCCAGGAGGCGGGCGACGAGCATGGAGGCCTCGTCCTGCACGGTGCAGGCCCCGTCGGCGAAGGCCTTCCAGCCCCCCGGGATGCCGCGCTCGACGACGAGCCCCTCGGGGGCGAGCGCCGTGGGCCGCGCCTCCGCCATCTCCTCCTCGCGCAGCCGCGCGGCCACGATGTCGCGGGAGCAGCGCAGTGTATTGGCGCGCACGGTGAGCGGCGGGCGCTCGCAGAGGGCTGCCATCAGGGCTTCCGCTTCCGGGCGGCCGTAGCGGGCGAACCAGCGCGCGACCAGCCAGTCGGGGAAGGACCAGCGGACCCCGACGGCGGCCACGGGCGAGTCCGGGGCTGGCGGCGGCGCCGGCGTCCGCGTGAGCGAGCGGAGCACGGCGTTGACGAATTCGGCCGGCCCCGGGTTGCGCGCCTTGAGCTTGGCGAGGCTCACCGCCTCGTCCACGGCCGCCCAGCGCGGGACGCGGTCGAGGAAGAGGATCTGGTATGCGGTCAGGCGCAGGAGGGCGCGCACCCACGGATCGAGCTTGGTCAAGGGGCGGTGCAGGTGAGGCCCGAGGCGCCAGTCCAGGTGCCGCTGCCAGCGCAGGGCACCGTAGACGATCTCGGTGCACAGCGCGGCATCCCTCGGCTCGAGCGCAGCCTTCTCGAGGGCGGTCTCGAGCGCGATGTCGGCGAAGGCCCGGTCCGCCTCCACCCGGACCAGGATCCCCAGCGCCTCGAAGCGCGCCTGGGACACCGGGCCAGCCCGGAGAATGGGGGTCATTCAGGTCGCCTGAATGTGGATGATTTCGGGTTGCGGTTCGGCCTCTTCGCGCCTGCGGCGCTCTGTTCGGGTCGCTTGAATGTGGAGGATCCCGGGTTGCGGTTCGGCCTCTTCGCGCCTGCGGCGCTCATCGGGGCGGCGTTCATGGACCGATGTCGCTGAAGCGGGCGCCGGGGGCGAGACGGGCGCCGCGGAGGAAATCGTCCCACGGCATGGCCCTGCGGTTCTCGGGCTGCACTTCGATCGGGAGCAGGAGGCCAGTGCCGGTGGCGACGGCGATGGTCCCGGGGCCGGCGGACATGAGCGTGCCGGGCTCGGTCGCGGCCGGGTCCGGCACGACGATCGCGCGCCAGATGAGGAGGCGGCCCCCCGGGGCCATCACTGCCCCGCCGGGCCACGGGTTGCAGCCGCGGATCCGGTTGACGAGGTTCCGTGCAGGCTCGTCCAGCCGGAGCCAGCCGTCCTCCTTCTTGAGTCGAGGCGCGAGCGTGGCCGCCGCGTGATCCTGAGGGGTCGGGGTGAGCCAGCCGAGGCGCTCGAGGGTTCCCAGGAGGACCGTCGCACCCAGACGAGACAGCCGCGCCGCCAGCTCGCCGGCTGTTTCCTCACTCGCGATCGGGGTGCGCGCCTGGAGGAGGATCTGACCCGTGTCCATGCCCGGGTCCATCTGGAAGGTGGTGATACCCGTCTCGGTCTCCCCGCGGATGATAGCCCACGCGATGGGCGCGGCACCCCGGTAACGCGGCAGGAGCGAGGCGTGCACGTTGATCGAGCCGCGCCGGGGGACGTCGAGCACGGGCCTGGGGAGGATCTGGCCGAAGGCCACCACCACCGCGACCTCGGCCCCGAGGGCTGCCAGGCGCTCGGGCCATCCGGGATCGCGAAGCCTCGCCGGCTGCAGCACGGGCACTCCGGCTGCCTCCGCCCGCCGCTTCACAGGCGAGGGCTGCAACCGCTGTCCGCGACCCGCGGGCCGGTCGGGCTGGGTGACCACGCCCACCACCTCGTGCCCCGCGAGGAGGGCCTCGAGCGTGGGCAGGGCGAAGTCGGGCGTCCCGTAGAAGAGAACGCGCACGCGCGGCCTAGCGGACATTATTGAGCAGCCTGCGAGTTTTTCAGCAACCGGCTAGAGCGCGAAGGCGTGGTGGGGGGCCGCCTCGGGCAGCCCGTCCTTCTGGATCCGCTTCTTGATCCGGTCCCGCGTGACGGGAGGCAGATGGTCGATGAAGAGGATTCCGTCCAGGTGGTCCACCTCGTGCTGAATCACGCGAGCGTGCAGGTCGCGGGCCTCGAAGGAGACGGGCGCGCCGTCGCCGTCCAGCGCTTCGACCCGCACCGATTCGCTCCGCTCCACCTCGGCGAAGATCCCCGGCAGGGACAGGCACCCCTCTTCCGCGCGCACCGCCCCGCGCCGTTCGATGATGACCGGGTTCACCAGCGCCCGGGCGCCCCGCTTGCCATCGTCCATGACGATCAGGCGGAGCGGGATGCCCACCTGCGGCGCCGCCAAACCGATCCCGACCTGCTGGAACATGGTCTCCACCATGTCCTCGAGGATCGTCGTGATGGCGGGCGTCAGGGACGCGACCGGTGTGGCCTTCTGCCTGAGGATGGGGTCGCCATAGCGCCTCACCGACAATATCGCCACGCGCGGGGGCTCTCCTCTCTCGCTCGCTCCGCCCTCACGCGAGCGAGAGCGGATCCATCTCTATTTCTACCACACCGCTCGCGCGGCGTCGCCGCTCGAGCAGCCGCCGGAGCGGCTCGGCGACGAGCCGGGGGAGCTCGGCCGGTCCCTTGATGGCGAAGCGCCAGAGCGGGCGGCGGGCGCCCGCGGCCCCGCGGGCTGCCGCCGAATAGACGGTGAGACCGGGGATGCCGCGGAGGATGCCCTCGGACTCGGTCACGAGCGCGCGCGCGCCCGCTTCGTCCCGCCCCCGGATGGAGAGCAGGCAGAGACGGCAAAAGGGCGGGTAACCCAGCTCGGCCCGGAACGTGAGCTCGCTCGCATAGAACGTCGCGCGGGACTGCTCCCTGATGGCGCGGATGGCGTAGTGCTCGGGGTGCAGGGTCTGCACGATGACGCGGCCGCCGGGTCCCACCGCCTCGGCCGCAGCCCACAGGGCAACGAAGGCCCGCTCGCCAGCGCGGAAGTCCGGCACGCGCAGGAGCGCGTCGAGCGCCACGAATCCGACGCAGCCGAAGCGTCCCGGCGGAGCCCCGCGAAGCAGCCCCGCGGTGCCGATGAGGACCTGGACATGCGGATCGAGCCGGGCGTCCGGGGCGCGGGAGATCGACAGCCGCGGGAACCGCTTGCGCAGCGAGGACTCGACGCGTTCGGCGCCCCAGCCGAAGGGGGACAGGCGGTGTCCTCCGCAGTCGGGACAGACGGTGGGCAGGGGATCGGTGCGCGAGCAGAGGCGGCAACTGAGGCGCCGCTCGCTCCGGGACAGGGCCAGCGCCACCCCGCAGTCCGGACACCTGAACGCCGCGCCGCACTCGTCGCACCCCAGCGCGGCGGCCTCCCGCGTGACCACGAGCGCCGTGGGACGGTCGCGGCGCGCCATCTCCTCGATGGCGCGAGTCAGCGGGAGCGTCAGCGGGTGATTCCTCAGGATGCCGCGCGTGTCGGCGGTGACGACCTCGGGCCACGGGACAGGCGCGGCGTCCTGCCGGTGGACGTGGCGGTTGTCGGCGCGCCACCAGGTCTCGACCGACGGCGTTGGCGAGAGCATGACGAGCCGGCTGCCCTCGCGGCGGGCCCGCTCCACGAGCATCTCGCGGGAGTGCATGCGCGGCGCTCCGGGGGGCTTGTGGGCGGGATCGTGCTCGTCCAGGAGCACGAGTGTCGCCGGCGGCGGCAGCGGGACGAGGAGCGCCGAGCGCGTGCCCACGACGATGCGGGCGCGGCCGCGCGAGGCGCCGAACCAGGCCGCCCGCCGCGCCACCTCGGGCGCCCCGCTGTCCAGCCTGGCGGCGTCGAGCCGCTCGGCCCAGCGCGCGGCCGCCTCGATGTCCGGAGCGATGACGAGGCTCGTGCCCTTCTCGCTCCCGAGGCGCTCGGCCAGTCTCGCCTCGCGGCGGGTGTCCACCCAGAGCTCGGACGGCGTCCCGGCCGCCCGGGAGGGCTCAGGCGGCGGCGCCAGGCTTTCGCGAGTGTCGCCTCGGGGCAAGGGTGGCAGCATAGCCGCGAGCGTCCCGCCCAGCGAGGAGAGGCTCTCCTCGGCCGCCCACCGGCCGATCTCGATCATGGCGGCGGACAGGACGGGGACCGGCTCGACCGCTGAGTCGAGAGGTTTGAGGCCGTCGGCCGCGTCCTGACGGACACCCACCACGATCCCCACGCGGGTCCGCCCGCCGAGCGGCGCCCTCACACGCTGCCCGGGCACGAGCGCCAGCCCATCGGGCACGCGGTAGGAGAGGGGATGCCGGAGGGGGAGATCGAAGACGACGTCCGCGATCACGTGAAGCGGTCGTATTCCCGGCGGGCCAGCTTGAGATCGTCCCACGCCATGCGCTTGAACTCCTGGCCGGGATTTCTCAGGAGGAAGGCTGGATGGAAGGTGGGCACCAGCACGCTCGACCGGTACTCGTAGGTGCGGCCGCGGAGCTTCGTGATCCCTTCCCTCGTGGCGAGGAGCGTCTGCGCCGCGAAGTTACCGAGGGCCAGGATCACCGCCGGCTGGAGGGTGTCCACCTGGGCCATCAGGAATGGGGTGCACGCCGCCACCTCGTCCGGCTCCGGGTTCCGGTTACGCTCCGGGCGGCATTTGACCACGTTGGCGATGTAGCAGTCGCGCTCGCGATCGAATCCCACCGCCGCGAGCATCTTGGTCAGGAGCTGCCCCGCGCGTCCCACGAACGGCTTGCCCTGCCGGTCCTCCTCCTCGCCGGGCCCCTCTCCGACCACGAGCAGCCGGGCCCGCGGGTTGCCCGAGCCGAAGACGACGGTGGTCCGGCTCGTGGAGAGCTTGCAGCGCGGGCAGCCCTGGAGCGCCGCCTCCTGGGTCCGCAGCGCCTCTCGCGGATCGACGACGGGGGCCTGGGCGAGGGAGATCTCCGTCACGCCGAGGTCCTGGTGATGCCGGAGCGTCTGGGCGAGGTCGCGCAGCACGCCGGCGAGGATCTCCCGCTCATCCATGATCGTGCTCTCTCCCGCTCCCGTCAGGGGAGCGGTCGGGGGTGAGGAGCGGCGTGGTCGGGTGAGGCGGCCGCCGCGGCGCGAAGTGCCAGAGCGCGGTCGAGGATGGCGCCGGCCACCGCGAGCTTGCGCATGCGAGGCAGCTCGATCGCGCCGCCCCATCGGTCCAGCAGCAGCACCTCGTTGTCGTCCGACTCGAAGCCGATGCCCTGCCGGCTCACGTCGTTCGCCACGAGCAGGTCGATCCCCTTCGAGCGGAGCTTCTCCGTTCCGGAGGCACGCACGTCGTGGGTCTCGGCGGCGAATCCCACGATGAAGGCGCGGCCCCGTCGGGCTGCCAGCTCCTTGAGGATATCGGGGGTGGGCAGCAGCTCGAGCGTGAGCCCTTCCGCCTTCGAGGACTTGATCTTGCGGGCGTGCGGATCCCTCACACGGTAGTCGGCCACGGCGGCCGCCTTGATCACGATCGTGGCCGACTCGATGTGCTGGAGCGCGGCCTCGCGCATCTCTTCCGCCGTCTGCACCGGCACGTACACCGCGCCGGATGGCGGCGTGAGGGACGTGGGCCCGGAGATCAGGACGACCTCGGCCCCGCGGCGGAGGGCCGCCGTCGCGAGGGCATGGCCCATCTTCCCCGACGAGCGGTTCGAGAGGTAGCGCACCGGATCGATGGGCTCACGCGTGGGCCCGGCGGTGACGAGGATGCGCTCGCCGGCCAGATCGCGTACCGGGGTCAGGAGGCGCTCGACAGCCTCGAGGATGCTGTCCACCTCGGGCAAGCGTCCCTTGCCCGCGAGCCCGGAGGCGAGCTCACCCGAGTCCGGGTCCAGCACGGTGACGCCACGGGCACGCAGCGTGGCCACGTTGGCCGAGGTGGCGGGGTGGGACCACATGCCGCCGTCCATGGCGGGGACCATGAGCACGGGGCCGCGCGCCGCCAGGAGCAGCGTCGAGAGGAAATCGTCGGCCAGCCCGTGAGCGGCCTTGGCCAGGATGTTGGCGGTGGCCGGCGCCACGATGACGGCATGCGCGCGCTCGGCCAGCGCCACATGCTCCACCGCCTCCTCGCTCCGGGGATCGAACAGATCGGAGAGCACCGGCCGGCCGGACAGGGTCCGCCACGTGAGGGCGCCCACGAACCGCTCGGCGTGGGCGGTGGTGACCACCGTGACCAGGGCGCCGGCGCGCCTGAGCTCCCGGAGCAGGTACGCCGCCTTGTAGGCGGCGATGCTGCCCGTCACGCCGAGGATCAGCTCCGAACCGGCGAGCATGTCTTGGTCGCGTGAATGTGACTCACGTCTTGGTCGCTTGAATGTGACTGACTTCTTGGTCGCTTGAACGTCGCTCACGTCGGTCTGGCGGTCGGGCCTCTTCGCGCAAGCGCTCATCGGGTCCTGTGATCACTCGGGGGCCTCCGCGAGCCTTCGACGCGTCGGCGTCAGGCCTTGCTCCCGTCCTCTTCCTTCAGGCGGTAGCCCACCTTCCCCTCGGCGACCTCCTCCAGCGCAATGCTGGTGGGCTTCTTGTGCTTGGTTTCGACCTGGGGCGCGGCGCCGCGGTTCAGCTGGCGGGCGCGCTTGGCGGCCAGGACGACCAGCAGGTAGCGGTTCGAGACCTTGTTGAGGGACTTCTCCAGGGATGGGAACGGCATCACTCGGGTACCTCCACGTCCGGGAATCTGAGCGTGAGTCGGCTCGTGCGACAACGCTCGGCCTGGATGATCGTGGCGAGCTGGTCCACGGCGTCCTTCACGTCCCGGTTGATGATCAGGTAATGGTACTCGCGCCAGGCCGCGATCTCCTCGCGTGCCCGCACCAGGCGCCGGGCGATCTCGCCCGGCGCATCGCTCTTCCGCTCACGCAGCCGCGCGTCCAGCTCGGCCAGGGACGGCGCCATGATGAACACGGACACCGCCGCCGGAAACCGCTGGCACAGCTGCCGGGCCCCGTGGGTATCGATGTCCAGCAGCACGTCGAGTCCCCGCGACAGCGCGCCCTCCAGCGCCCGGGCTGGCGTGGCGTACAGATGGCCGTGGACCTGCGCCCACTCGGCGAACTCGTCGCGCTCCCGCATGGCCGTGAACTCCCGCTCCGTGACGAAGTGGAAGTCGCGGCCGGTCCGTTCTCCCGAGCGCGGGGCCCGCGTCGTGTACGACACCGAGTAGAACAGGTCGGGCACGATGGATCGCACCTCGTGGCACAGGGTGGTCTTGCCCGCTCCCGATGGGGCCGAGACGACCACGAGGGTCCCGCGCCGCTTGATCAGCTCCATCACTCGAGGTTCTGCACCTGCTCCCTGAGCTTCTCCAGGGTGGACTTGGCGGCGATCACCGCCTGGGAGATCTGCAGATCGTCGGCCTTGGATCCGACCGTGTTCACCTCCCGGTTGATCTCCTGGATCAAGAAGTCGAGCGTCCGCCCCACCGCCCCGCCCGCGTCGAGCAGCGCGCTGAACTGATCGAGGTGCGCGCGCAGCCGCACCAGCTCCTCGCTGATGTCCGAGCGCTCGGCCCAGACAGCCACCTCCATGGCCAGGCGCGCCTCGTCGAGTTGCGCCTCCCCGAGGAGCGAGTCCATGCGCTCGCGGAGGCGCGCGCTCCGGCGCTCGACCGCCATGGGCGCCCGCGCGGCGACGAGGGCGACCTGGGCGGCGAGGGCCTCGTGGAGCGCGAACATCTCCTGGCACAGCGCCTTGCCCTCGGTCTCGCGCCGGGCGACCAGGTCGGCGAGCGCCTGGGAGAGCGCCTGTTCCAGGAGCCCGGAGGCCTCCTCTGGCGACGCGATCGTCTGCTCTTCGCGGGCGAGCACGCCCGGCTGGCCGAGCAGCCACTCGAGCCGAGGCCCGCCCGGCAGCTTCAGGTCATCCGCCAGATGCTTGGCCGCCGTCATGTACTCCCGAGCCTGCTCCGTGTTGAGCGTCAACGGGTTCGACGCGGTGCCGGCCGCCGGGGTCGCCGTCACGCTCACGTCCACCCGCCCGCGCTGCGCGGCGGCCTGGATCAGCCGGCGGGCCTCAGGCTCGAAGGGGGCAAGGAGACGGGGGAGCTTGAGCGCGATGTCGAGATGCCGATGGTTGACCGACTTGCACTCGACCGACACCGCCAGCCGGGCCCCGGACACCTCCGCCCGGCCGTATCCTGTCATGCTGCGAATCATGAGGGCCTCTGGGCGTCCGGAGTGGGAACTGCATCGGGCGCTGTCATTAGTGGAGGTTAGCCCGAAAGACCTTTTCTGTCAATATGTTCGACGCGGCGGGCCGTTGACAGCGACCCCGGCCGCGTGTAGAGTTCAGCCCGGACGCAGCACTGCAGTGACCACCCGACCCCCGGGACCCCGGCGGGAGACTTGGAGACAATCCATGACACGCGCCTCTCACGCCCAGCCCCTCACGCGCCGCCGGTTCCTCGAAGCCGCCGCCCTCGCGGGCGTGGCCTCCGCAGCCGGCGGGCTGCCGGCCGTCGGCCTTGCCCAGGGCCTCCGGCCCATCAGCGCTTCCCACAGCGTCTCGACCTTCGTCTACGGGCAGCACCTCGTCGCGGCCCAGAAGAAGCTCTTCGAGGAGGAGGGCGTCAAGACCCCGGACTTCATCGTGCCCGGCGGCGGCGCCAAGGTGGTGCAGGCACTCGCGGCTGGACAGGTGATGTTCGCGCTGGGCGACTCGAACCACCCGCTCAAGATCACCGAGAAGGGCAAGGATGCCCTCATGATCTTCGCGACCGACACGCGCTGCTCCTACGCCAACATCGTCGTCCGCAAGGAGCTGTTCGACCGCGGCGTGAAGAGCGTCGAGGCCCTCGCGGACCAGAAGCTCGTGGGGCGCAAGGCCGTCATCGCCGCCACGGCCATCGGCTCCGGCACCTACGTCTACGGGGTCTACGTGCTGAAGAACACCAAGGCCGCCGACGGCAAGACGGTCAACGACCACGTCGAGTGGGTGGGCGGGGGCGCCTCCACCACCATCCTCGGCGGCCTCAAGGCTGGCAAGTTCGACGCCATCATGGCCGTGACCGAGTGGCAGTCGGCGGCCGTCGAGGAAGGGTTCGGCCGGGCCATCTACGACATCGCCGACGAGAAGTCCTGGAACCGCGTCTTCGGCGGCCCCATCCCCGTCACCGTGGGATACGTCCTCAAGGAGACCATCGAGAAGTCCCCGGACCTCGTCCAGGCCTATGTCAACGCCTGCTACCGGGCCCAGCAGTGGATCCGGAAGGCGAAGGACGAGGAGGTCGTGGACCTCCTCCACAAGCCCTACATGGACACGTTCAAGCGCGAGGTCGTCCTGGAGTCGGTCCGGTACTACAAGACCATCTTCGACTGGGACTTCCTCATCGAGGAGAAGGACTACGAGCGCGGGATCAAGGTGTGGGTGCCCACCGCGCTGGACAAGCCGATCCCCTATGCCCGGGCGGTGGACATGAGCTTCGTCAAGAAGGCGCAGGCCAAGTACAAGTCGTAGGCGTGGCCGCGCCCCGCGTGCGCATCGCCATCCGTGACCTCTCGAAGACCTTCGCCCAGGGGGCACGAGAGGTCGCCGCGGTGGACCGGGTCTCCTTCGACGTGCGCGACAAGGAGTTCGTGGCCGTCGTCGGCCCCTCCGGCTGCGGCAAGTCCACCATCCTCAACATGATCGGCGCTCTCGTGGCGCCGTCGGGCGGCCAGATCCTGGTGGACGGCCAGCCCGTCGCGGGACGCCCCGCCCCCCAGGTGGGCTACGTCTTCCAGAAGGACACGGTCTTTCCCTGGCGGACCGTGGAGCGCAACATCGCGCTGGGGCTGGAGTACCACGGCATCCCGGCGGCCGAGCGCGAGCGCCGCGTCCGCGAGGCCATCACCCTGGCCGGGCTCCAGGGCTTCGAGGACGCCTTTCCGGCCACACTCTCGGGCGGCATGCGGCAGCGGGTGGCGCTCATGCGGTCGCTGATCGTGGACCCCGAGATCCTGCTGATGGACGAGCCCTTCGGCGCGCTCGACACCCACACCAAGCTCACCCTGCACGCCGAGCTGCTCGGGCTCTGGGAGGCCAAGCACCAGACGGTGGTGTTCGTCACCCACGATCTCTCCGAGGCCATCACGCTCGCCGATCGGGTCGTGGTGCTGACCCGGCGTCCCGGGAAGATCAAGCTGATCTACGAGGTGCGGCTGCGGCGTCCTCGCGACGTGATCACGCTCCGCGAGAGCGACGAGTATCTGCGGGAGTACGGCGAGATCTGGCACGCGCTGGGCGAGGAGTTCGCCGAGAGGACGGCATGACGCGCGACCGCTGGGAGGTCCTGTGCTGGCGACTGGCCATCCTCGTCGCGGTCCTGGGCGCCTGGGAGTATCTCACCGGGATCAAGGCCATCTCGAAGACGCCGGGCCTCTACTGGATCGACCCCTTCTTCATCAGCCGGCCGTCGGCCATCGCCCGGCGCTTCCTCTACCTGGCCTCGGCCGAGGTGCGGCTCACCATCTGGGCCATGGCGCTCTCCACCGTGCAATCCACGGTGTGGGGCTTCCTGGTGGGCATCTCCACCGGCTTCGTGGCGGGGCTCGTGCTGGGGCGGAACGACCGGCTGGCGCGGATCTTCGAGCCCTACATCATCGCCTTCAACTCCCTGCCGCGCATCGCGCTGGTGCCGCTCATCACCATGATCTTCGGATTCGGGCTCCTCGCGAAGATCGTGCTCGCCTGGACCATCGTCTTCTTCATCGTGTTCTTCAACACCTTCCAGGGGGCCCGCAGCGTGGACGCGGACCTGATCCACTCGGCGCGCTTCCTCGGGGCGAGCGAGGGGCAGATCATGCGCACCGTCGTGATTCCCTCGGCGCTGGCCTGGACCTTCGCGTCGCTGACGCCGTCCATCTCCTTCGCGCTGATCGGGGTGGTGGTGGGCGAGTTCATCGGGGGGGAGTCCGGCGGCGGGCTCGGCTACCTGATCATCCAGTCGCTCGGCACCTCCTCGTCCTCGGCGTCATCGGCATCGTGATGGCGCTGGGGATCAAGCAGGTGGAGAGCCGGCTCCTGCGCTGGCGCCCGGAGTACCAGAAGCGCTGAAGGGCCCCGCCCTTCAGGCGAGGCGGGCGATATAGGGCAGGTGGCGGTAGCGCTCCTGGGAGTCGAGGCCGTAGCCGACCACAAAGGTGTCGGGGATCTCGCGTCCGACGTAGTGCAGGACCACGTCGTCGGGGCGCGGGCGCTGCCTGGCGACGAAGGCGCAGACCCGGAGCGAGGCGGGGTGCCGTGTCTCGAAGTTGCGCAGGAGGTAGGAGAGGGAGAGCCCGCTGGCGCAGATGCCCTCGACCACGATGACGTCCTTCCCCTCGATGGGATCGTCCAGGTCCTTGCGGATGCGGACCACGCCCGACGAGGTCACCTCCTGGCCGTAGGGGACGATCGAGATGAAGTCCAGGGTGGCGGGCACCGTGAGCGCGCGCGCGAGGTCGGCGATGAAGACGGCGGCCCCCTTGAGGACGCCGATCAGGTGGGGCGGGCGGCCGGCGTAGTCCGCGGAGATCTGCGCGCCCAGGCGGGCCACCTCGGCGCGGATCGTGGCCTCGTCCACCAGGATCTCCCCGACGCCCTCCGGCGCGCGGAGCATCAGGCGAACCGGGTGGCCCGGACGAACGCTCGGGCCGTCCCGGCGAGCCCGGCCGGGACGAGGCCCGCGCGCTCCAGCTCGTCCAGGCACTGCGAGATCGTGAGCACCGCGTGGAGCGTGTACCCCTTGGCGGCCAGCCGCTCGCGCCCGCCTTGCTCGCGGTCGATGAGGATCACGAGGTCCTTGACCACGAGGCCCGCCTCCTCCAGCGGCTGGATCGCCTCGAACTTGCTCGCCCCGTCGGTGATGATGTCGTCGATGACGACGACCTGCTCGCCGGGCGTGTAGAGCCCCTCGATCCGCTTCTTCGTGCCGTAGGCCTTCTCCTCCCGCCGAGGGTAGATCAGCGGGAGGTTGCCGGCCAGGCTCGTGGCCACGGCGAGCGGCAGCCCGGCATAGGGGATGCCGGCGATGCGGTCGGCGCGGCAGCGCGACACCGCCCGCGCCATGAGGGCGCCGATCCGCGCGAGCACGTCCGGGTGCGAAATCACGACGCGGAGGTCGATGTAGAAGGGCGACGTGATCCCGGACTTGAGCGTGAACTCGCCGAACCGCAGCGCGCCGATCTCGAAGAGCCGCCGGATCAGCGCGCCGTGGTCGGGGGGTGTGGTCACGCGCGGATCTCTTCCAGGATGGCGCGGGCGGCGGCGGCGGGATCGGACGCGGCGGTGATCGGCCGTCCCACGACCAGGTAGTCGGCGCCCGCCCGCGCGGCCGCCGCGGCAGTGGCCACGCGGGACTGGTCGTCGAGGGCGCTGCCCGCCGGGCGCACCCCGGGCGTCACGATCACCCAGGCGTCGCCGAGCTGGTTCCGGAGCGGGGCGATCTCGTTGGGCGAGGCGACGCAGCCGTCGAGCCCCGCCGCGCGGGCGAGCCCGGCCAGGTGGAGCACATGCCCCTGCACCGAGGAGGGCACCCCGACCTCCCGGTGCAGCGCCGGCCGGTCCAGGCTCGTGAGCACCGTCACCGCGATCACGAGGGGGCGCCGCGCCCCGGGCGACGGTGCCGCCGCCGCGGCCTCGGACGCCGCCGCCATCATGGTGCGGCCTCCCGCGGCGTGGACGGTGAACATGAAGACACCCATGCGCGCCGCTTCCCGCGCCGCCCCCGCCGCCGTGTGCGGGATGTCGTGGAACTTGAGGTCGAGGAAGACCTCGGCGCCGCGCGTGTGGACGGCCTCCACCGCCGCCGGACCGCAGGCGGTGAAGAGCTGCGAGCCGATCTTGAATCGCCTCACGAGCCCATCCAGCCGGTCCATGAGGACCTCGGCGGCACTGAGCGTGTCCACGTCGAGGGCCACGATGAGCCGGTCCCGGGGGTCAGAGGGCGGCATGGTATTCCTGGAGCGACTGCACGGAGATCTCCCCCTTGAGCAGGGCCTCGATGCCGCCGATGGCCGCCTGGGCCCCGTCCACCGTCGTGTAGTAGGGGACGCTCTGGGTGATGGCCGTCCGGCGGATGACGGCGGAGTCCTTCCGCGCGCGCCCGTCCTCCGGCGTGTTGAAGACCAGCGCGATCTCGCCGCGCTTCATGAGGTCCACGATGTTGGGCCGGTAGCCCTCGGCCACCTTGTGGATCGTCTCCACCGTCATGCCCTGGAGCGACAGGAGCTTGGCCGTGCCCGTCGTGGCCACGAGGCTGAAGCCCATCTCGCTGAGCCGCTTGGCGATGCCAAGGACGGCCCGCTTGTCCCGGTTCTTCACCGAGATGAACACCGTGCCCGAGGTGGGCAGCGGCGAATGCGCCGAGAGCTGGGACTTCACGTAGGCCTTCCGGAAGTCCCGGTCGATCCCCATCACCTCGCCGGTGGACTTCATCTCGGGGCCCAGGACGGCGTCCACGCCGGGGAACTTGACGAAGGGGAACACCGCCTCCTTGATGGCGATGTGCGACACCTCGCGCTCCTCGCCGAACCCCAGGTCGGCCAGCCGGGCGCCCAGCATCACCTTGGTGGCGAGCTTGGCCAGGGGGACGCCGATGGCCTTGGAGACGAAGGGCACCGTCCGCGAGGCGCGCGGGTTCACCTCGAGCACGAAGATCGTCTCGTTCTTGATGGCGAACTGGATATTGAGGAGGCCGATCACGCCGAGCTCCCGGGCCAGCGCCCGCGTCTGGGCCATGATGCGCTGGATCTGGTCGTCGCCCAGGGAGTAGGGAGGCAGGGCGCAGGCCGAGTCGCCCGAGTGGATGCCCGCCTTCTCCACGTGCTCCATGACGCCGCCCACGACCACGCGCTCGCCGTCCGCGATGGCGTCCACGTCGATCTCGATGGCGTCCTCCAGGAACTTGTCCACGAGGATCGGGTGCTCGGGGCTCACCCGCACCGCCTCGCGCATGTAGCCACGCAGGTCCTCCTCGTCGTAGACGATCTGCATGGCGCGCCCGCCGAGCACGTACGACGGCCGCACCAGCACGGGGTAGCCGATCGTGGTCGCGATGCGCGCCGCCTCCTCGAAGGAGCGCGCCGTGTCCCCGGGGGCCTGGGCGAGGTGGAGCCCCTCCAGGAGCTGGGCGAAGCGCCGGCGGTCCTCCGCGCGGTCGATGGCATCCGACGGGGTGCCGAGGATCGGCACGCCGGCGGCCTGGAGCGCCACCACCAGCTTGAGGGGGGTCTGGCCGCCGAACTGGACGATCACGCCGCGCGGCCGCTCCCGCTCCACGATGTTCATCACGTCCTCGAACGTGAGCGGCTCGAAGTACAGGCGGTCGGAGGTGTCGTAATCGGTGGAGACCGTCTCCGGGTTGCAGTTGACCATGATCGCCTCGACGCCGATCTCCTTGAGCGCGAAGGCGGCGTGCACGCACGCGTAGTCGAACTCGATCCCCTGGCCGATGCGGTTCGGTCCGGAGCCGAGGATGACGACCTTGGGCCGCGGGGTGGGCGGCGCCTCATCCTCCTCCTCGTAGGTCGAGTAGAGGTAGGGCGTGTAGGCGACGAACTCGGCGGCGCAGGTGTCCACCATCTTGAACGTGGCGCGGATCCCCGCGGCGAGCCGCGCGGCCCGCACCTCGGGCTCGGTCGTGCCGGTGAGCTCGGCGATGCGGCAGTCGGCGAAGCCCATCTGCTTGGCCCGGCGCAGGACGCGGGCATCGGCGAGCCCGGCGGCCCGGATGCGGGGCTCGAGCTCGACGATCTCGCGCACGTTCTCGAGGAACCACGGGTCCACGGCCGACAGGTCGGCGATCTCCTCGGTGGTGAGCCCCTGCCGGTAGGCCTCGGCGATGGCGAAGCAGCGCTCGGGGGTGGGCACGCGGACCTGCTGGCGGAGTGTCTCGAGGTCGGCCGGCGGCCGGTCCAGCGTGAGCCCCCACCGGTCCTGTTCCAGCGACCGGACCGCCTTCTGCAGCGCCTCCTTGAACGTCCGCCCGATGGCCATGACCTCGCCCACGGACTTCATCTGCGTGGTGAGGGTCTGGTCGGCCTCCGGGAACTTCTCGAAGGCCCAGCGCGGGAACTTGACCACGCAGTAGTCGATGGCGGGCTCGAAGCAGGCCGGCGTCTCGCGTGTGATGTCGTTCCGGAGCTCGTCCAGCGTGTAGCCCACCGCCAGCTTCGCCGCGATCTTGGCGATGGGGAACCCCGTGGCCTTGGAGGCCAGCGCCGAGGAGCGCGAGACGCGGGGGTTCATCTCGATGATGACCATGCGTCCGTCCCGGGGATTCACGGCGAACTGGATGTTCGACCCGCCCGTCTCGACGCCGATCTCGCGGATGATCGCGAGGGAGGCGTCGCGCATGAGCTGGTACTCCTTGTCGGTCAAAGTCTGCGCCGGCGCCACGGTGATGGAGTCGCCCGTGTGGACGCCCATCGGATCGAAGTTCTCGATGGAGCAGATGATGACGACGTTGTCCTTGAGATCGCGCATCACCTCCAGCTCGAACTCCTTCCACCCGATGACCGACTCCTCCACCAGCACTTGCCCCATCGGGCTCTGCTGCAGCCCCCACTTGATGGCGGCCTCGAGCTCGTCCGGGTTGTAGGCGATGGAGCCGCCGGTGCCGCCCAGCGTGAACGAGGGTCGGAGGATCAGGGGGAACTGCATCCGGCGCTGGCGCATTCCCTCGAGGGCCTCGGCAGGGCCTCCCGCGTAAAACCCCAGGGGCATCTCGAGCCCGATCCGGGCCATCGCCGCCCCGAAGAGGTTGCGGTCCTCGGCGGTCTTGATGGCCGGCAGCGTGGCGCCGATGAGCTCCACCCCGTAGCGATCGAGGGTGCCGTCCTCCGACAGCGCCACCGCGAGGTTGAGCCCGGTCTGGCCGCCGACGGTGGGGAGCATGGCGTCCGGGCGCTCGCGGGCGATCACCTTGGCCACGAACTCCGGCGTGAGCGGCTCCACGTAGGTGCGGTGGGCCATCTCGGGGTCCGTCATGATGGTGGCCGGGTTCGAGTTGACCAGCACCACCTCGAAGCCTTCTTCGCGCAGCGCCTTGCAGGCCTGGGTGCCGGAGTAGTCGAACTCGCAGGCCTGGCCGATGACGATGGGCCCGGAGCCGATCAGCAGGATCTTCCTCAGATCAGTGCGCCTGGGCATGGCCGCTACCCGCCGAGCTCCTTCACCAGTTCGGCGTTGGCGGCCGCGAGCCGGCGAAATGCAGTCCAGCCGCTTCTTTCGCATTGCGCAGGAGCTCGTCCAGCGTCCTGCCCTGGGTAAAGAAGTCGGCACCGATGCCGCGGGCGCACCAGAACTTGCCATCGTAGTACGCCTCCGCCTTCACGAGCATCTCGGCTCCCTTCGATGTAAGGTGCACCGCGAGCGGTGCGCGGGCGCGCCGTCTACTCCGCGACGAGCCCATAGATTATCGACGCCTCCGGGGCGGCCTCTTCCCGCTTGTAGAGCACGTCGTCCAGGCGGCCCGAGCCGACCCACACGACGTCCCCCTTGCCCCAGAGCTTCTCGCCGAGCACGCTCATGCGCTTCTCGACGCGTTCCTTGACGGCGTGCGCCTCGAGCGCCAGCTCGCTCTCGGTGGTGAAGCTGGCCCACTCGGGCTTCTGACCGACTTCCTCGGTCTTGCGGTACGAGATCAGGTACTTCGACATGGAGAGGTCACCCTCCTTTCTCGCCTTCCATCAGGGCGATGAAGGCCTGGAACAGGTAGTCCGCATCGTGCGGGCCGGGAGAGGCCTCGGGGTGGTACTGCACGGAGAAGACCGGAAGCTCCCGGTGCCGCATCCCCTCGCAGGTGCCGTCGTTGAGGCTCACGTGTGTCGGCTCGACCCCGACCCGCTCCAGCGAGCCCGGGTCCACGGCGAAGCCGTGGTTCTGCGCCGTGATCTCCACGCCGCCGGTCAGGAGGTTCTTCACCGGGTGGTTGGCGCCATGGTGGCCGAACTTGAGCTTGTACGTCGTCCCGCCGAGAGCGAGTCCCAGGATCTGGTGGCCGAGGCAGATGCCGAAGATCGGCACCCGGCCGACGAGGGCCCGCACGGTCCGGATCAGGTACTCCACGGGCTCCGGATCGCCCGGGCCGTTGGAGAGGAAGATCCCGTGGGGCTTCATCTCGAGGATCGCCTCGGCGGGGGTGCCGGCCGGCAGCACCTGGAGCGCGCAGCCCAGCGAGGCGAGGCGGCGCAGGATGTTCCGCTTGATCCCCGCGTCGAAGGCGACCACCCGGAACCGCGGCGCCGCCGGCTCGGTGTAGCCGCGGCGGAGATCCCACGTGCCCTCGGCCCACCCGTAGGTCGCCTCCGCCGTCACCTCCCGCACCAGGTCACGGCCCACCAGGCTCGGGACGGCTCGCACCCGCTCCACCAGCCGCGCCACGTCGCCTTCCACCGACGAGATGATGCCCGCCTGGGCACCCTGGTCGCGGAGATGGCGCGTCAGCGCGCGCGTGTCGATGCCCTGGATGCCGACGATCCCGTGTTCCTTCATGTACGCGTCGAGCGAGGTCCGCCGGCGCCAGGAGGACGGGTAGGGGCACGCTTCCTTGACGATGAAGCCGCTGAGCCAGGGCCGACTCGACTCCATATCCTCTGGATTGATGCCGTAGTTGCCGATGAGCGGGTAGGTCATGCAGACGAGCTGCCCCCGGTAGGAGGGATCGGTCATGATCTCCTGGTAGCCCGTCATGGCGGTGTTGAAGACGACTTCTCCCGGAGCTTCACCGGTGGCCCCGCAAGGCTCGCCCCGGAAGACCCGTCCGTCGGCCAGCGCCAGCAGCGCCTGTGTCATGGCGTCACCACGGTGCCGCCGACGATGGTCATGATCGGGGCGCCGGTGCCCGTGACACCCCGGAAGGGGGTGTTGCGGCTGCGCGAGTGGAACGCGGCCGGGTCCACGGTGAAGGGCCGCTCGAGGTCCAGGATGGTGATGTCCGCGGCGGCTCCGGGCGCGAGGCTCCCGCCCGGCAGGCCGAGGACGCGGGCGGGGCCAGAGGACATGCGCGCCACGAAGGTGGAGAGGTCGAGGCGCCCCGGCCGCACGAGCCGGTCGAGCAGGAGCGGGACAGCCGTCTCGAGCCCCACGACGCCGCTGGCGGCCTCCGCGAACTCGCCCTCCTTCTCGGACAGGGCATGCGGGGCGTGGTCGGTGGCGACGCAGTCGATGGTCCCGTCCAGGAGCCCCTCGAGCACCGCCTCCACGTCCCGCGTGGAGCGCAGCGGCGGCTGCATCTTGGTGTTGGGATCGTAGTCGCGCACCGCCTCGTCGGTGAGCAGGAGGTGATGCGGCGTCACCTCGGCGGTCACCCGGACGCCGCGGGCCTTGCCGTCGCGCACCAGGCGCGCGGCCCCGGCCGTGGAGAGGTGCGCGATGTGCACGTGCGCGCCGGTCAGCTCGGCCAGCACGATGTCCCGCGCCACCATCACGTCCTCCGCCGCGGCGGGCTGCCCCGTCAGGCCGAGGTCCGTGGAGACGAACCCCTCGTGCATGACGCCGCCATGCGCCAGGTGGCAGTCCTCGGCGTGGCTGATGAGCGGCGTCCCGAAGGGGAGCGCGTACTCCATGGCCCGCCGGTAGAGGGCGGCGTTCATCACGCACCTGCCGTCGTCGGAGAAGGCCACGCAGCCGGCCTCCGCCTGCTCCGCCATCTCGGAGAGATGCTCGCCCCGAAGCCCCCGCGTGACGGCGCCGATGGCGTAGACACGCACGACGCCTTCCACGCGGGCCTTGGCGAGGATGTAGTCGGTGACCGCGCGATTGTCATTGACGGGGACGGTGTTGGCCATGCAGGCGACGGCGGTGAAACCGCCGGCCGCCGCCGCGCGCGTGCCGCTGGCCACTGTCTCCTTGTACTCGAAGCCCGGCTCGCGCAGGTGGACGTGGATGTCGATGAAGCCGGGGCAGACGACCTTGCCCGCCGCGTCGATGACCTGCGTCCCCTGCGGGGCCCGGAGCCCTGGGCCCACCTTCCCGATGCGCCCGTCGACCACCAGGACGTCCTGGACGCCGTCGATGCCGCTGGCGGGATCCACGACCCGCCCCTGCCTGATGAGGAGGCTCATGCTGGCTGACTCCCCGCCAGCAGGTAGAGGACGGCCATGCGCACCGCCACGCCGTTGGTCACCTGGTCCAGGATCACCGAGTACCGGCTGTCGGCCACCTCCGGGGACAGCTCGACGCCGCGGTTCACCGGTCCCGGGTGCATGATGAGCACGTCCGGCCGGCAGTGCTTGAGCCTGTCGAGCGACAGCCCCCAGACGCGCGAGTACTCCCGGAGCGAGGGGATGAGACCACTCTCCATCCGCTCGTGCTGGAGCCGCAGCATCACGATGACGTCGGCATGCGCGATGGCCTCCTCCAGCCGGTGACTCACCTTGACGCCGAGCTCCTGGCACGCGGGCGGGATGAGCGTGGGCGGCCCCGCCACCGTCACGGTGATGCCCATCTTCTTCATCCCGTGGATGTCCGAGCGCGCCACCCGGCTGTGGGTGATGTCCCCGACGATGGCGACGCTGAGGCCCTCGAGATGCCCCTTCTTCTCCCGGATCGTCAGGAGATCGAGCAGTCCCTGCGTGGGGTGCTCGTGGGCGCCGTCACCGGCGTTCACCACGGCGCAGCGCAGATGCCGGGCGAGGAGCGCGGGCCCCCCCGAGGCCTTGTGGCGGACCACGACCACGTCCGGGCTCATGGCCTCGATGTTCTTCGCGGTGTCGAGCAGGCTCTCCCCCTTCTCGGCGCTGGAGCCGGAGGCCGAGAAGTTGACGACGTCGGCCGAGAGCCACTTGCCCGCGATCTCGAACGAGGTGCGCGTGCGCGTCGAGGCCTCGAAGAAGAGGTTCACCACCGTCTTGCCCCGGAGGGTCGGCACCTTCTTGATCTCGCGGGTGGCGATCTCCTTCATGGAGCCGGCCGTGTCCAGCACGTCCCGGATCTCCGCGGCCTCGAGGTCCTGCAAGCTCAGGAGGTCTTTCCGCTTCCAGCCCATGCCTCGGCTCCTCTGGCCCGCGCGCCTAGCAGGCTGCTGAAAAAGGCCCATCTGCTTCGTTGGCGCCCTCGGCCGCACGCTCAACGTGGCTCGCTCACCCTCGCCCGGATCTCCGGATCCGCTCACCTCGCCTCCGGCTCGGCTCGCCGAGCGGAGTACGCCTCGCGTACGGCCGTCGGGCGCCGCCTCGCATCTGGACCTTTTTGAGCAGCCTGCGAGTTTTTCAGCAACCTACTAGGCCCCGGTCGGTTCTTGAATGACGACCCGGTCCACGCCGTCGTGCTCGCGCAGCATCACGGCCACGGACTCCCGCCGGCTCGTCGGGAGGTTCTTGCCGATGTAGTCCGGGCGGATCGGCAGTTCGCGGTGGCCGCGGTCCACCAGCACGGCCAGGCGGATGATCCGGGGACGACCGAGGTCCATCAGCGCGTCCATGGCGGCGCGGATGGTGCGGCCGGTGAAGAGCACGTCGTCCACCAGCACGACCGTGCGCCCCTTGATCGGGAAGGGGATCTCGGTGCCACGGACGGCCGGCTGCTCGGCCTTGAGCCGGAGGTCGTCCCGGTACAACGTGATGTCGAGCGCGCCCACCGGGGGCCTGGTGCCCTCGATCCCGGCGATCTTCTCCGCGATGCGCTCGGCCAGCGTGACCCCGCGGGTCTTGATCCCGACCAGCGCGACGCCCTCGCCGCCGGCCTGCTCGACGATCTCGTGAGCGATGCGGGTCAGCGCGCGGTCGAGCCCCGTGTCATCGAGCACCTGGGCCTTCTCGCGCGAGGTCACAGGCCCGGGTCCAGGCAAAAAAAATCCCCCGACGGGGGCTGGGGACCACGGCGGAGGAGAACCGGGGACTTCATCATCTGCTCCTTGCCGGCCTCGCGGGGCCTGCTTAAAGGAGTCATCCAGGTTGTTGTCTCACCCTACCCTCGGACCCCCACCGTGTCAAGGCCACGGCGGACGCCCTAATCCCGCGGCATGGAGATGCGCAGGCGCCTGGCCACGAACGTGGGGATCGTGGCGGCCGCGGGGCCCCGGGGTTCCTCGAGGCTTCGTCCCGCGACTCCGGTACACTCGGAAAACCGATGACCACCGACCCTGCCGTCTTCAGGGACCTCGCCTTCATCATCGCCGCCGCGGTGGTGGGGGGCGCCCTCGCCTGGTGGGCGCGCCAGCCCCTGATCCTGGGCTACATCCTCGGCGGCATCCTGGTCAGCCCGCTCACCCCCGGGCCGTCCGTGACCGACGTGCACACCTTCGATTTCTTCGCCGAGATCGGCGTCGTGCTCCTCCTGTTCTCCGTCGGCATCGAGTTCTCCCTCAAGGACCTCCTGCGCGTGCGGTGGGTGGCGCTCCTCGGCGGGCCGGTGGGCCTCGTGCTCTGCGTCGGGCTCGGCGTCGGCGCCGGCGCCCTCCTGGGCTGGACCGCCTTGCAGGGCGCGGTGGTCGGCATCGTCATCTCGGTCGCCAGCACCATGGTGCTGGTGCGGCTGCTCCTGGACCGGGGCGAGATGCACTCGCGTCACGGACGGATCATGATGGGGACCCTCCTCGTCGAGGACCTGGCCGTTGTCGTCCTGATCGTCCTGATCCCGGCGCTGGGAGCGCTGGAGCCGGGACGCCTGGTGACGATCGGGGCGGCGCTCGGGAAAGCGGCGCTGGTGCTCGTGCCGTTCACCGTGCTGGTCTGGAAGGTCGTCCCGCCCGTCATGACCCGGGTGGCGCGGATGCACAACCAGGAGCTGTTCCTGCTCGTGGGGCTGGCCATCGGCCTCGGCATGGCGGCGCTGACCCAGGCCGTCGGGCTGTCGCTGGCACTCGGGGCCTTCCTCGCCGGTCTGATGATCAGCGAGTCCGATTACGCCCACGAGACCCTCGCTCGCCTCCTGCCCCTCCGCGACACGTTCGGCGCCCTCTTCTTCGTGACGGTGGGAGCGCTCATCGACCCCCGCGCGATCCTGGCCAACCTGCCCCTGCTCGGGGTCATGGTGCTCCTGATCGTGCCCGGCAAGTTCGTGGTGCGGACGCTCGTGGTATGGCTGTTCGGCCAGCCGCTCCGCACCGCGGTGGTGGTGGGGGTCGGGCTCGCCCAGATCGGCGAGTTCTCGTTCGTGATGATCCAGGCGGCGCGGAGCGCGGGGCACGTGACGGCCGACGTGTACAACGCCATCCTGGCCGCCTCGCTGATCACGCTGCTCGTCAACGCTGCGCTGTTCCGCTGGATCCCGGTCTGGCTCGGCGCGCCGCGCGCCCCGCGCCGCGGGGCCCTGTGGGCGCTCCCCCCGGAGGGCCACGAACCGGCTGAGCCCGTGATCCTCTGCGGGTTCGGTCGGGTGGGAAGCGCCATCGGCGAGGCGCTCGAGACCTTCGCCATCCGCTTCCTCGTCATCGAGCTCGACCCGGACATCGTCCAGGGGCTCCGGGCCCGGCGCGTGCCATGCCTGTTCGGGGATGCCGCCAATCGGCGCACCCTCGAGCGCGCGGGCGCCGCGCAGGCCGCCCTCGTGGTGGTGGCGCTGCCCGAGATCGACCGCGCCCACCTCGTGGTCCGCTACGTGCGCGCCATGAACCCGGCGGCGCCCGTCCTGGTCCGGGCCCATCACGCGTCGGGAATGGAGGCGCTGGCCCGCGCCGGCGCGACGGAGGTCATCCAGCCAGAACTGGAAGCGGCCGCGACCCTCATCCGGCACGCCCTGCGCCGGCTGGCGCTGCCCCAGGACCGGGTGCTCGCCTACCTTGAGCGCTTCCGCAGCGCCATGGAGATGGGCGAAGGGGTGCGCCGGGACGCGATGGACCTCCTGCCTCAGGTGGAGGACCTGGCGGTGGGCCAGGGCGTGCTGGCCGACCAGTCGCTTCGTGAGGCGCGGATCCGGGAGCGGCTCGGCGTCACGGTGGTGGCCGTGACCCGCGCCGGCGGGGAGGTCCTCCTCAACCCCGACCCGGACACCATCGTCCGCGCCGGCGACCGGATGCGCATCTTCGGGCTGCCCGAGCAGATCGCCGCGTTCCGAGCCGAGGCCGGCGGCCGCGCCCCCCAGGGCGAGCCGCGGCAGTGACCCGCCGAGGCGCTCAGCCCTTGGATGGCGTGATGCCGTATCCCTTGAGCTTGCGGTACAGGTGGCTGCGCTCGACGCCGAGCTTCTCGGCGGTGCGCGTCACGTTGCTGTCGTGGGCGCGCAGCTCCGCCAGGATGTAGGCGCGCTCGAACGCCTCTCGGGCCTCCTTGAGGGTCTTTTCCCGCTGGACCTCCTCGGCTCCCGCGGGGGCCTCCTTGGGGCGCAGCGGTGGCGGCAGGTTCTCCGGGCCGATCACGTCCCGCGGCGCCATGATGACGAGCCGCTCGACCATGTTCCGGAGCTCCCGCACGTTCCCCGGCCAGTCGTACGAGAGGAAGTAGGCGAGGGCCTCGACCGAGACGGTCTTCGGGCGCTTGCCGTTCTCGGCGGAGAACAGCCGGATGAAGTGCTCGACCAGCGCGGGGATGTCCTCCTTGCGCCGGCGCAGCGGCGGCACCTCGATGGGGATGACGTTCAGCCGGTAGTAGAGGTCCTCGCGGAAGCGCCCCTGGGCGATCTGTTCCTTCAGGTCCTGGTTGGACGCGGCGAGGACGCGGACGTCCACGCGGATGGTGTCCTTGCCGCCCACCCGCTCGAAGGCCTGCTCCTCGAGGACGCGCAGCACCTTGGCCTGCGTCTTGAGGCTCATGTCTGCGATCTCGTCGAGGAAGAGGGTGCCGCCGTCGGCGACCTCGAACTTCCCGCGGTGGCGCGCCACCGCGCCGGTGAAGGCGCCCCGCTCGTGGCCGAACAGCTCCGACTCGATCAGCTCCTCGGGGATCGCGGCGCAGTTCACCTCGACAAACGGCCCCTCGCGCCTCGTGGAGAGTGTGTGGATGGCCCGGGCCACCAGCTCCTTGCCCGAGCCGTTCTCCCCGTGGACGAGCACCCGCCCGTTGGTGGGCGCCGCGGTGGCGATCTGCTGCCGCAGCTCCTCGATGAGCGGGCTCCTGCCGACGATCTCCTGGCCGCGCTGGATCTGCTCGCGGAGCGCGCGGTTCTCCCGCTCGAGCCGCGAGTGCTCCAGCGCGCGGGCCGCGGCCAGCAGCGTCTTCTCCAGCGAGAGCGGCTTCTCGATGAAGTCGTAGGCGCCCAGCTTGGTGGCCTTGACGGCCGTCTCGATTGTGGCGTGGCCCGAGATCATCACCACGGCGACCTCGGGCCGGAGTCGCATGATCTCGGCCAATGCATCGAGCCCATCCATGCCTGGCATCCAGATGTCCAGGAAGATCAGATCAGGGGACTCCTCCGCCAGCCGGCCGATGGCGTCCTGCCCGGAGCCCACCGCCGAGACGTGGTAGCCCTCGTCCTCGAGCACGCCCCGCAGCGTGGTCTGGATGGCGCGCTCGTCGTCGACGATGAGGATGTGCTCGCCGGCCATGGGCTCTCCGGCTCTCCTGTCAGGCCTGCACGGGGGCCGGCGCGAGACGGCCAGCCGGCAGCTCGAGGACGAAGCGGCTGCCCTGCGGCAGGTTGTCCTCGAGCCAGATGGTGCCGCCGTGGTCGATGACGATCTGGTGGACGATGGGGAGCCCGAGGCCCATGCCCGTGGCCTTCGTGGAGAAGTACGGGAGAAAGAGCCGCTCGCGGTCCTCCTGGGCGATGCCGGGCCCGGTGTCGGCCACGACGATCCGCGCCCGCCGCGCCTCCGGAAGCCACACGGTCTCGACGGTCACCTCCCCGGCCTGGCCCACCGCCTCCACGGCGTTGTCCACCAGGTTCAGGACGGCGCGCTTGATCTGGTTGGGATCCACCTCGATCTGGGGCAGGTCGGGCGAGAACGCCGACGTGATGGCGAGCGCCGGGTGCGACTCGCGGTACAGGACGATCACCCCGTCGAGGAGACGGGCCAGATCCGTCGGCCGGAGCGACAGGGCCGGCATGCGCGCGAAGCGCGAGAACTCGTCCACGAGCTGCTTGAGCCCGTCGACCTCCTGGATGATGGTGGAGGTGGCCTCCTCGAGCAGCTGCTTCTCCTCGGGGCTCCGGTCTCCCGCGAGCCGGCGCCTCAGGCGCTGGGCGGAGAGCTGGATCGGCGTGAGCGGGTTCTTGATCTCATGGGCGATGCGCTGGGCGACCTCCCGCCACGCGGCCAGCCGCTGGGCCTTCAGGAGCTCGGTGAGGTCGTCGAACACGAGGACGAGCCCCATGTCGGCCCCGTCGGGACCCCGGAGCGCCGTGGCCGAGGACAGGAGGGTGATCGCCTGCCCGTCGCGCCTCAGGTGCACCTCGTGCTCGACCGTGCCCTCCTTGAGCCGTGTCATGCGCTTGATCAGGGCCGCGATCTCGCCGAAATCGGGCCGCCGGAAGACGGCGGAGTCGGGCTGTCCGAGCGCCGCCTGCGCGGGGATGCCCAGCATGCGCTCGGCTGCCCCGTTGATGGTGGTCACGCGCCCCTCGGGATCGAGGGAGACCACGCCGGTCGCCACCGCCTCCAGCACGGTCTCCGTGTAGCGGCGCCGCATCTCCATCTCGCCGTGCTTGGCCTGCAGGTCGAGGTAGGCCTCCTCGAGCCTGGTCCTCGAGGACGCCAGGTCGCGGGTCATCCGGTTGAAGGAGTCCACGAGGATCCCGATCTCGTCGTCGGCGCGCACCTGCACCTGATAGCCGAGATTCCCGGCCGCGACCTCGCGCGTGCCCTCGGCCAGCATCTGGATCGGGTCGGTGATGCCCCGGGCCAGGTAGAGACCGAACCACGTCGCCGAGAACACGATGATCAGGGTCATGAGCAGGAACAGCAGGATGTAGATGGCCTTGATGGGGTTCTTGAGGAGCTTGAGCTGCTTGTACTCCTGGAAGGCCTGACTGATCCCACGAAGGCGGTTCTCGAGCCGCTGGCTCACGTGGCTCGACACCACGAGCACGCCCTCCACCTGGCGGCTCGAGTTGCGGATCGGGACCACGGCCTGGATCATGTCGCCCCGGTCGAGCTCGTGGACCGTGGTGACCTCCTGGCCGCCGAGCCCCTGGGCGACCTTGTCCTTGTGCATGGAGCGCGTGGCGACGGTGGCGAGCGCCGGGTCCTTGGCGTGGAACTGCTCCTGCCCGCGCCGGTCGAAGACCGTGATGGCCGACAGCCCGAGGCGCTCCCGCTGCTCGTCGAGGTACGCGGCCAGGGGCTCGCGCCGCTCCTCGCCCAGGAGCCCCTCGCGCTCTGCCACCCGGGCCATGTACCGAGCATGCCTGAGCGCCGTGCCCTCCAGCGTCTGGTAGTAGGTCTGCGCCACCTGCAGCGCCTGGTCCAGCGGCCGCTCGACCTGGGGCTTGAACCATCCCTCGATGGAGGTCGTGATGAAATTGGAGGCGATGATGAAGATCAGGATGCCCGGTGCCAGGGCCAGCGAGAGGAAGGCCAGGACCAGCTTTGCCTTGAAGCGCGCGCCGAGCACCTTGTGGCGGCGCTCGAAGGAGAGCTTGACCAGGTTGCGGAAGAGGAGGATCAGCAGCAGCAGGAAGACGACCAGGTTGAGGTTGAGGAGGGCCAGCACCAGCAGGTTGGAGGCGAGCGGGATCTGGGGCGTCCGGATCCCCACCTCGAACACGGTGCCGACCACCAGCAGGATGAGGATACCGCTGATGATCAGGAGATTGCGCTTGCGCTTGCTCTGCTCAGCCGGCCGATCCTGGAGCAGCGGCATTACTGGCTCCGGTTCATGGTGAGCAGGCTCGACTGCACCCACGGGGTCTCGGCGGCGTCCCCTGCGATGCGCGCCACCCACGAGTTGACGCCGCCCAGGGACACGTCCGCCCGCACGCGCACGTAATAAAGCTCCTGGGCGTCCAGGGAAGAGACCGGCGCCAGCCGCGCGACCCTCAGGTCGGAGGCCACCCGCTGCGCCTCACGCAGGTTCTTGGTCAGATAGGCCTCCCGCGGCTCCCCGCCAAGCGACGCGACCTTGTACTCCTTGGTCAGCACGTTGTAGGTGAGCTGCCGCTCCACGACGCGGACCTGGACCCGCCGCTCCACCCAGAACCGGCTGTACTGCCAGAGCTCGACGTGGAAGCGCACGTGAGTGGCGACGCCGCTGTGCAGGCTCTCGTGCAGGGACGGCGGAATGGCCCCGAGGAGCACCACCTGGACCGTGACGTCGAGGTCGTTCAGGAAAACGGACAGGTTGCTGATCCTGATCTCGGCGTCGGCCGCTGCCGGCAGGGTCAGCAGGCATGCCACCACGAGAACGGCCGTGATCGGCCCGATCAGCAGCTGCCGCGCGGGGAGGGGAAGTGCGGGCGCCATCTCTGGGCCCCCGCAGGTGGTGGACGCTCGAGCCCGGAAACACACGCCCCATTATAGCGTCCGGCTTCCGGGCAGGCGGAGGAAGTCGCGCCGGCCGGGCGGGGGGTCGGGAGGGTCGGCTAGCGGGCGGCGGTGCCGGGAGCGACGGGGCAGGCGCTCTCGAAGGCTGGCGCCATCGCGGTAAGCGCGAGCGGAGTCACGGCCCGCATCCGGGCCCTGCGCCGGTCCGCTGTCATGGCCTTCTGGATGGCCACGAGGATCTGGTAGTTCAGCGCATGCCCGGCGTTTCGCGCCACCACGTGACCCACCAGGGGACGGCCGAGGAGGAAGAGATCGCCCACGAGGTCCAGGATCTTGTGGCGCACGAACTCGTCCGCGAAGCGGAGGCTGTCGTTGAGCACCGAGCGCTTGCCCACCACGATCGCGTTGTCGAGGGAGCCGCCGCGGGCGAGGCCGTTCCGCCGCATCGCCCCCACGTCACGCAGGAACCCGTAGGTGCGGGCCGGAGCCACCTCGTCCACGAAGGTGGTCTCCGTGATCTCCAGCGACGCGACCTGGAGCCCGATGACCGGGTGATCGTGGTCGAGCGTGTAGCTGATGCGGAAGGTGTCCGAGGGGACCACCTGGATGAACCGATCCCCGTCCTCGACGCGGATTGGCTCGCCGATCATGAGGGCCTTGCGCGGCGCGGGCAACGATACCCGCCCGGCCCGCTCGAGCATCTCCACGAAGCCCTTGGCGCTGCCGTCCATGGCGGGGAGCTCGCCGGCGCTCACGTCGACCAGCAGGTTGTCGATCCCCAGGCCGTGGGCGGCCGCCATCAGGTGCTCGACGGTCCGCACTCTCACGCCGAAGGCGCCGATGGTCGTGGCAAAGTGGGAGTTCACCACGTGGTCGGTGTTCGCCGGGATCAGCGTGCCGTCGGCCGCGCGGAAGAGGATGCCGGTGTCGGAGGCTGCGGGAGAGAGGGTGAGGGTGACCGGCTCGCCGGTGTGGAGCCCGACGCCCTCTATGCTGACTTTCCTCCGGATCGTTCGCTGCGATTCCATGACCCGGAGCCCAGGCTTGCAATCACGCTGCCACGGGGCGTCATGTGGCGGAAAGGCCTGATGTCATTGGCAAGGCGAGGCCTGCGGCGTTCCCCTCTGGGGGCTCCCTGTGGTATCCAAGACACGCAACTCAGTCCCACGTGTCTCATTTCCGTGACAGCAGGTCTTAGGGGTCAGATGGCGCTGTCGCCGGGGAGCCGGTCACCCCCGGGGAGCGGCGACGAGGTCGCCGTAACGCGCCTGGAGCAGCGCCAGCCCAACGGGCCCGGCCGTCTCGGTCCTGAGCAACCGGGGACCGAGGCTGGCCACCACCGCGCCCGCCTCTGCGAGGCGCTCGACCTCGTCGGCGGCCAGCCCGCCCTCGGGCCCCACCACGAGCGTGGCCGCGGCGACGGGCGCGGGCGGAAGCCGGTCCGCGAGGCATGCGCGCTCGTCTTCCCAGAGGCAGAGCAGAAGTCCCTCCGGGCTTCCGTCGCCCAGCCACTCGGCGAGGGCGCGCGACGCAGTCACCTCCGGAATCACGGTGCGGCCGCATTGCTTGGCCGCTTCCCTTGCGACACGCTGCCAGCGGAGGAGCCGCCCCGCCCCGCGCGTCGCGTCCGCCCGCACCACGGTACGCTCCGTGATGACGGGCACCACGCGCGCCACGCCCAGCTCCGTGGCCATGCGGATGATCGCCTCCATCTTGTCTCCCTTGGGGAGGCCCTGGACGAGGGTGAGGAGCAGCGGCGACTCGGTTCGGCCCGCCTTCCGGCCCAGGATCAGGCCCTCGGCCGACCGCGTGCTCACCTGCGTGAGCCTCACGGTGAGCTCCTGCCCCTGGCCGTCCACGGCGTGGACCACATCGCCCGGCCGGAGGCGGAGGACACGGGCCAGGTGACGCGTCTCCTGCGCGTCGAAGGTGACGCGCGGCCCGCTCACCGCCTCGGCGCGAAGGTAGAACCTCGGCACCGGGGACTCAGGGCTCCCAGAACGACATCAGGAGCCGAAGAGCTTCTTCATCCGTTCGACGAAGGACGACAGGAGCGGTCCCGACTCGGTCTGCGAGGCCTGCTTGAGCTCCTCGAGGAGCTCCCGCTGCCGGGCCGAGAGGCGCGTGGGGACCTCGATCACGACCTGGTACACCGCGTCCCCGCGCCCGCGCCCGCGCAGGTGCGGCATGCCCTTGCTCTTGAGGTGCACCTGCTGGCCGGGCTGTGTGCCCGGGGGCACGGTGAGCGTGGCCTTGCCGCCGAGCACCGGCACCTCCACCTGGTCGCCGAGCGCGGCCTGCGGGAAGCTGAGCGGCAGCTCGCAGAGGAGATCGGCGCCGTGCCGGACGAAGATCTCGTGGGGCTTCACGTGGAGCACCACGAACAGGTCCCCGGGGGGCCCGCCGAAGAGCCCGCCCTCGCCCTCCCCGGACAGCCGCAGCTGGTTGCCGTCCTCGACCCCGGCGGGGATCGTGATCTTGAGCAGTCGCTCCTTGCGCTGCCGGCCCTGGCCCTGGCACTCCCGGCAGGGCGATCGGTTGATGCGCCCCTCGCCGCCGCACTGGGGACACGGGCGGGCCACCGTGAGGAAGCCCTGGGAGAAGCGCACCTGCCCCTGGCCGCGGCATGCGCCGCAGACCTCGGGCGACGTCCCGGCCTGCTGGCCCGAGCCCCGACACGTCTCGCAGGTCTCGTGCCGCGGGATCTGGAGCTTGCTCTCCAGCCCCTCGGCGGCCTCCTCCAGCGAGATCTCGAGGTCGTAGCGCAGGTGCTCGCCGCGTCGCGCCCGCGTGCGGCGGCCGCGCTCCGCCTGGCCGAAGAAGCCTTCGAAGAGGTCCTCGAAGATGCTGCCGAAGCCCGTGTCGGCCTGGCCGCTCGCGCTGGCGGCTCCGGAGACGGTCCCGAAGCGATCGTACTGGGCGCGCTTGTCCGGGTCCGAGAGGACGGCGTAGGCCTCGCTGATCTCCTTGAAGCGCTCCTCGGAGGCCTGGTCGCCGGGGTTCTTGTCGGGGTGGTACATCCGCGCGAGCTTGCGGTAGGCCTTCTTCAGCTCGGCGTCGTCGGCCTGCCGGGAGACGCCCAGGACGCCGTAGAAGTTCTTGGCGGCCACCGATTAGGAGCTGTCGCCGACCGGAGCGTCGGGCTCGGGCGCCATGGCCACCATCACCAGGGCCGGGCGGAGCACGCGGCCGTGCAGCAGGTAGCCGCGCGCCGTCTCGCCGACCACCGTCATCTCCGGCTCACCCGAGGCCGGGACACGGGCGATGGCATCGTGGCGCTCGGGATCGAAGAGAGCGCCGAGGGACGAGAAGGGCGTGACGCCGGACTTCTCCAGCACCCGCAGGATCTCGCGCTGGATCAGCTCGACGCCGGCCGTCACCGCCGCCGCCCCCGCGTCGCCTCTGGCGGCCTGGAGCGCCCGCTCGAAGTTGTCGAGGACGGGGAGGAGCTCGCGGAGCAAGGCCTCGTTGGCCGTGCGGACGTACTCCTCGCGATCCCGCGCGGCGCGCTTCCGCGCGTTGTCGTACTCGGCCACCGTGCGGACGTAGCGCTCCCAGTTGACCTCCGCCTCCCGCGTCTTGGCCTCAAGCGCCTCGCGGAGCTGGCGGAGCTCGGTCTCGGGATCGGCCGCGGCATCGGTGGGGAGATCGCGGGGGAGGAGCGCGTCGTCAGGATCGGTCTCGTGTTCGCTCATGACAAGCCCTGATTATAGCAGAGCGTTTCGGAGGCTGCGGGCCCGCCGCCCCGGCGGGCCCGAGCGTCAAAGCGGGAGGTACAGCTCGCGCCGGACACGCGACAGCGAGCTCGACACGAGCCGGGCCGTCTCGTCCACCAGCGAGATGACGTCCGAGTAGGGCATGCGGCGCGGCCCGAGCACGCCCAGCACGCCGAGGACCTGATCGCGGTAGGTGTAGGTGGAGGTGATCAGACTGCACTCGCGCATCTCCTCCACCGGGTTCTCGCCACCGATGAGAACCTGGATCCCGCGCTCGTGCGCCAGGCGGGAGAGGAGGTCGATCAGACGCGCCTTCTCCTCGAAGGCACGGAGGAGCCCCCGCATGGTGGTCACGTCGGACAGATCCGGGTGATCCAGCATGTTGATGGCCCCGCTGATGTACAGCGTGCGGGCGCGGAGGAGCGAGACGATCTGGTCGAGGATCGGGCGGCCGCGCGTCCAGAGCGGATCCAGCGGGTCGGCCGGCGCGGTCAGGTCGTCCACGATCTCCTGGAAGGTCTTGCCGCGGTAGCGGCGCGACAGGGCGCGGCCGATCTCGCGCAGCTCGTCCGGCACCAGCGGGGAGTCCACCGTGATCGCCCGGGTCGTGACCCAGCCGGTGTCCGTCACGACCACCGCCAGCGCGCGGCCGTCGCCCAGCCGCAACACTTCGATGCGGTCGAGCGCCGTCTGCTTGAGCGGCGGGGCGAGGAGGATTCCCGTCATGTGCGTGCCCATGGACAGCTGTGCCGGGGTCTCGGCCATGAGCCGCTCGGCGCCGCTCGGCGGCCCCGCGGGCGGCTCTTCGCGCGCCGGGGACGACGTGGCGCCCACCCAGGGCACGCGCCGCATCGCGTCCACATAGAAGCGATAGGCCTTGTCGGTGGGGACCCGGCCGGCTGAGGGGTGAGGATGGGTGAGGTAGCCCATCTCCTCCAGGTCCGCCATCACATTGCGGATCGTGGCCGGGGACAGGCCGCGCATGTGCCGCCGCGCGATGGAGCGAGACCCCACGGGCTCGGCGCTCTCCACATACTCGGCGATCACGGCCAGGAGGACCTGGCGGTGGCGCTCGTTGAGGCTCGAATCCATCATGGCTCCACTCGTATCCTACACGACTCCCTACAGCAGCTCCACGAACAGCGCGTCGGACAGCAGGAAGCCAGCCTCGGTGAGATGGCTGCGGCCGCCCCCGCTCACCAGCAGGCTCCGCTCCCGCCAGGAGTCGAGCAGCGCGGGAAGGCGTCCGGGCTCGAGAGCCACGCGCTCAGCGAGCCAGGCGTCGGGAACGCCGTCCGAGAGCCGGAGGCCGAGGAGGAGCCGCTCGGCCAGACGCTGGCGTGCCGTGAGCGTCTCGTGCGTGGCGATGGGGAGCGTGCCGGCCTCGAGCATGGCGCAGTAGCGCTCGGTGGCCTTGACGTTCCCGTAGCGGATGTCGCCCAGGAAGCCGCAGGCGCCCGGGCCCAGCGCGAGGTACTCCTCGGCGCGCCAGTAGATCTGGTTGTGCGCGGAGCGTCGTCCCGGGCGGGCGTAGTTGGAGATCTCGTAGTGCTCGAAGCCGGCCGCGGCGGCGCGCCGTGCCAGGACCCGGTACTGCTCGGTGACGGTGTCCTCGGCCGGAAGCCCGGTGATCCCCGTCGCGTGCCAGCGGCTGCCCTCGTCAAGCGCCAGCGCGTAGGCCGAGAGATGATCGGGTCCCCAGTCGAGCAGGCCTCGGACGGTTGTCTCCCAGGTGCCGACGTCGAGGCCAGGGAGCCCGTAGATCAGGTCCGCGCTGACGTTGTCGAAGCCGGCCCGTCGCGCCGCCTCGAAGGCGGCCAGGGCGCCGGATGCCGAATGCGCCCGGTCGAGCGAGGCCAGGACCCGGTCGTCGAGGCTCTGGACTCCCAGGCTGATGCGTGACCGTGATCTCCGCATCGGGCGCGACGGCGAGCCGCGCCCGGAGACGGTGGAGGACGGAGCCGAGCTGAGCGGGCGTCAGGAGGGAGGGCGTGCCCCCGCCGAAGAAGATCGTGGAGACGGATACGGCAGCCGCCCCCGGAGCGCCGGCCGCCAGGTCAATCTCGCGGGCGAGCGCCGCCAGATAGCGCGGCACGGCGGCGTCCAGGTACACCGCGGTGGTGAAGGAGCAGTAGCCGCAGCGCTTGACGCAGAACGGGACGTGGACGTAGACCCCGAGCGCCGGACCCCGCGGCGCCCACAGCGTGGCGGGACCGCTCCCCTCTAGCATGCGCACACACCCCGCAGGCCGCTCAAAAAGGTCCAGATGCAAGGCGGCGCCCGACGGCCGCACGCGAGGCGTACTTCGCTTGGCGAGCCGAGCCGGAGGCGAGGTGAGCGGACCCGGAGATCCGGGCGAGCGTGAGCGAGCCACGTTGAGCGTGCGGCCGGGCGCGCCAACGCCGCAGATGGGCCTTTTTCACCCCCCGCAGGCCGCTCAAAAAGGTCCAGATGCAAGGCGGCGCCCGACGGCCGCACGCGAGGCGTACTTTCTGTACGTTGAGCGTGCGGCCGAGGGCGCCAACGCCGCAGATGGGCCTTTTTCAGCGGCCTGCTACGGGAGCCAGTTCCCGAGTCGGCGCCAGCGCAACCAATGCCTGTCCCCGTTCCACGACCAGTAGATGAGGAAGGCCTTGCCGCGGATCTTCTCGCGCTTGACGAACCCCCAGTACCGGCTGTCCTGGGAGTTGTCGCGGTTGTCCCCCATGACGAAATAGGCGCCCGGGGGCACCACGGTCGGCTCGCAGCTGTACAGATAGCCGCAATGCCCGGAGGGCGCGGCCGGGATGGATCCGGGCCGCACGTACGGCTCCTCCAGGGGCTGGCCGTTGACGAACGCCCGGTTGTCCAGGACCTGCACGGTCTCCCCCCCCACGGCCACGATGCGCTTGATGAAGTCCCGGGACTCGTCGTTGGGGTACTTGAAGACGATGATGTCGCCACGGGCCGGGGCGCGCAGCCCTGGCAGGTGCGTGTCCGTGAAGGGGATCTCGGGGCCGAAGAGGAACTTGTTGACCAGGATGTAGTCACCCACCAGCAGGGTGTCCATCATGGATCCCGACGGGATCGTGAACGCCTGCACCACGAAGGCGCGGATCACGAGCGCCAGCAGCACCGCGACGATGATGGCCTCGCCGTACTCCCGGACGAGGGACTTGCGGCGCGGCGCGGCCGCCTTCTCGGTGACCGCCGCCTGCGCCTCGGAACGGGTCTCGCTGTCGCGCATGGGCATCAGCTCTTCAGCACCGACAGGAACGCCTCCTGCGGGACCTCGACCTTCCCGACCTGCTTCATGCGCTTCTTCCCTTCCTTCTGCTTCTCGAGCAGCTTGCGCTTGCGCGTGATGTCGCCGCCGTAGCACTTCGCGGTGACGTTCTTGCCCATGGCCTTGACCGTCTCCCGGGCGATGACCCGGCTGCCGATGGCGGCCTGGATCGCCACTTCGTAAAGCTGGCGCGGAATGACCCCGCGCAGCTTCTCGGTGAGCGCCTTGCCCTTCTCGTAGGCCTTGTCCCGGTGCACGACGACGCTGAGGGCGTCCACCGGGTCCCCGTTGAGCAGGATGTCGAGCTTCACCAGCTCGGACGGCCGGAACTCCAGGAACTCGTAGTCGAAGGACGCGTAGCCCTTGGAGACGGACTTGAGCTTGTCGTAGAAGTCCACCACGATCTCGCTCAGCGGGAAGTCGAAGAGGATGTGCACCCGCTTGCCCAGGTACTCCAGCGACCGATGCTCGCCGCGCTTGTCCTGCGCGAGCTTGTAGATGGCCGTCATGAATTCCGTCGGGACGAAGATGGAGCCGCGGACGTAGGGCTCTTCCAGGCGCTCGATCTTGTCCGGCGGCGGGAGCTTGGCCGGGTTGTCGACCTCGAGCACCTCGCCCTGGGTCGTGAGCACCTTGAAGCGCACGCTCGGGGCGGTGACGATCAGCGAGAGGTTGAACTCGCGCTCCAGCCGCTCCTGGACGATCTCGAGATGCAGCATGCCCAGGAAGCCGCAGCGGAAGCCGTAGCCGAGGGCCAGGGAGGTCTCCGGCTCGAAGCTGAAGGCGGAGTCGTTGAGCTTGAGCTTCTCGAGCGCGTCCCGGAGGCCCTCGTAGTCCGTGTCCTCGATGGGATAGAGGCCGGCGAAGACCATGGCCTTGGCGTCACGATAGCCCGGGCACGGCTCGGCCGTGGGCCGGAGCGCGTCGGTGATGGTCTCGCCCATCTTGGCATCGGCCACGCGCTTGATGGCGGCCGTGAGGTAGCCCACCTGCCCGGCGGACAGTTCCTTGACCGGGCGCATGTCTGGCGAGAAGACGCCGGCCTGCTGGACCTCGTAGACCTTGCCGTTGGACATGAGGAGGATGCGCTGTCCCGCGCGCACCCGGCCGTCGAGGAGCCGCACGTACACCACCACGCCCTGGTAGGAGTCGTAGAAGGAATCGAAGACCAGTGCCTTGAGCGGCGCCTCCGGGTCGCCCGTGGGCGGCGGGATGCGCGCGACGATGGCCTCCAGGACATCCACCACGTTGGTGCCGTGCTTGGCGGAGATGGGGATCGCCTCGTCCCCATCCAGCCCCAGGATCTCGGTGATCTGGTGGCGCGTCCCCTCCACGTCGGCCGCCGGGAGATCGATCTTGTTGATCACCGGGACGATCTCGAGGCCCCCGTCGGCGGCGAGGTAGAAGTTGGCGAGGGTCTGCGCTTCGACCCCCTGGGCGGCGTCCACGATGAGGACGGCCCCCTCACAGGCGGCGAGCGAGCGCGACACCTCGTAGGAGAAGTCCACGTGCCCCGGCGTGTCGATGAGGTTGAGCGTGTACTCCTTCCCGTCGCGGGCCGTGTAGAGGAGGCGGACCGTGTGGGCCTTGATCGTGATACCCCGCTCCTTCTCGAGATCCATGGAGTCGAGGACCTGCCCCACCGCCTTCTTGGCGTCCATGGTGCCGGTGAGCGAGAGCAGGCGGTCGGCCAGGGTGGACTTGCCGTGGTCGATGTGGGCGATGATGGAGAAGTTGCGGATCAGCGCGGTGGCCATCTGATGAAGGATAACACGCCGGCGCGCGCCGGGGGCGCCGGCGCTCACACGCCGAGGCGCGCCTGCGCCGGCACCTCCGCCCCGGCTTCCAGGACCACGCCCGCGCCGACATGCGCGCCGGCGCCGATCCGGGCCCCGCTGGCGACGATGCAGTCGCGGAGCTCCGCGTGGGCGCCGATGACGACGCGATCCCACACGATGGCGCCCTCCACCGCGGCGCCTGTCCCCACCGCGCATTCCGGCCCGAGCACCGCGCAGGGCCCCACGCGGCAGCCTGCTCCGAGCCGGCTGCCCGCGCCGATCACCGAGGGCCTCGCGACACGGGCCCCGGCGTCCATGGCGATGCCCTCGGCCGCGAAGCTCCCGTCTGTCAGGGCGCCGGCCGGCATCACGGTGGTGGCCACGCGCCCGGCCAGGAGGTCCAGTTGACCCTGCCGGTACTTGGCGGGGCTGCCGATGTCGAGCCAGTAGTGGTCGCCGACCCAGCCGAAGAACGGGATCCGGTCGGCGAGGAGCCCCGGGAAGAACTCCCGCTCGACGGACACCATGCGCCCCTCGGGGATGCGGTCCAGGAGCCGCCGCTCCAGGAGATAGGCCCCGGCATTGATCGTGTCCGTGGTGATCTGCGTGGGGTCCGGCTTCTCGATGAAGTGCCGGACGCGTCCCCCCTCGCCGAGATCCACCAGGCCGTAGGCCGTGGGGTCGGGCACGCGCGTGAGGTAGATGGTGGCCGCCGAGCGCCGGTCCGCGTGGAAGCGCAGCATCGCGCCGAGATCGGCGTCGGTGAGGACATCGCCGTTCAGGACCACCACGAGCCCGCCCACGAGGTCCACGGCGTTGCGCACGCCGCCGGCGGTGCCCAGCGGCTCGACTTCCACGGCGTAGCGCAGCGCCACGCCGTGGCGCTGCCCGTCTCCCATCGCCGCGCGCACCTCCTCCACCATGTAGGAGCAGGAGAGGACCACGTCGTGGATCCCGTGCTGGCGCAGCAGGGCGAGCTGATAGGCGACGAAGGGGACGTTGAGCATCGGGACGATGGGCTTGGGCCGGTGGTACGTGAGCGGACGGAGCCGGGTGCCCTGGCCCCCTGCCAGGATGACGGCGGTTACGCTGCCGGGGTCCAGGGCTCCGCCTCGCCGATGAGCATCACCGGGATGCCGTCGCGGATGGGGTAGGCCTTCTTGCACGCCGGGCAGATGATCCGCGTCTCCTCGAAGAGGAGGTCGCCCTTGCAGGCCGGGCACGCCAGGATGGAGCGGAGCTCTTCGTCGATCATGGGCCAAACTCCTTCTTGAAGAATTCGAAGGTGCGAGCGAGGCCCTCGTCCAGCGGCACCGTGGGCCGCCAGCCGAGCGCATGGGCGGCGCGGCCCGGATCGAGGCAGCTGCGGCGCTGCTCGCCGGGGCGCGCCGGGCCGTGGGGGGGCGGGCCCGTCACGCCCGCCGCGCGCGCCAGCCGCGCATGGAGGTCGTTGACGGAGGTCTCGAGCCCCGTGCCGACGTTGACGGCGCCCGTCACCGCGGGGTGTTCGATCGCGCGCAGGTTGGCGTCCGCCACGTCTTCCACGAAGACGTAGTCGCGGGTCTGCTCGCCGTCGCCGTTGATCACCGGCGCCTGTCCGGTGAGGAAGCGGTGGCTGAAGATCGCCACGACCCCCGCCTCGCCCACGGGGTTCTGGCGCGGCCCATAGACATTGGCGTAGCGGAGCGCGAGGCCGCTGATGCCGTAGATGCTGCCCCAGGCGGCGAGGTAATGCTCCATGGCCACCTTCGCGATCCCGTAGGGCGAGGCGGGGAGGAGAGGGTGGCCCTCGGGCGTCGGGATCACCTCGGTGTCCCCGTAGCCCGCGCCCCCGCTGGAGGAGTAGATGATGCGCCGGACGCCGAACCGGCGACAGCTGTCGAGCAGGTTGAGGCCGCCGAGGATGTTCACGCTCGCGTCGAACATGGGATCGGCGACGGAGCGGCTCACCGCCGCCTGGGCCGCCAGGTGGGCGACCACCTCGGGGCGCTCGGCCTCGAAGAGATCGCCGAGGCGCGCGCTCCGGAGATCCAGACGATGGAAGGTCGCCCCGGGATTCACCCAGGCCGGATTGCCGGTGGCGAGATTGTCCAACACCGTCACCGCGTGCCCCGCCCGCACGAACGCATCCACCACATGCGAGCCGATGAACCCCGCGCCGCCCGTGACGAGGATCTTCAAACCGTTGGAGCCGCCGCAGGCTGTATCTTCAACGTCTGGCGCCCGGGGCGGCGGTACCACTCGATGGTCTCCCGGAGCCCGTCCTCCACCGCGACGGTCGGCTCCCAGCCCAAGAGCTGCCGCGCCCTGGTGATGTCCGGCTGCCGCACCTTCGGGTCGTCCACCGGCAGGGGCGTGAAGACGATCTCGCTCCGGGAGCCGGACAGCCGGACAATGGCCTTGGCCAGCTCGAGGAGCGTCATCTCCCTCGGGTTGCCGATATTGACCGGCTCGTTGACGGGCGCCCCCATGAGCCGCCAGATCCCGTCCACCAGGTCCGAGACGTAGGTGAAGGATCGGGTCTGGGAGCCGTCGCCGTTCACCGTGAGGGGCTCGTTCCGCAGCGCCTGGCGGATGAAGGTGGGGACGGCCCGGCCGTCGGTGAGCCGCATGCGGGGTCCATAGGTGTTGAAGATGCGCACGATGCGCGTGTCCACGCCGTGGAAGCGGTGGTAGGCCATGGTCATGGCCTCGGCGAAGCGCTTCGCCTCGTCGTAGACGCCCCGCGGTCCCACCGGGTTCACGTTCCCCCAGTAGTCCTCGCGCTGCGGGTGCACGAGCGGGTCCCCGTAGACCTCCGAGGTGGACGCCAGGAGGAATTTCGCCTGCCGTGCCTTGGCCAGCCCGAGCGCCTTGTGAGTGCCCAGCGCCCCGACCTTGAGGGTCTGGATGGGCAGCTCGAGGTAGTCGATGGGCGAGGCCGGGCTCGCGGCGTGGAGCACGTAGTCCAGCGGCCCGTCCACCACGATGTAGTTGGTCACGTCGTGCTTGATGAAGAGGAAGCGCCCGTCGCGGATGTGGGCGATGTTGT
>JACPCX010000161.1:0-12910 GCA_016184305.1 Candidatus Rokuibacteriota bacterium | reverse complement strand
CTCGTCCTCGCCGACACCTCCTTCGCCCTCCCGCTGGTGATCTGGCTCCTCACGGGGTTCATCCGGGACATCCCGGACGAGATCGAGGAAGCCGCCGCATTGGATGGCGCGAGCCGGCTGCAGATCCTTCGCCGGATGGTCCTGCCGCTGACCGCGCCCGCCCTGGCCTCGGCGGCCCTGCTCACCTTTCTCTTCAGCTGGAACGAGTTCCTGTTCGCATACACCCTCAGCGCCACCGAGGCGAGCCGCACGGTGCCGGTGGCCCTGGCGCTCTTCCCCGGGGTGTTCGAGGTGCCCTGGGGCGACATCGCCGCGGCGTCCATCCTCGCCAGCCTGCCCCCGATCCTGATCGTGGTCGTGCTGCAGCGCTATCTGGTGAGCGGCGTCCTCGCGGGGGCCCTCAGGGAGTGACCGAGGAGCGCACGAGGGCGGCGCCCGTGGAGGAGGGCGCCCCACTGCGGGCTCGTGTTGAGTCGGTGGGTGTGGGCCACTGGGGGGGTCGGGAGTCGCGTCATGGCCACCACCACAACATCGGTATCGCCGTCTGATCCGCCTCCCCGCTACGGCGACTCCGCCGCCTCATGATCCGCCGCGAGAAGAGCGAGGACAGCGCTCGGAGCGGCAGGGGCAGGGATGGGAGCAGCACGCCTGGGTGCATGACTCGTGCGACGGAACAGCCGCTCGTGGATGTCGAGCCGCGCCATGGTCTCCGTCTCGAGCCGGCCGGTCGCTGGGAGCCCTTCGGCCCTCTGGTACCTCATCAGCGCGGCTCGTGTCCTTGGCCCGACGACTCCGTCGATCGGGCCCGGTTGATGGCCGAGGTCCCTGAGCGCCTTCTGGGTATCGCGAAGAAATCGGGGCGCTGGGGCCGGTGAGCTCCGCTCTCGCGTGACCCGGGGAAAGGATGCCTGATTGATGTCGGATGACTCGAGGCCGCTCGTCAGGCCAAACAGCCCCCCGACCAGGATGGCGATCGCTGTCAGGGTCGAAACACGACACGCTGATGTCCAAGCGGGCCGCGTGAGGGGGACGGCCATGCGTGCATCCCGTTTCCTGAGCCTCGCGGTTGGGATCGCGTGCATCGCCCTCGCCGCAGTCCAAGCTCGGGCGGGGGCCCCCACCGACCAGATCCGAGTCTCAGTGGACCAGATCATTAGAATCGCCCAAGATCCGGCGCTGAAATCGGACGCCAGGGCGAAGGACCGGCGGGCGGCCATCCGCGAGGTCGCCAAGACCGTCTTCGATTTCCCGGAGACGGCGCGACGCGCCCTCGGCCAGCACTGGCTGAGACTGTCGGAGAAGGACCGCGCGGAGTTCGTGCCGCTGTTCACTGACCTGTTGGAGCGCTCCTACGTCATCAAGATCGAGCAGTACAGCGGCGAGAAGATCAGCTACGTCGGGGAGTCCGTCGATACGGGCGGTGAGCTTGCCACGGTGAAGACCGCATTCACGACCCAGAAGGGCGCCGAGGTCCCGATTAACTACCACGTGGTTCGAGTGGTCCTCGGGGCAGCTCACGCGCCTGGCCGAGGACCATGTGCTCGTCATTCATCCCCATCGTGTACTTCGAGGTGTCGGTCGGCTTCGAGCGTATCGGGGACGTCGACGCTGCCCTTCCGGCCGACTTCTTCCGGAGAGGCCCTGCCCTGGGAGGCGGCCTTCCTGGCGGCCAAGTGCTTCCTGAAATATCGGCGAGCGGGCGGCCGGAAGCGCTCTCCACTGCCGGACTTCTACGTGGGAGCCCACGCGGCGGTACGCGGACTGCCACTCCTCACACGCGATGCGCGGCGCTACCGCAGCTACTTCCCGAGGCTGACGCTGGTCGTGCCCTGAGAGGCCCCGAGCCCACATCATAAGGTCTTCTCGTGCGCGCTCTTGCGCGCACGGGGCATCGGGGCTAGTCTGGCGCGGAACAACGGAGGCCCGCATGAGACTCACCGGCAAGGTCGCGCTGATCACCAACTGCAGCCACTTCATGGGCCCGGCCATCACGGAGGAGTTCGCGCGGGAGGGCGCCACGCTCGCACTCCACGACCGCGAGATGAAGGCCGCCGCGCCACTGGTCGCTCTCGCCGAGCGCCTCGGGCGCACGGCGCTGGCCCTCACGGGGGACCTCAGCGAGTCGGCCGAGGCCGATCGCGCCGTGGACGCCGTGGTGGCGCGTTTCGGCAGGCTGGACGTGCTCGTCAACAACAACGCCTGCCCGCCCGCGGGCAGCGCCACCGAGAACGTGACCGACGCGGCGTGGCGGGAGCTGATGGCGCGATTGCTGGACGAGCCCTTCTACTGCCTGCGCGCGGCGCTCCGGGTCATGCGGCCGGCCCGGCGCGGGAAGATCATCAACATGTCCTCGGCCGCCGCCTTCCCGGGGCTCGCCCGCTACGCGGCCTACACCGCGGCGCGGGCCGGGGTCAACGGCCTCACCAAGGCGGTGGGCCGCGAGGTGGCGCGCGACGGCATCCAGGTCAACGCCATCGCCCAGAACTACGTGGAGAACCCCACCTACTTCCCGCCGGAGCTGACCGCGGACCCCAAGGCCCTCGAGCGCATGCTGAAGAACATCCCGGCAGGGCGCATCGCGCGCAGCGAGGAGTCGGCGCGGCTGGCGGTATACCTGGCCTCGGAGGACGCCGACTTCTTCGTGGGGCAGGTCATCCCCTTCGCCGGCGGCTGGGTGACGTGAGATCTACCGCCTGAGCTTGCCCCCCATGAGGAAGCGGGCCTCGTCGAAGGACTGGTGGGCCTGCTCGGGCAGCCCGGACTGGGAATAGAGGTGCCCAGGAGCAGGTGAAGCGTGGGCTCCTCCGGGTCCTTCGCCTGCCCCGCCAGCACCGCGCGGCGCGCCTCGTGCACGAGGCCCTGCTGGGCCAGGAAGCCCGCGCGGAGCGCCACCAGCGTGTTCGACGGCGCCACCGTCCCCGCCTCCTGCTCGAGCGCGGTCAGGCTCGCCCGCACCTCGCGCGTGCGCTCGGGGCTCAGGACCTCGAACCACGCCTCCTGCGGCGGCTGCCCCTCGGTGCTCACCCTGAAGGTGTAGCGGACGCCCGGGAGGAGCGGGGGCGCATCCGCCGGGTAGTCGAGCCGCGCCCCCGTGACCCCCGCGCGCTCGAGGACGACGCCCGACGGGCCCGCGATCTGGATCGTGTAGCGCGACAGACGGCTGCCCCACCACTCGAAGCGGAGCGCGTCGGCCAGCACGGGGCCGTTCCGCGGCGCCAGCACCACCGGGGGCTTGAGCCAGGAGCGGGTGCCGAGCACGGCCTGCGGCATCTCCTTGGCCCGCGAGGACAGGAAGCCGAGGCTGGCACTCAGGAGCGCCTGCGCTTTCTGCACCTTCCCCTCGCCGGCCTGGGGTCCCGGCACGACCACGGGCCCGGCGTTGCTCTCGACGCGGATCGTGCCGCGCCCGCCGGTGAGGAGGATCACCGCCGACCCGCCCCCGCTCGCGCGCACGGTGTCGCCACCCAGGAGGCTCATGAGCGGGCCGCCCGGGCGCCAGTCGGGGCCGCCCGCGGGCTTGACCTCCACCGCGCCCTTGCCGAGCTTGATCTCGGTGATCATCCCGGCCACCTCGCCGGTCTGCGCGCAGGCATCACGCGCGAGCGCGACGCCTGCGACCACCAGCGCGATGCCCAGCCACGCCGCCCGCCGATGTCTCCCCTTCATCGCCGTCTACCTCCCCAGCAGCTCGAAGACCTGCACGGGCTCGGCCTTGCCCTTGACCGCGACCGCGCCGCGATCCCTCACGGCGACCCGGTCCCCCACGGCGGCCAGCGTGGCGCCGCTCACGAGCACCGTCGTGCCAAGCTCGCGGTTGAGCCCCTCGATGCGTGACACCGTGTTGACCGTGTCTCCCAGCACCGCGTACTTCTTCTTCCGCGGCGCCCCCACGTTGCCGGCGAACACCGGCCCCGTGTGCACCGCGGCCCCCATGGCGAGCGGCGCCCGGCCCTCCGTCTGCCAGCGCCCGTTGAGCGCGGCGAGCGCCGCCTGCATCCCGAGCGCCGTCTCGACGGCGTGCCAGGCATGCTCCGGGTCGTCCAGCGGCGCCCCGAACACCGCCAGGATACCGTCGCCGATGAAATCCTGCACCATGCCGCGCTGCCCGAGGATCACGTCCACCATGGCCGTGAAGTACTCGTTCATCACCGCCGAGACCCGTGCCGGCGGCAGCCGCTCCGCCATGCTCGTGAAGCCGCGCAGGTCCGACATCAGCACCGAGCAGGTCCGCGTCTCGCCGCCGAGGGCCGCGCCGTCGCGCAGCACGCGGTCCATCACCTCGGGGCTCACGAACTGACCGAAGGCCCGCCTCAGCCTGCGCCGCGCCAGGAGCCGCGCGCCCTGCAGATAGGCGATCATCCCCACGAGCGGCGCCACGAAGTCGAGCCAGTAGCCGCCGCGCGTGTAGGCCTCGTAGGAGAGCGCCGCGAAGAGGGCGATGAGCCCGCCCGCGGCCAGCGCGACCCACAGCGGCCGGAGCCAGACCGAGAGCAGCGACACCACCAGGCACGCCCCGCTCAGCACCGCGAGGTTGAGGAAGACGGGGGGCGGCAGCAGCGCCCGCCGCCCCAGCAGCGTGTGGACCATGTTGGCGTGGACCTCCACGCCGGCCATCATCCCCACGGGCGTCGGGTGGAAGTCCCGGCTCGCCTGGAAGGCCGCCCCCACCAGCACGATCTTCCCGCGGAAGGGATTGTCCGCCGGAGGCCTGACCCCGCTCCGCCCGAGCGCCACCAGCGGGCCGCTCGGGAAGGAGGTGAAGGCTCCCGCGGCGCCGGCGTAGTCGATGCGCCACTGGGCCGAGGCGAGGCGCGCGAGGGGCACCGGCTCCGCGCGGCCGACGCTGCCCTTGGCGTCGCGCGCCGGCAGGGTGAGCGGCGAGGCCGTCGCGAGCGCCCGGGCCAGGTCCGCGGGCGCATGGCCCGCGTGGGCCGCCGCCACGGCCAGCGCGAAGGACGGCAGGAGCCCGCCGCCGGCCGCGGGCAGCACGGGCGCCATCCGGCGGATCACGCCGTCGGTCCCCACCGGCGCATTGGCGAAGCCCACGAGCCCGGCGAGCCGCGACGAGAAGAGCGGCGCGAGCGCATAGCGCGCGCCCGCCTCACCGTTCCGCGGCGTGGCCACGGAGGCGAAGACAAGCCGCCCCTGCCCTCTCCCCTGCCAGCGCTCGCAGAGCGCCAGCAGCGCGTCGTCCTCCTCGGCCGCCGTCGGCGTCAGGAACTGCACGTCGAAGGCCACGACCCGCGCGCCACTCTGCAGCAGGAGCTCGCCCAGGTCGGCGAGATACCGGCGCGAGAGCGGCTGGCGCTCGCCCAGCTCGCGGAACGCGTCCTCGTCCACGAGGGCGACGGCGATGTCGGGGGAGGGCTCACGATCGCGGAAGAAGAGGAAGGCGTCCACGGCCCGCGTCTCCTAGCCCGCCAGCACGCCCACATGCGACAGCGCGGTGACGCCCACGCTGACCAGCACCCCGAGGGCGCGGATTACGCGGCGAGACGGCGGGCGCTGACCCGGGAGCCGCACGCGGCCGGTATAGGGCATTGAGCGGAGGGGCCTCGGCAAAGTACCATGGCGGACATGCTCGTCTCCCACGTCGCCATCACCCCCGCCCCCGACTACGTGACCCGGCGCGCGCCCCTTCGCGAGGCCCATCTGGCGCGGCTCATGGACCTGCGCGCCCGGGGCTTCGTGGTGGCCGGGGGACCTGCGCCCGACGGGAGGACGGCGGACATCTTCTACCGCGTACCCGAGGCCCCGGACCTCGCGCGCGTCGTGGAGGAGGACCCGTACTTCAAGGGCGGGGCGTGGACGGCCTACACGTCAACCCTCTTCGAGCACTTCCTCGAGCCGTGGCGGCAGCCGCCGCTCGTCACCGACGGGTCGCGCGCGGCCACCATCGTCGAGGGGCAGGCCGCGGAGGCGGACATGGCCGACTTCGCCTTGGTCGAGGCCCGCGGGGCTGGACGCCTGCTCTTCGGGGGCTTCTTCCCCGGTGGCAGGACGCTCGCGGTGATGGCCGCCACCGATCCCGTCGAGGCCGTCGCTGCGCTGGCCGGGACAGGCTTCTGGGAGCGCGAGAGCCTGGGGGCCCGCCCCTGGCTCTACGTGCTGTGACCATGAGTGACCCGGCCACCGGCAGACCCACCGAGCCCATCCACGCTCCACGCGGCAGCGCGCTCTCCTGCAAGGGGTGGCCGCAGGAGGCGGCGCTGCGCATGCTGATGAACAACCTCGACCCCGACGTGGCCGAGCGCTGGGAGGACCTCGTCGTCTACGGCGGTTCGGGCAAGGCCGCGCGCTCCTGGGAGGCATACCACCGGATCGTCGCCTCGCTCCGTAGCCTCGAGGGGGACGAGACCTTGCTGGTGCAGTCCGGGAAGCCCGCCGGCATCTTCCGCACCCATCCCGACGCCCCGCGCGTGCTCATCGCCAACGCCATGCTCGTCCCCGCGTGGGGCGACTGGGAGCATTTCCGGCGCTACGAGGCGATGGGGCTCACGATGTACGGCCAGATGACGGCGGGCTCGTGGATCTACATCGGCACGCAGGGAATCCTCCAGGGCACCTACGAGACGTTTGCCGCCTGCGCGCGGAAGCACTTCGGCGGCTCGCTTCGCGGCCGGCTCGTGCTGTCCGCCGGGCTCGGCGGCATGGGCGGCGCCCAGCCGCTGGCCGTCAGCATGAACGGGGGCGTCGGGATCTTCGTCGAGGTGGACGGCGAGCGCATCGAGCGCCGGCTGCGCCTCGGGTACGTGGACCGCGCCACGGCCTCGCTGGACGAGGCGCTCCGCTGGGCGGAGGAGGGGCGGAAGAGCGGCGAGGCGCTCTCCATCGCGCTGCACGCCAACGCCGCCGAGGCCCACCCGGAGATGGCCCGCCGGGGCCTGCGCCCCGACGTGGTGACGGACCAGACCTCGGCCCACGACATGGTGAACGGCTACATCCCCGCGGGGCTGTCGGTGGCCGAGGCGGCGGCGCTCCGCCAGCGCGATCCGAAGGAGTACCTGCGTCGCGCCCAGGAGTCCCTCGCCCGCCAGATGCGCTCGATGCTCGAGTTCCAGCGCGGCGGCGCCATCCTCTTCGACTACGGCAACAACTTCCGCCGCGAGGCGGAGAACGCGGGCGTCAGCGACTTCTCCTATCCGGGCTTCGTCCCGGCCTACATCCGCCCGCTCTTCTGCGAGGGCCAGGGGCCGTTCCGCTGGGTCGCGCTGTCGGGCGAGCCGGATGACATCTTCGCCACCGACCAGGCGCTGATGGAGGCGTTCAAGGACAATGCCCATCTCGTGCGCTGGCTCCGCATGGTCCGGGAGCGCGTCCACTTCCAGGGCCTGCCGGCGCGCATCTGCTGGCTCGGCTACGGCGACCGCGCCATCGCCGGGCGCATCTTCAACGACCTGGTGGCCTCGGGCCGGGTGAAGGCGCCCATCGTCATCGGGCGCGATCACCTGGACTCGGGCTCCGTCGCCTCGCCGAACCGCGAGACCGAATCCATGCGCGACGGCTCGGACGCCATCGCCGACTGGCCCATCCTCAATGCGCTCGTCAACGCGGCCGCGGGGGCGACGTGGGTCTCGGTTCACCACGGCGGCGGCGTCGGCATCGGCTACTCGATTCACGCCGGCATGGTGGTGGTCGCCGACGGCACGGCGGACGCGGCGCGCAGGCTCCAGCGCGTCCTCACCAGCGATCCCGGCACCGGCATCATGCGTCACGCCGACGCCGGGTACGAGGACGCCATCGCCGCCGCCCGCCGCCACGCCATCAAGCTTCCCGGGATCACGATGTGACGCCGCCGCCGGCCACCGCCGAGCGAGACCTGGACTTCAACAGGTCTGCTGACTAGACTGGTTGGCGGGAGGGAGCATGGCGTCCAGATCCATCCAGGTCGGCGCGTTCCAGGCGAAGACGCGGCTGCCGGAGCTGCTCCGCGAGGTCGAGCGCGGCAAGTCCTTCGTGATCCTGCGGCGCGGGCGCACCGTGGCGCGCCTCGTCCCGGCCTCCGACCGCCCCGACTCCGCAGACTTCAAGCGCCTCCTCGACAGCTTCCGCCAGATCCGGCGCCGGGTTCGGGGCCCGGTCGTGGTGCGTCGGTTGATCGAGGAGGGGCGCCGGCGCTGATGGACTGGGTGCTGGACAGCTCCCTCGCGCTGGCCTGGGTCCTCCCCGATGAGACATCGAGCCGCGCCGACCGGTTCCTGGCCCGGCTGCGCAGGGACACAGCACTCTGGGTCCCGGCGCTCTGGTGGTACCAGGTCACCAACGCCCTGCTGGTCGCCGGCCGTCGCCGTCGGCTCGAGGAGTCCGATCGGCACCGGGCCCTCGAGAGCCTCGGCCAACTCCCGCTGCGCACGGACCTGGAGGTCGGGCCCGAGCTGAGCGAGAGCCTGGACACGATCGCCCATGCCCACGGCCTGTCGGCATACGACGCCGCCTATGTCGAGCTGGCCCGCCGCCAGGGCGTCGGGCTCGCCACGCTCGACGAGTCCCTCGCCGCCGCGGCCCGGCGCTGCCGCCTTCGCGTGTGGCGCTAGCGGGAGCCTTCGCGTGCGCCGCGCTGTTCCTCGCCGGCGGGATCGCCTGGCGCGCGCGCGCGAGACTCGCGCCATGACCGCGCCTGCCGATCTCCTCATCCGCAACATCGGCCAGCTCGTTACCTGCGAGGCTGGCCTCGGCAAGGGGCCGGTGGGCGTCATAGAGCGAGGGGCGCTGGCCGCAGCCGGCGGGCGCATCTGCTGGATCGGCCCAGATGCGCGGCTGGATGGTGAGGTCGTGCGGTGCGCCGAGGCCCGCGTCGTGGACGCCGGAGGCCGGGTGGCCCTGCCCGGCTTCGTGGACTCGCACACCCATCTCGTCTTCGCCGGCTCGCGCGAGCACGAGTACGCCATGCGGGCGCGCGGGGCCACCTACCAGGAGATCGCGGCGGCGGGCGGCGGCATCCTCTCCACGGTGCGCGCCACGCGCGCGGCGAGCGTGGACGAGCTGGTGCATCTCGCCCGCCCGCGGCTCGATCTCATGCTCCGCCACGGCACCACCACCTGCGAGGCCAAGTCGGGCTACGGGCTCACCACCGCCGACGAGGTGAAGATGCTCGAGGCCATCGTCCGGCTCGACGTGGAGCATCCGGTGACGGTGATGCCCACGTTCTGCGGCGCCCACGAGGTGCCGCCGGAGTTCAAGGGGCGCACCGATGCCTACGTGGACCTGGTGGTGGAAGAGATGCTGCCCGAGGTGGCGCGCCGCGGGCTGGCCCGCTACGTGGACGTGTTCTGCGAGGAGGGCGTCTTCTCGGTGGCGCAGACGCGCCGCGTCCTCGAGGCAGGCGCCGGTCTTGGGCTCCGCGCGAAGTTCCACGCCGACGAGTTCGTCACCCTGGGGGGCGCCGAGCTGGCCGCCGAGGTAGGGGCGCTCTCGGCCGACCACCTCCTCAGGGCCCGCCTCGATGGCATCGCGCGGATGAAGGCGGCCGGCGTCACGGCGACACTGCTGCCGGGCACGGCCTTCTTCCTCGGGCTCCCCTATGCGCCCGCGCGCGCCTTCCTCGAGACCGGGTTGCGCGTGGCGCTGGCCAGCGACTTCAACCCGGGCTCGTCGATGGGGCTGAACCTGCAGCTCGTCATGACCATGGCCGTGAGCCAGATGAAGATGACCATGGAGGAGGCCCTCCTCGGCGTCACGCTCAACGCCGCGCATGCGATGGGGCTCGAGGCGGAGATCGGCTCGCTCCGCCCCGGCAAGTTCTGCGATCTCCTCCTCGCCGATGCGCCGACCTGGGAGCGCATCCCCTACTTCTACGGCGTCAACCACGTGGCCCGGGTCGTCAAGCGCGGGAGCGTGGTGTGGGAGGCGTGAAGACCGTCGTCCTCGGTGCGGGGCGGCTCGAGATGGCCGACGTGGCGGCCGTCGCCCGCGACCGCGCTCCCGTCCTGCTCCATCCCGAGGCGGCGCAGCGGCTCCAGCGCGGGCGCGCCGCGCTGGACACCATCGACCGGAGCGGCCAGCCCGTCTACGGCGTCACCACGGGCGTGGGCAAGCTCAAGGACACCTTCATCCCCCACGACTCGCGCCGTGAGCTCCAGCGGAACCTGGTCCTCTCGCATGCGGCCGGCGTCGGCGCCCCGCTGGGGGAAAGCGAGACGCGCGCGGTGCTCCTGCTCCTGGCGGCCTCGCTCGCCCGCGGGCACTCGGGCGTGCGGCCCGCCGTCGTCGAGACGCTCGCCGGGTGCCTGAACGGCGGCGTGCTGCCGGTGATCCCCGAGCGCGGCTCCGTCGGCGCCTCCGGCGACCTCGCCCCCCTCGCTCACGTGGCGGCGTGTCTCATCGGCGAGGGCGAGGCGATGGTGGCCGGCACGCGGCTGTCGGCCCGCGAGGCGCTCGGGCGCGCCGGGATCGAGCCGCTCGTGCTCGAGATGAAAGAAGGGCTCGCGCTCCTGAACGGCACGCACCTCATGACGGGCCTGGGGGTGCTCCTGGCGGACGGCGCGCTCCGGCTGGCCCGCCTCGCCGACATCGCCGGAGCCATGAGCCTGGAAGCCCTCATGGGCTCCAATGCCGCCTTCGACGCGCGCATCCACGCGCTCCGCCCGCATCCGGGACAGCTCGCCTCGGCCGCCAACCTGCGCGCCCTGACCGCGGACAGCGCGATCATCGCCTCCCACCGCGACTGCAACCGCGTGCAGGACGCCTATAGCCTCCGCTGCATGCCGCAGGTCCACGGCGCCTGCCGCGAGGCCATCCGCTTCGCGCGCGAGATGCTCGAGCGGGAGATCAACAGCGTCACCGACAACCCGTTGCTCTTCCTGGACGGGGAGGGCGGCGGCGGGATCGTCCTCTCCGGGGGCAACTTCCACGGCGAGCCCCTGGCGCTGGCGCTCGATACGCTGGCGCTCGGTCTCACCCAGCTCGCCGGCATCTCCGAGCGGCGGATCGACAGGCTCGTCAACCCGCTCACGAGTGAGGGCCTGCCGGCCTTCCTGTCGCCGCACGGGGGCCTTCACTCGGGCTACATGATCGCCCAGTACGTGGCCGCGGCGCTGGTCTCCGAGTGTCGATCGTGGAGCCACCCGGCCAGCGCCGACTCCATCCCGACCTCCGGGCTCCAGGAGGACTACAACTCCATGGGCGCGGGCGCGGCGCTCAAGGCGCGGCAGGTCCTCGCCCACGTCCGCCAGGTGCTCGCCATCGAGTGCTTGCTCGCGGCGCAGGCGCTCGATCTCCGCCAGCCCCTCACCCCCGGCGTGGGCAGCCGGGCCGCCCACGCGGCGGTGCGCGCCCGCATCCCTCATCTGGACACGGACCGCTTCCTCCACGACGATCTCGCCGCGGCGCTCGGCCTCGTGGAGGCGGGGGCCGTCCAGGCCGCGGTGGAGTCGGCTTTGGGACGACTGCAGTAGAACGGTGTTCTGCCTATAATCTCGACGCCCGGCGCCGGCTGAGGGCCGATTCCCTCCAGCCGGCCCGGGGTACAACTACCCTGACGGGAGGAGACACCCCATGACATTTCTCAGGCTCGCGCTGCCCCTCGTGATGCTGCCCATGCTGCTCGCCCTCGGTGCGCTGCCGGCACGCGCCCAGCCGACGATCAAGATCGGGTTCTTCGCTCCGCTCACCGGCTTCGCCGCCGCCGACGGCGCCTCGACGAAGCACTCGGCCGAGATCGCCGTGGAGGAGCTGAACGCCGCGGGCGGCATCAAGGGCAAGAAGGTCGAGCTCGTGGTCTACGACGACCGGCACGACTCCAAGAGGGACGGCAAGGTCCGCTCCTTCGCCATCATCGACAATCCCGAGGTGATCACGCCGCCTGTGCAGTGACAGCGACGCTGGTCCAGCAGCTGATCAACGGGCTGACCGTGGGGAGCCTCTACGCGCTCATGGCGCTGGGGCTCACCATGGTCTACGGCGTGCTGCGGGTGCTGCACATCGCGCATGCCGCCGTCTTCACCCTGGGCGGCTACGGCGGGCTCGCGGTGTACCAGGCGACGGGCAGCTTCTGGCTGGCGCTGCGCGCCGCGAGCCAGGATCAGGAGATGGCCGCCGCGTGCGGGATGCGCGTCCGCGGCGTCGTCATGGCGAACTTCGCCATCGGCAGCGCGCTGGCGGGAGCGGCCGGCATGCTGGTGGGCATCGACTACAACTCCGTCTCGCCCACCATGGGCGACGTGGCCGGCTACAAGGGGCTTGCCATCATCGTGCTCGGCGGGCTCGGCTCCATCCCGGGCACCGTGCTCGGAGCCCTCGTCATCGGTCTCGTGGAGACCCTCGTCATCGGCTTCGTCGAGTTCCCCCTGCCCCGCGATGCCTGGGCGTTCCTGGCCATGATCGCCGTCTTCCTGGCCCGGCCGCAGGGTCTGCTCGGCGTCAAGTAGCGCGTGTACCTCTACACGGTCGCCACGCTCGTCGGGATCTACTGCATCCTGACGCTCGGGCTCAACACGATCACCGGCATCGCCGGCCAGATCTCGCTGGGCCACGCCGCCTTTCTCGGCATCGGCGCCTATACCGCCGCCATCCTCACCGTCACCTACGGGTGGGACTTCTGGCCGGCGCTCGTGGCCGCGTGCCTCGCCGCCGGCGTGGCGGGGGCGCTCGTCGGCGCCGCCGCCATCCGGGTGCGCGAGGACTTCCTGGCCATCACCACCATGGGCATCAACTTCGTGGTGGTCGGCGTGTTCCTGTATTTCCCGTTCTTCGGCGGCTCCTTCGGGATCGGCGGCATCCCGTCGCCCCGGTGGTTCGGCGGGCCCCTCGCCAAGCCGGGCTTCCTGGTCCTCACGCTGGCCGGGTTGGTCCTGGCGCTCGCCGTCAATCTGTGGCTCTTGCGCTCGTGGGCGGGGCTGGCGCTGATGGCGACGCGCGAGGACGAGGACAGCGCGCGCGCCGCCGGCGTGGACGTGCGGCGCTTCAAGATCCT
>JACPCX010000160.1:0-17826 GCA_016184305.1 Candidatus Rokuibacteriota bacterium | reverse complement strand
GGCCTTCCAGGTCGCGCGGCGCACCGGCAACTTCGCGCTGGCGCGGCCGACGCGCGAGGTGCTCTTCACCGTCGTCGCCCGCGAGGACAAGTACAAGGCCAAGAACTTCATCGACACCGTCATGTACCGGGCCGGCGACCAGCTGGGCGCGTGGTCATGGGGCCTGCTCGGCGCCTTGGGGTTGGGGATGGGCGCGGCGGCCTGGGTGGCGGTGCCGCTGTCCGTGGCCTGGGTAATCAACGGCTGGTGGCTTGGCCGGCGCCAGGAGCGGCTGGCCGAGGCCGAGACGACGGCGCGGCCAGCGGCCGGGTCCGCCGCCCGGGCCCCTGCGGGCACGGTCGGTCCCTGAGCCCTGGCGTGCCGCGGTCACTCGGCGCGGCGGGCGCCGGACGAACGCATCTGAAGGCCGGGCGAAATCGCCAGGCTGGCGTGCCAGGAGACGATTATGCCCGCAGCGATGGACTTTCAGCCGCTCGGGATGTGCCCCGGAACCCCTGGGAGAATCTGGCCTGTCGGACGACTGCCGGGCCAGTCGACACAAGAGATGCGGAGGCTCCGACGTGGACCACTGGAACCGTAAGATCGAATGCTCGTGCTCCTAGTCATGTCGCTGGTCCGGCTGCTCGTAGCCCGTTGACGCAGCGAGGCTGACGCACCGAGGCCACTGGGGGCTTGCGCGACGGCTGGGAGAGGCGGAAGCTCGGGTCGCCAGGAAAACCCAACTACCTGAGGACGGGCTTTTTAGCCCGCCGCCGGTCGCCCTGCGGGGCCCGGCATGACGTAGTGGGCCCCAAACGCCGTTGGGCGTTTCGGGGGGATGCTTCGGGGAGGCTCGGGAACGGGCCTCCCCGCTTTCGTTTCCGGCCCGCCCTCAGACGTTGCCGCCGGCGAGCGCCTTGTAGAGCTCGAGCCCCACGGCGGAGATGTCCGAGCGGGTCTCGATGGGAAGCCCCGCGTTGGTCCAGGCCCCGAGGCCGCCCTTGAGGATGCGGACGTCCTTGAACCCGAGCTTCCTGAGATCGCGCGCCACACGGGCGCTCGTGGCCTCGTCGTGTCAGGTACAGTAGGCGACCACCGGGCGGTTGGTGTCGAGCTCGAGCCCGCTCACGCCGCTCGCCAATTCCTCGGGAGCGAGCCGCACCGAGTTCGGGATCTTGAGCGGCAGGGCCTCGTACACCTCCGTCCTGCGCACGTCCAGCACGATGGGCGCCTTGCCCGCCTCCAGCATCCGGATCACCTCCGAGGGCTGGATCCGGTAGCGGTTCCTGTGCCAGCGCAGCCCGAACTGGCCGCCATAGCCGGCCCCGCTCAGCAGGGTGACCCCCACCGCCACCCAGAACCACGGGAAGGGCCGCGGCGGCGGGTTCTTGATGTTCTCGCGCGCCTCTCCCAGGACCCGCTTGACGTCGGGCAGGTTCGGCACCAGCTTGTCCGCCGCCTCGAAGTGCCGCGCGGCGGCCTTCCAGTCCTCGCTGAAGAACTCCCGGAGCCCCCTGAACCATGCTTCCGTGAACTTGCTCTTTCCCTCGATCTTCACCTCGGTCCCCTTGACGAACTCGCGGACCGCGTCCGAGGGGATGACGAAGTTGAAGCCCTGGACGATGGAGCCCTCGGGCCCCGGCGCCAGCGACACGAAGGTGAGCACGCCCAGCACGGCGCCCTTCTGGTCCACCGCGGGCCCGCCCGAGTTGCCCCAGGCCGCGGGCGCGTCGGTCTGGATCACGGGCTGGTTGGTCACGTCCTGCTTGAACCCGGACACGGCGCCGTTGGTCACCGAGGCCTCGACGCTGGCCGACTTGTTCAGGAGCTCGTGGGAGAGCACCACGCCGGGGAAGCCGAGAATGTGGATGGGGTCGCCGATCCGCCCGACCTTGGAGTCGGCCAGGGGAAGCACGGGGAACTCCGCGCCGGGGATCAGGAGGAGCGCCAGATCCCGTCCGGACATGACGCCGGGCTCGTTGCTCACCGGCGGGCTGTACTTCTTCACCTCGGCCTTGAAGCGCGCGCCGCTCGAGATGACCACCGACACCTGCGGGTTGAGCTTCACCTTCGTCGTCGGCAGCACCTGGTCCAGCAGCCGGCGCTTCACCGCGTCCTCGACATCGGGACGCTCGCCCGGGGTGATGCCCTGGCGCTGCAGCACCTTCGCCAGGCATGCCGTCGTCACCGCACGCTGGGCCTGCTGATTCACGAGCCAGCGGGGCGGCGTGTGCGCGGGCTGCACCACATGCCCGTTGGTGATGATCCACCCCCGGCCGTCCACGAACCACCCGGTGCCGGTCTCGCGGAACACCGGCGGCGTCACGGTGGTGGGGCCGCCGCCGCAGTTGAGCGTGACCTCCGCGGACACCTCGGCGATCACGAGCACGACGGCGGGCTTGGCGCGCAGCAGCGCCTCCTGCACCGTGACGCTCGTCTGGGCGCTCAGCGGTCCGGGCGCGCCGGGCGCGAGGGTCAGGATGACTGTCGCGAGGAGGGCGAATCGGCGTACCATGGGGGCCACTGCGGGCTATTCTATACCACGAGGGCAAGGCATGAGCCGTCAGATCGGGGATGTGCCAACCAGGACGTTCAAGCCCGGGGACTTCATCTTCCGCGAGGGGGACAGCGCCAACGGCGAGGCCTTCATGGTGCACGAGGGCAAGGTGGAGATCCGGCGGCGCTTCGGCGAGGAGCACCGGGTGCTCCGGGTCATCGGCAAGGGCGACCTGCTCGGCGAGCTCGCGCTCTTCCGCAATGCGCCGCGCTCGGCCGACGCCGTGGCGGACGGGCCGGTAACGCTCATGCTCATTCCGGCCAATCGCCTGGAGCACCTGGTGCGCTCGAACCCGGCGCTGGCGCTCGCGCTGATCCGCCAGCTCGCCACGCGCATGCTGGAGGCGGAAGATCGCGCGCGCGCGGCCGAGGACCGTGCGCGCGCGGCCGAGGACCGCGCCCCCAAGCCCTGACGGAGACTTCGTGCGCGCCAAAACCTCCCAGGCCGATCAAAAGGGTCCAGATGCGAGGCGGCGCCCGACGGCCGCACGCGAGGCATACTCCGCCTGGCGAGCCGAGCCCGGGGCGAGGTGAGCGGAACCGGAGATCCGGGCGAGCGTGAGCGAGCCACGTCGAGCGGGCGGGCGAGGGCGCCGTACCTCCGCAGATGGCCCCTTTTCAGCGGCCTGCTACAGCCCGAAGTGCTCGGCGGCCAGGCCGGCGATGTGCCGGCCGATGGCCAGCGATGCGGTGGCCGCGGGCGAGGGCGCGTTGAGCACATGGATGGCGCCCTCCGCCACCGTGATCCTGAAGTCGTCCACGAGCGCCCCGTCCGGCGCCACGGCCTGGGCCCGCACGCCGGCCCCGCCCCGCTCGATGTCGCCGGGGCGGATCTCGGGCACCAGGCGCTGGAGCGAGCGGACGAAGGCCGCCTTGGACAGCGAGCGCCACATCTCGTAGCTGCCCATGCGCCAGTGGCGCCGCACGATGTTCCAGAACCCCGGATAGGCCAAGGTGGCGAGCATCTCGCCCGGCCGGACGGTGGCCAGCCGGTAGCCCTCTCGGGCGAAGGCCAGCACCGCATTGGGCCCGGCCTCCACCTCGCCGTGGATGGTGCGGGTGAAGTGCAACCCGAGGAACGGGAACGCCGGATCCGGCACGGGGTAGATCAGGTTGCGCACCAGGAAGCGCCGCGCCGGGCTGATCATGTAGTACTCGCCGCGGAACGGGATGATCTGCACCTCGGGGCGGAGGCCCATGAGGCGCGCCACCGCGTCCGAGTAGAGGCCCGCGCAGTTGATGAGGTGGCGGGCCTCGACGGGCCCGGCTGTGGTCTCCAGGACGCGCTCGGCGCCGGCGCGCGGGATGGCCATGACATGCGCTCCCGTGAGGATCTCGCCGCCCCGCTCCACGACCAGCCTGGCCATGGCCTCGGCGACCTGGCCGTAGTCCACGATCCCCGTGGCGGGCGAGAGCAGCGCGCGCACCGCCCGGCAATGCGGCTCGTGCTCGCTCACCTCGTCCCCCGACAGGAGCCGCAGCCCCGGAACGCCATTGGCCGTTCCGCGCTCGTGGAGCGCCTCGAGGCGCGGCACCTCCGACTCGTTCGTGGCCACGATGACCTTGCCGCAGCGCTCGTACGCAATGCCGTGGGCGTCGCAGAACTCGGTCATGAGCCGCGCGCCGTCCACGCAGAGCCGGGCCTTGGAGGAGCCGGGCTTGTAGTAGATGCCGGAGTGGATGACGCCGCTATTGTGCCCGGTCTGGTGGGCCGCGACGCGGGGCTCCTTGTCCAGCACGACGAGCCGCGCGCGCGGATGCCGCTCGGTCAGCGCGACGGCGGTGGCGAGCCCGACGATGCCGGCGCCGACGATGGCGATGTCAGCGGATCGAGACACGCCTCGGAGCATAGCACGCGGCCCCTCACTCGAGGGTGAGCGTGATCGGGCAGTGGTCCGAGCCCAGCACGTGCGGGAGGATGCCGGCGGCGCGGACGCGAGGGCGCAGCTCCTCGGAGACGAAGAAGTAGTCGATGCGCCAGCCCACGTTGCGCGCCCGCGCGCCGCTCTTCAGATCCCACCAGGTGTAGTGCCCGGGCTCGCGCGTGAAGAGCCGGAAGGTGTCCAGGTAGCCGTGGGCGAGCAGGCGGCTCACCCACTCGCGCTCCACGGGCAGGAAGCCCGGACTCTTCCCGTTCTCCTTCGGGCGGGCGAGGTCGATCTCCTCGTGGGCCGTGTTGACGTCGCCGCAGACCACGATCCCCTTCCCGCGCCGCCGCAGCGCCTCGGCGAGCCGCAGGAACTCGTCGTAGAACGCCAGCTTGTGACGAAGCCGCTCGGGCCCCATGGCGCTGTTGGGGAAGTAGACGTTGAACAGGTGGAAGTCCGGGCGCTCCAGTAGGAGCGGTAGCCGGATGGGCCCCGGAGCTCTTCCGTGAGCTGGTCGTGCTGGATCTTGGTCTCCTGCACGCAGAGGATGTCCGGCTGCTCCGCGGCGAGGAAGTCCCTGAAGCCCTTCTTCCACACCGCGCGGATGCCATTGACGTTCCAGCAGACGAGCTTCATCCGAGGAGGGTCTCGGGCATCTCCACCGTCTTCGCGCGCAGATACTCGCCGAGCCCCTTGGCCTGGGGATCGCTCCGGGTGGCGCCCGAGACCCCCTCGCCGAGCAACCCCTTGATCACGACCCGTACATCTCGCTGATGAGCCGGCGAAGCTGCGCCGCGAGCGACGGCGCAAGCCGATCCACCCGGCGGCCGAGACGCTCCTTGCTGACCGTTCGGATCTGGTCCACAGCGATCTCCGCCCTCCGGCCCGCACACGCGCACTGGATGCGGCTGCGCCAGCGCGGATGAAGTCGCGTGGTGAGCGGGCAGACAACCACGGTATCGAGGTGGCGGTTCATCGCGTCGAGGCTCACCACGACCACCGGCCGGGTCTTCGCGATCTCGCGGCCACGGGTCGGATCGAGGTCGGCGAGATAGATGCCGTACCGCTCGATCGCCTGGCTCACCAGGGCTCGGTGTCGAGGCCGTCGTTCAGGGCCGCGTCGAGGTCGCTCCAGTCCTCGCGCTCACGAGCCATGTCCTTGAAGGTGTCCTCCCAGGATAGGCGCCGGTCCCCCTTGCTGCGAAGCAGCAGCCCTTCCTCGCGCTCCTCGACGACCACGACATCTCGGATGGCGTACTTGTCGAGGACGGTCTTGGGCAGGCGCACCCCGCGAGAATTCCCGATCGGCACGACCTTGAATTCCAGCGACTGCGTGCTCCGTCGCTTCGATCCTGCTCCCCGGCGAATCATGGTGTGATCACTGTATCCACATGACGTACCGGCGTCAACGCCATCCGCGTCGCCCAGGAGACGAGCTTCATCCGAGCAGGGTCTCGGGAACCTCCACGAGCTTGGCCCGCAGATACTCGCCGAGCCCCTTGGCCTGGGGATCGCTCCGCGTGGACCCCGACACGCCCTCGCCGAGCAACCCCTTGATCACGAAGTTGATGGCGAGGAGGTTCGGCAGCGGGTGGCGCTCCACGGCGAGCCCGCGGGCCTCGGGCATGAGGGCCCGGATCCTGTCGGCCGTGAGCGTCTGGAGCAGCCACGCATAGGCCCGCGGATCCCGCGCCCACACGCCCACGTTGGCGTTGCCGCCCTTGTCGCCCGAGCGCGCGCCCGCCACGCGCCCCAGCGGCACGCGCCTGGTAGGGCCCGTCGGCGGGGGGGGCAGCGCGGGGACAGGCAGGCGCAACTCCGGCGCATCGGCCGGCGGCAGCACGGGCGGGATCCGAACCGTCTCCCCGTCCAGGTGCATCTCCTGCTCGATGAGGGGGGCGGGGATCACGGTGGGCCAGTACACGGCATAGCCCGTCTCCTCGCTGGGCGGGGCCGTCATGTGGAAGCCCGGGTAATGGGCCAGGCCCATCTCGATGGCCTTGTTGCTGAAGGCGCGCCCGACCTTCGCCGCGTCCGGATCCTTCACGGTGATCTTGAGGTGCGCCACGGCAGCCTCGTTCGTCTCGGGGTCCTCGCGGTCGTAGCGGAGAAGCGACACGGCCGTCTCCGCGAACCGCTCCCGGCCCCCCACCAGCTTCCAGAAGGTGTCCTCGATGAGCTTGGCCTTCTCCGGGACGTCGAGCCCCGTGAGCACGAAGGTGAGGCTGTTGCGGTAGCCGCCGAAGTAGTTCAGGCAGAGCTTGGTCGTCGCCGGCGGGGGCTCGCCCCGGACGCCCGTCACACGCACGCGGTCCGGGCCCTCCGGGGCGAGCTGGATCGTGTCGAACCGGGCGGTGACGTCCGGGTTGAGATAGCGCGGGCTGTCGATCTCGTACAGGAGCTGCGCGGTGACGGTGCCGACGGAGACCTGCCCGCCCGTGCCCGGGTGCTTGGTGATGACGACGCTCCCGTCCTCCCGCATCTCGGCGATGGGGAAGCCGATGCGATCGTAGGTGGGGACGTCCTGGAAGAAGGCGTAGTTGCCGCCGCAGCACTGGGCGCCGCACTCGATGATGTGCCCGGCCACGATGGCGGAGGCAAGCCGGTTCCACTCATCGCGCTTCCAGCCGAAGCGCCACGCCGCCGGCCCCAGCGCCAGCGCGGCGTCCGTGACCCGTCCGGTGATGACGATGTCGGCGCCCCGCGAGAGCGCCCCGGCGATGCCCCAGCCGCCGAGATAGGCATTGGCGGTGACCACGGGCGCCTTGAGGTCCGTGAGCGGTCGGCCCCGATCGAGGTGGGCGAGCGGATGGCCCGCCTGCTGCCAGGCCTCGAGCCGCCCGAGCACGTCGTCGCCGGTCACGTACGCGATGCGCGGCTCGAGCCCGAGCTTGGCAGCGAGGCCGCCCAGCGCCTGGGCGAGACCCGCGGGGTTCAGCCCGCCCGCATTGGCCACCACCCGGATGCCCCGGTCCAGGCATGTGGCCATCACCTGCTCCATCTGGGCCAGGAAGGTCGTCGCGTAGCCGGTCTCGGGCTTCTTCAGCCGGCTCTTGAACAAGATGGCCATGGTCAGCTCGGCCAGGTAGTCGCCCGTGAGCACGTCGATGGGCCCGCCCTCGACCATCTCCTTCGCGGCGGAGAGCCGATCCCCGTAGAAGCCGCTGCAGTTGGCGATCCTCAGCACATCGCTCGATGACATCTCTCACGCTCTCCCGTGGGCTTGCCGGACGCGGGGCATTGCATGGGCCTTCCGGATGGGGCGCATGGCGATCGGCTTCACTGTACCCTGCCCGGCCCTCGGCTCGCCAGCCCCTGGAGCGGATCAGGCGCCGGCAGCGCCGGAACCGGTGATGCCCTCCGAGACCCGTGGGGTATCGCGGGTGAGTCCGGGCGGAGGCTGGCGGGAGCGGGGTTCTGCCCGAGAAAGACGGCGGCCGGCAGGGGGAACCCCGCCCCCCGCCGGCCGCCCCTGGCTACTTGTCGCGGATCGCCGCCTGGACCTTCGGGATCATCTCCGGCGGCATCGTCGTCATGCCGTGATCCTTCTTGGCGTGCTCCGCCCCCTTGGCCATCACCTCCGCCACGTCCTTCCCCTCGGCCACGAAGCTGCACCCGGGCATCAGATCGCCACACTTCAAGATCTTCGCCATGCCGTGTCTCCTTCTCTCCTCAACGTGCCTCTCGGCATGTCGACCGTGGGCCAGAGGGGCGCGGCGACCCGCGGCCCCCTGACCTCCTGTTCACTGCGCGCGCGTCATTGCGCCGGCTGGTCGCTGCTGTACATGTCCACGATGGCCCGCCAGGTGCCATTCGGCTGCCGGCGGAACACCACCAGAGACTTGCCGACATCCTGGATGGGGGCGCCGCCGGACGGGGTCATGGACAGTGTGTACCTGGCCCGCTCCCAGGCCAGATCACCGGCGCTGCCGATCTCGATCGTCTCGAGCTTGAGACTCGTCACCCCCGCATCCATCATGCCCTGGAGCGCCACGCGGATGTTCTCGCGCCCGATGATGGCGGGCTGATTCGGCGACATCAGGACGGCATCGGGGGCGTAAAAGCCCGACACCAGCACTTGGGAATCCCTGGCGGCCACTGCATTGGTGAACGCTGCGTCGAGCGCGTGTATCGCCTCGGCAACGCTCGGGCCCTTGCGGGCCGTCTGCTTCAACGCCTTCTTCGGCGCCTTCTTCGGCGCCTTCTTCGCGGGTCGCTTGGTCGCCTTCTTCGCCGCTGTCTTCGCCACGAGAGTCCTCCTCCGCGGGTTGAGGGTCGAGGGCTTCGGAAACGGCCGCCGGCGGGCGACGGACAGGGGGCCCGCGGGAGTCACCGCGGCGATTCGAGCGAGCGAAGCCAGGATCCAAGGGTACCGGACGACGAGGCATCGGGCCTCCCGCGCGGTTCGGCCGGTCCGGAATGTGGGGCCGACTTTAGGCTCGGCCCTGGCGCATGTCAAGCCGGCGAGCCGCGCCGCGTCGACGCGTGCCGCCACGCGAGGAGCTGGCGGACCCGGATGATTGCAGAGCCTGGAGGGCGCGAGTGGCGGTGGGCGGGGGCGTCATCTCCTCTGTCGAGCCCTCCACGCTGGGATGGGAGAGCGGCAGCGTGCGCGTGGAGCGCATCGGCGCCGTCACCGTCGTCACAGGATCGAGCCCCGATGGCCAGGGTCACCACGGGTGGGACTTGTACCACTCGTAGATCTCCTCGCCCGTGGTGAACCAGACGCCCTTCTGCTTCCGCATGTAATCGTAGGCGGCCTCGAAGTGCTTGATGCGGTGCGGGACGCCCGAGATGTACGGGTGCACGGCCAGCGCCATGACGCGCGGGTTCTTCGCTCCTTCCGCGTGGAGCCGATCGAACTGGTCCTTCACCCGCCTGACCCACTCCGCCGAGCTGTGGTGCTGGATGACCATCATCGGGATGTCATTCAGCTCCAGCGTGTAGGGCACCGAGACGAGCGCGCCCGCCCGCGTCCGGATCTCGTAAGGCTGGTCGTCGGTGACCCAGTCCGAGACGTACTCGATCCCCGCCTCGGCCAGCAGGTCGAGGGTCTCCCACGTCTGGCTGAGCCCGGGGCCGAGCCAGCCCTTCGGCTTCTTGCCCGTGAACTGCCGGATGATCTCGACGGCCTCCCCGATGGCCGCCTGCTGGTCGGGGAGCGTGTGCATGGCCCCCTGCCTGACGCCGTGGCCCATGAACTCCCAGCCGGCGTCCAGCATGGCCTGCGCCACCGGGGGATACGAGCGGCAGACGTTGGCATTGATGGCGGTGGTCGCGCGCATCTTGCGCTTCGTCAGCGCCTCGAGGAGCCGCCAGAAGCCCACGCGCATCCCGTACTCGTGCCAGGCCCAGTTGGGCACGTCGGGCACCGTGGCCACCCCCTGCGGCGCGGTCAGGAGCTGCCGGGCCATGGCCTTCTCGATGTCCCATTCCTCGACATTGACGATGGTCCAGACGGCAAGCCGCGCCCCCTTGGGGAGCTTCCACGGGCGGCGGCTCGCGAGGGGCGAGTAGTCGAAGCGTTCGCTGGGCAGCTTCACGGGCACCTCCCTCGTGACGGCTCAGGCCCTGAGGGCCTTGACGATCTCCGGGCTGGTCAGCGGCCAGCCCACGGTGGCGCCCATGAGGCGCAGCGCGAACCGGTGCATCTCCTCGCCGTCCATGGAGTCCACCGCGTCCGAGGCGATGATCACGCTGAAGTCCCGGTTGGTGGCCTCGAAGGCGTTGCACAGGATGCAGCTCGTCGTGTTGATGCCGGCGAGGACCACCGTGTGGACGCCGCGGCTCTTCAGCAGGAATTCCAGGTCCGTGGCGTGGAAGGCGCTGTAACGTTTCTTGCCCCTGACCACCAGGTCCCCGTCGGCGAGGAGCGCGGGGATGATCTCGGTGCCGGGGCTGCCGGCCAGGTTGTGGCGCAGGATGCCTTTCCTCGCCTTGGCCGGGTCGTCGTGGATCGCCTTCCAGAACGGGTTCGCGGCGATTTCCCCGGCGTCGCGGTACTCGGTGACCACGTGGACGATGGGGACGCCGATGGCCCGGAGCTGCCCGAAGAGATCCGCCGCGCGGGCGATGACCGGCCCGCAGCGCTCGGCGGCGAGCGGGAGCGTCGCGACGGCGGGATCGAGATGCCCGCGGTGCATGTCGATGGCGAGGACCGCCGTGCGCTGCGCGCTGAGGGTCATGGCGCTTCCCCTGTTAGCACGGCGGCGAAGGCCAAGTCAACGGGCGGGTCCTGGCGGAGCGCGGCGCATTGGGGTTTGACAGGCGAGCCGCGCGGCTGCTATGAAGCAAGACCATGAGCGAGTTCACGAGCGAGGTCCGCGACGGGATGCGCATCGACCGGGACGTGCCCGTCACCATGGACGATGGCCTCGTCCTGCGCGCCGACGTCTATCGGCCAACCCGGGCGGGCACCTACCCCGTCGTCCTGTCCTATGGCCCCTACGCCAAGGGGCTGCACTTCGAGGACCTCTACACCGATCAGTGGCGCCGCATGGTCGAGAAACACCCGGATGTCCTGGCGGGCTCCACCAACAGGTACCAGAACTGGGAGGTGGTGGACCCCGAGAAGTGGGTGCCGGACGGCTATGCCTGCCTCCGGGTGGACTCGCGCGGCGCCGGCCGGTCGCCCGGCTTCCTCGACATCTGGTCGGCGCGCGAGGCGAAGGACCTCTACCACTGCATCGAGTGGGCGGCCGCGCGGCCGTGGAGCACCGGCAAGATCGGCCTCAACGGCATCTCCTACTACGCGATGAACCAGTGGCAGGTGGCGGCGCAGGAGCCGCCGCACCTGGCCGCCATCTGCGTCTGGGAGGGCGCGGCCGACTACTATCGCGACCTCAGCCACCACGGCGGCATCCTCTGCACCTTCGGCAGGGCCTGGTTCCCTTCGCAAATCGTGAGGGTGCAGCACGGCCGCGGGACGCGGGGCTACCGGAGCCGGATGACCGGAGACTGGGTATCCGGACCGCCGACGCTGACCGAGGAGGAGCTCGGCGCCACCCGCCGCGACTTCTACGAGGACTGCTACCGGAACCCGCTGGCCACCGACGAGTACTGGCGCTCGCGCATGCCCGACTGGTCGAAGGTGACCGTGCCCCTGCTCTCCGCGGCCAACTGGGGCGGGCAGGGCCTGCACCCGCGCGGCAACTTCGAGGGGTTCATGCGCGCGGCCTCGCGGCAGAAGTGGCTCGAGGTGCACGGGATCGAGCACTGGACTCACTTCTACACGGACTACGGCGTGGGTCTGCAGAAGAGGTTCTTCGGCCACTTCCTCAAGGGCGAAGACACCGGATGGAAGAAGCAGCCGAAGGTCGTGCTTCAGGTGCGCCACCCAGGGGAGCAGTTCGTCGAGCGGCACGAGAGCGAATGGCCGCTGGCCCGCACGCGGTGGACCAGGCTCTATCTGAACCCGGCCGATCATGGCCTCGTCAACTCGCCGCTCGCCCGGGATGGGCGCGTGACGTACAGCGGGTTCGGCGAGGGGGTCACGTTCTTGACGACGCCGCTCAAGGCGGAGACCGAGATCACCGGCCCCATCGCGGCCAAGCTGTTCGTGTCGTCCGAGACCGCGGACGCCGACCTGTTCCTGATCGTTCGCGTGCTGAGCCCGAACATGAAGGAGGTCGTGTTCCAGGGCGCGCTGGACCCGCACACCCCCATCGCGCAGGGGTGGCTCCGGGCCTCGCACCGCAAGCTGGACCCCGCCCTGACGCTCCCGTACCGCCCGTACCACACGCACGACGAAAGGCAGCCGCTCACTCCCGGGCGGGTGTACGAGCTGGACGTCGAGATCTGGCCGACGTCCATCGTGGTGCCGGCCGGCCACCGGCTCGCGCTCACCGTGCGGGGACGCGATTACGAGCATCCCGGCGGGCCGGGGGCGGGGCTGGCCGTGCTCGGCGATGTCTTCACCGGCGTCGGCCCCTTCCAGCACAACGACCCGCGCGACCGGCCGCCCGAGATCTTCGGCAAGAAGGTCACGCTTCACTGCGGCCGCAGGCGGCCCTCGCATCTCCTGCTGCCGATCATTCCTGTGCGGAACGGCCATCCACATTCAAGGAGAGCGTAGCCATGGGGAACTTCGGCATCGCCGGCGTCGACTGGCAGCAGCGCATCAACTGGGACCGCCTCCGCACGTACCGCCTCGAGCGGGCCCGCGAGCGGATGAAGGCCGCTCACCTGGGCGCGCTCCTCCTGATGTACGACGAGAACGTCCGCTACGTGACGAGCACGCTCACGCCGGGCTGGAACCGGCTCAAGCCTGGGCTGCGCTACGCGCTCCTCTGCGGGGACGCCGCTCCCGTGCTCTTCGAGCAGGGGGACATCGGCTTCCAGATCCAGCGCCACGCCCCCTGGATCCCGCAGGAGAATATCCGCTGGTCCTACGCGTGGATCAAGGGGGCGGCCGGCCCCGCCTCCCGCCAGCAGGTCAAGAAGTTCACGGACGCCATCGTGCACGAGATGAAGCGGTTCGGCGTGGCCGACCAGACCCTCGGCGTGGACTTCGTCGACATCAACATGCTCCAGGCGTTCCAGGAGGCCAAGATCAAGTGGGCCGACGGCATGACGCCGATGATGGAGGCCCGGGCCATCAAGAACGTGGACGAGCAGGAGTGCATGCGCATCGTGGGCGCCATCGGGGATGCCGCCCACTGGGAGACCATGCGCTTCCTCAGGCCCGGGCTCACCGAGAACCAGGTGACGGCCCACATCATGGAGTACCTCTACTCGGTCCCCGGCATGGAGGACGTGGAGGACGTCATCGTCTCCTCCGGCCCCAATACCTGGCCCAACTGGCGCAACTTCTCCGACCGGATCATCAAGCCCGGCGAGATCGTGTTCATGGACCTCGCGGCGCTGACCTGGAACGGCTACAAGTCCTGCTACTACCGCACCTACTGCGTCGGCAAGCAGCCCAGCCAGGAGCAGAAGGATTACTACGCCACGGCACTCAAGTGGCTCTACGACTCCATCCACGCGGTGCGCCCCGGCGCCACGACGCGCGACATCGCGCTCAAGTGGCCCTCGGCCAAGGAGGCGTGGGGCTACGAGGAGGAGGACCGGGCCGCCGCCAATCTCTGGGGGCACGGCCTCGGGCTGGCCCAGTACGACCAGCCGGTGATCTCGCGCATCTGGTCGCTGGACCATCCGCTGGAGATCAAGGCCGGGATGGTCTTCGCGCTCGAGACCCAGCACGGCAAGAAGTACGAGTGGGGGGTGCGCATCGAGGAGATGCTCATCGTGCACGAGGACAGGACGGAGATCATCTCCAGCTTCCCGGTCGAGGAGATCACCGTCGTGGATTGAAGATGGACCCCGTCGTCATCCCGCTCGGAAGCCCGGCCGCGCTGGAGGCCGACAGGGTCGGGCCGAAAGCCGCGCGGCTGGCGCGGCTGCTCCTGGCCGGCTTGCCCGTCCCGGACGGGGTCTGCCTCGACGCTGCCGCGTACCGCGAGGCCCTGACCGCGGCGAGTGTCGCCGATGCGGCCCGTCGCGTGGCGCAGGCCGACGAGCCCGAGGCACGCCGGCTCGCCGTGGCGGTGAGGCTCGGGCTCACGCGCACGGGGCTCCCTTCGCCGCTCACGAAAGCGCTCCTCGGCGGTTGGCGCGACCTCGGCGCCGGACCCGCCGCGCCCCTGGCCGTGCGCTCCTCGGCGCTGATCGAGGACAGCCCGGAGACGTCCTTTGCCGGGCAGTTCGAGACCTTCCTCGGCGTGGACAGCACCGCCGACCTCCTCACGACCGTCACCGCCTGCTGGGCCGCCCTCTGGGCCACGCGGGCGCTGCGCTACATGCGAGTCCACGGCGTCGATCCAGGCGCCACCGCCATGGCCGTGCTCGTCCAGCGGCTCGTCCCGGCGCGCGCCGCCGGCGGGGCGCTCTCGCGAACCCCGGAGGGCGGGATGCTGATCACGGGCACCTGGGGGCTCGGATCGGCCATCGCCCAGGGCGAGGTCGTTCCCGACCGGTTTCTCCTGGGCCGGGACGGCAGACTCGAGGACGTGGAGCCGGGGCGGAAGGACAGACTCGTGCGCGTCGCCCCCGGGGCGGGACCAAGACCGGAAGCAGTGACTCCCGGCCTGGTGACGGCGCCGTGTCTCGACGAGGCGGAGGCCGTGGCGCTCGGCCGCATGGTGCTGACCGCCGAGGAGGCGTTCGGCGCACCCGTCGAGGTGGAGTGGGCGCTCGGCCCCACCGGCCCCGAGATTCTCCAGGCGCGGCCGCTCCGAACCGCCCCGGCCGTGGTGCCCGGCGAGCTCTGGCTCCGCCATCCGGGGCTCACCGGCCACCCGGCGGGCATCGGATGGGGCGAGGGGCCCGCGTGCGTCGTCGACCACGAGCACGATCTCGGCCGCGTCCGGCTCGGGGACGTGCTCGTCACCCAGGTGGCGGGGCCCGCGCTCACGGCGGTGCTCCCGCGCGTGGCGGGCGTGGTCGCCGAGCTCGGCGGGAGCACCTCGCATCTGGCGGCGCTCGCGCGCGAGCGCGGCATCCCGGCCGTGCTCGGCGTGCCCGAGGCCACGAAGCGCATCCCCGACGGGGCCCTCGTGGCCGTGGACGGTGTCACCGGTGTCGTGCGGTGGATCAGTTCCTGAGCGGCTCACACCGCGCGCGACCCTGTCGATCGCGGAACCCGAAGGACGGAGGCGAGGCGGATGGAGCGCATGTTCGTGCAGACGCAGGAGCAGCGGGCGGTGCTGGACACGGTGCGCCGGTTCGTCGAGGAGGAGGTGCGGCCGCGGGCGGCTGAGCTGGACGCGCGACGCGATCCCGCCGAGGGCTATTCCGCGGAGATCGTCGAGAAGGCGCATGCCGTCGGCATCCGCACCATGACGCTCGGCCGCGAATACGGCGGCCTCGGCGCCGATGCGCTGACCACGGCCATGGTGATCGAGGAGCTGGGCCGGGGCGACCTCGGGGTGTCCGTGATCTTCGCCCAGACGCTCAAGATCGCCCAGATCATGCAGAAGGCGCTGAACCCGGAGCAGCGCGCGCGCGTGCTCCCGGGCTTCGCCGCGGATCCCCGCGGCATGCTCGCCATCGGCATCACCGAGCCCGACGTCGCCTCCGACTACCTGGTGCCGTATCCGAGGCCCTTCCGCACCGCCGCCGTCAAGGCCCCCGGCGGCTTCATCCTCAACGGCCTCAAGCACTTCATCTCCAACGGCAACCGGGCGAGCCACTGTCTCGTCTTCGCGCAAACCGATCCGGGCCAGCCGCTGGCCGACGGCGCCACCTGCTTCCTGGTGGAGCGCGGCCGCCCCGGCTTCACCACCGGCATCGTCCACGACAAGATGGGCGAGCGCCTCGCCAACAACGCCGAGCTCATCTTCCAGGACTGCTTCATCCCCGACGAGAACGTCGTGGGCGCGGTCGGGCGCGGCTTCAGGGTCCTCGCCGAGTTCTTCCCGCAGTCCAACGCCTATGCCGGGGCCAGCGCGCTGGGGGTCGCCGTGGCGGCCTACGAGAAGGCGGTGGCGTGGGCCAGGGTGCGCGTCCAGGGCGGCACCCCGCTCATCGAGCATGACGGCATCCGCGCCGAGCTGGCCGAGATGCGCATGCTGATCGACGCCTCGCGCTCCTACATCCACCGGGCGTGCTGGCTCGCCGAGCACCAGGAGCACGGCTGGGACCGGACGCTGGGCGCCCTGCCCAAGGTCATGGCCTCGCAGGCGGCCTGGAAGATCGTCACCTGGTGCCTCGAGATCCACGGCGGCCACGGCTACATGAAGGAGTTCGGCGTGGAGAAGCTGCTCCGGGACGCGGCCGCCTTCCTGCACTCCGACGGCGTCAACCGGACGCTCCTCCTGAAGGCGGCCAACTTCATGTTCACCGCGTGACCCGGAGATGAAGGCGCTGGTCCTGCGGGCGCCCGGCGCGCCCTTCACGCTGGAGATTGTGCCGGATCCGGTGGCCGGCCCGGGGGAGGCGGTCGCGCGCGTCCTGGCCTGCGGCTCGGGTCTCACCATCCAGCACTACAAGGCGGGCCGCATCCCGCTCGCGTATCCGCGCATCATCGGCCACGAGATCACCGGCGAGATCGTCGAGGTCGGCGCCGGCGTCGGCGGCCTCGCGGTGGGCGACGCGGTGACGGCCTACTACTATCTCTTCTGCGGCCATTGCCGCATGTGCCTCGCCAACCTGGAGCCCCTCTGCGAGCGCTCGGGCGGCAATGTCGGCAAGGAATGCGACGGCGGCTACGCCGAGTACATCAAGCTTCCGGCCCGGAACTTCCTGCGGCTGCCGGACGGCCTCGACTACCGCGCCCACCCGGCCGAGATCGGCGTCATCTGCGATGCCCTCGCCACCCCGTACAAGGTCAATCGCCGGACGGGGACCCGGCCCGGCGAGACGGTGGCGGTGTTCGGCGCCGGTGGCGGCCTCGGCATCCACCAGATCATGCTGTCGAAGTGGGCCGGCGCCAGGGTGATCGCCGTCGACATCGCCGCCGAGAAGTTCGAGGCCTGTCGCCGGGCCGGCGCCGTCGAGGTCGTGGATGCCGCCCACTCCGATGTGGTCGAGGCGCTCAGGGACCTGACCGGCGGACAGGGGGTCGACGTGGCCGTCGACTACGTCTCGTCGAGCGCGACCCTGGAGCAGGCCGTGCAGTCCCTGGCTGTCAAGGGGCGCATGGTCACGCTGGGCGGCGCCGGCAAGGTCTTCCGGGTCGACGCCATGCAGATGCTCCTGAAGGAGCTCGATCTCCTCGGCAGCCGCTACGTGACGCGCGCCGAGGTCCTCGACACCCTCGCCCTCGTGGCCCGCGGAGAGCTGTGGCCGCTGGTCACCGACATCCGCCCCATGGCGGAGGCGGAGGCCCTGCACGAGCGGCTCGAGCAGGGCACGGTGATCGGCCGCGCGGCCCTGTCGATCGGGTAGGACGGCGCGCCGGTCCCTCCTTGTGCGCGCGGGGCGCCCCCCTGCCCTGACGCGCCCCGCGCCAGGGCCTCGAGCGCCGTCACCACCACGGACAGGTCCTCGGCGCCATGGCCGTTCGCGTCAGCCGCCGCGTAGACGTGGACGGGCTGCGCCGGCCGCCGACCGCGTCTTCAGGTTCCCCCTCAGCCGGCCCTGTACTTCTCCGCCGAGTCCTGCGGCACGAAGCCCAGGACCGCGCGCGCGTGATCGAGGTCGCGGTAGTTCCACCGGTTGTCCGAGACGACGAAGAAGACGTCGAGTGCGGCCGTCAGGGCGATTGACACCCGCGAAGGCCGGTCCTATGATCGGCGCCACATCGCCGGCGCAAGGAGGGGTGTCATGGCCATCACGGTGCTCGAGCTCCACCATCACGGGATCCGCGTCGGCCAGACCGAAGCCCACGCCGACCGCGCGCTGCAGTTCTACCGCGACGTGCTCGGCCTCTCGCCCGATCCGGGACGGCCGCATATCCCGACGATCCCGGGCTACTGGATGGACG
>JACPCX010000159.1:0-18814 GCA_016184305.1 Candidatus Rokuibacteriota bacterium | reverse complement strand
TCCCCGCCGCGCAGGTGCGCCGGCTGGTCGACGCGGCGCTCGCGATCGACGGCGCCGCCTCCGTCAAGACGCTGGTCGAGTGTTGCGTGCGGTCATGACGATCGAGCTGCCGGAGGCGCCGTGACGCTGCGGCTGTTCGCCCACAACCGCCTGGCCCTGGGCGGGGCCGTGCTCGTGGTGCTCGTGGTCACGGCGGCCGCGATGGGCCCCGTCCTGAGCACGCAGGACCCGCTGGCGATGGACCTCGGCGCCCGCCTGCAGGCCCCGAGCGGTGAGCACGCGCTGGGGACGGACCAGTTCGGCCGCGACCTGCTCGCCCGGATTCTCCACGGCGCCCGCATCTCGGTGCAGGTGGGCCTGGTGGCGGTGGCCATCGGGCTCGCCCTGGGCCTCCCGCTCGGGACGACCGCCGCCTTCCTCGGCGGGATGGTCGACCACCTCGCGATGCGGATCATGGATGCCATCCTGGCGTTTCCCGCCATCCTCCTCGCGCTCGCCATCGTCGCCGCGCTCGGTCCCGACATCACGAACGTGATGATCGCCATCGGCGTCCGTTACGCGCCGATCTTCGCGCGCATCGCTCGCGCCGCCGTGCTCGCCGAGCGCGAGAAGGAGTACGTGGTGGCGGCGCAGGCGCTGGGACAGCCCGGCTTCGCCATCCTGACCCGCGAGATCCTGCCGAACTGCTGGGCGCCGCTGCTGGTGCAGGCGAGCGCGAGCTTCGCGCAGGCCATCATCATCGAGTCGAGCCTGAGCTTCATCGGAGTCGGTATGCCGCCCCCCACGCCGAGCTGGGGCACCATGCTCTTCGAGGCGCGTGGCTTCCTCGAGCGCGCGCCGCTGGTGGCGATCTTCCCCGGCTTGGCCATCTGCCTGGCCGTCCTCGGCTTCAACCTCATGGGCGACGGGCTCCGCGACGCCCTTGACCCGCGGCTGCGCTCCGAGCTCGGCCGCAGCGCGGGCGGCGCCATGGCGCTGGTGCCGGCGAGGGGCGGGCGATGATCGAGTTCCTGGCGCGCCGCCTCCTCGTGCTGATCCCGGTGCTCTTCTTCATGTCCGTCATCGTCTTCGGGGTGCTGCGCCTCATCCCCGGCGACCCGGTGGACGTCATGATGGGCGCCGACCAGGTGGACGCCCAGACGCGGCAGGCCCTCCGCCACGAGCTCGGCCTCGACCTGAGCCTGCCGCACCAGTATCTCCGGTGGGTCGGACGGGTGGTGCGCGGCGATCTCGGCCGGTCGGTGCGGAACCGCGAGAGCGTCGTCGCGCTCATCGCCGACAAGCTGCCGAAGACCCTGCTGCTGACCGCCGCGAGCTCGCTGGTGGCGCTGGTGGTGGCCCTGCCGCTCGGCATCCTGGCCGCCGTCCGCCGCAACACCGGCGCCGACTATGCCGCGATGGTCTTCGCGCTCCTCGGCGTCTCCGTTCCAAACTTCTTTCTCGGCATCCTCCTCGTCCTCGCCTTCGCCGTCGGGCTCGGGTGGCTGCCGTCCCAGGGGTACGCGAGTGTGGTCATGCAGCCGGTGCAGGCGCTGCAGTACCTCCTTCTGCCCGCCCTCACCCTCGGCCTCGCCATGGCCGGCGTCGTGACGCGCATGGTCCGCTCGTCGGTGCTCGAGGCCATCGGGCAGGACTATGTGCGGACGGCCCGGGCCAAGGGCCTCAGCGAGCGCGGCGTCGTGTGGAAGCACGCGCTCAAGAACGCGCTGATCCCCACCGTCACCGTGGTCGGGCTTCAGTTCGGGACCCTCCTGGGCGGGGCGGTGGTCGTCGAGCAGGTCTTCTCCTGGCCGGGAATCGGCTGGCTGGTCGTCCAGTCGATCTTCGCGCGGGACTACCCGGTGGTGCAGGGGGTCACCCTGGTCGTCGGGGTGCTCTTCGTCGTGATCAACACGACGGTCGATGTGATGTACTCGGTCCTCGATCCGCGGGTCCGTGTCGCGTGAAGCCGGAGTGCGAAACCGCGGGCTGTCGGCCGGGCCGGAGGCAGGCGCGGCCGAGGAGCGCCTGAGAGAACAGGGAGGAGAGATCATGGTCAGTCGGCGAGAGGTGCTGAGGGCGGCGGGCGCGGCGGTGATGCTCGCGGGTGTCCGGGGGACGGCGGCGGCCCAGCAGGGGCCGAAGGCGGGGGGGACGCTGCGCGTGGCGCTCTCGACGGCCTTCGACGATCCCGACCCGCACAAGTACCGGTCGATCACGAACTTCAACCTGTTCACGCTCTGCCTCGACGGCCTCACCGACGTCGGGAAGAACTTCGAGCTGAAACCCGGGCTGGCCGAGTCCTGGCAGGTGTCCGCCAGCGGCCTCGAGTACGTCTTCAATCTCCAGCGGGGGGTGAAGTTCCACAACGGCCAGACCCTGACCGCCGAGGACGTCAAGGCCTCGCTCGAGCGGATCATGAACCCCAGGACCGCCTCCGCCCAGCGGAGCGACTTCGCCCTCGTCCAGGGCATCAGCGCCGTCGATCCCCAGCGGGTGAAGATCGTGCTGAAGCAACCGTTCGCCCCGTTCCTCACGAAGGTCGCCACCGTTCGCGTGCCGATCCTTCCCGCCAGCACGCTGCCCGCGGAGGGAGGCGTGAGCAAGGTGGTGGGGACCGGCCCCTGGGAGCTGGTCGAGTGGAAGACCAACGAGTACGTCCGCCTCCGGCGGTTCAAGGAGTATCGCGAGAAGGGGCTGCCCCACATCGACGAGGTCGTCGTTCGCCCGATCGCCGACGGCAATACGCGTCTCGCGGGTCTGCGGGCCGGCGACCTGGACTTCATCCAGGAGGTGCCGTTCAAGGACGTGGACGGACTCCGTGGCGGGGCGAGGAACCTCACGATCTACACGGGGCCCGGCTCGTTCCCCTCGTACATCGTCTTCAACACCCGCAAGCCGCCCTTCGACGACCCGCGGCTGCGCCAGGCCGTTGCCCACGCCGTGGACAAGAGAGCGCTGATCGACGGGCATCTGTGGGGTCACGCCCAGGTGACGAACCAGCCCTTCTCCAAGGGCTCGCCCTGGCACCTCGACGTCAAGGAGCGCGAGCACGACCTCAGCAGGGCCCGCAAGCTCATGGCGGACGCCGGCCTCGCCGGCGGCATCGAGGTGCCCATCCTCATGTCGAGTGGGTGGCCCGCGTGAACAAGCGCGACTTCAACCTGTTTTATCTCTGGTACAGCGCGCGGTATGATCCGGACGACTTCTACCGCCGGATGTTCCACTCTTCCGAGGAGGCGAGCAACAACCGCTCCGGCTTCAAGACGCCGGCCCTCGACGGCCTGCTGGAGCTGGCGGCCACGACCCGGGACCCCGGCGAGCGCAAGAAGCTGTACACGCGGGCGCTCCAGACAGTCATCGACGAGGCGCCCCTGATCTGGACGAATATCCCGGACGCCAGCCTCGGCTGGACCGGCGCGCTGAAGGGCTTCGAGACCAACGCGGGCGGGTATCTGAACTTCGCGGGCGGCGGGCTCACGCGGGCCTGGCTGGATCGCTGAGCCGGCATATGCGCGAGGTCTTCGTCCTCGGCGTGGGCATGCACCCCTTCGGGCGGTTTCCCGACACGCCGCTGCGGGCGCTGGCGGGGGGCGCGGCCCGGGCGGCCCTCCGCGGCGCCGGCGTCGGGCCGCGCGAGGTGCAGGCGGCGTACTTCGCCAACGCCCTCGGCGGGCTCCTGACCGGGCAGGAGTCGATCCGCGGCCAGATCGCGCTGCGCGAGGCCGGGGTCGCGGGCGTGCCCGTCGTGAACGTCGAGAACGCCTGCGCGAGCGGCGCCACCGCCTTTCACCAGGCCGTCCTCACGGTGGGCGCCGGGGCCTGCGACATTGCGCTCGCCGTCGGGGCCGAGAAGATGTTCGTGGGCGACACCGGCCAGACGCTGCGCGCACTGGCCGCGTCGGCGGATGTGGAACTGACGCATGACATGGGGCTGCAGTTCACCGCCATCTACGCGATGCGTATCCAGGCGCGGCTGGCCAGCGGCAGCCTCGCCCTGCGCCACCTCGCCGAGGTCACCGTGAAGAGCCACCGGCACGGGCGGCTGAACCCGTACGCGCAGCACCGCAAGGAAGTCACGGCCGAGGAGGTCCTCGCCTCGCGCCCGATCGCCGGGCCGATCCGGCTCCTGATGTGCTCGTCGGTCAGCGACGGGGCGGCGGCGGCGGTCGTGTGCAGCGCCGAGGTTGCGCGCCGCCGGGCGAGCGCCACCGCCATCCGGGTGCTCGCCTGCCAGCTCCGCTCCGGCGCACTCGGCGCGGGCCGCGAGGGCCAGCTCTCGACGGCGGCGCGCACCGTCAATGCCGCCTACGAGCAGGCGGGGCTCGGGCCCGAGGACATCGACATGGTCGAGTGCCACGACGCCACCTCGCCGGGGGAGCTGCTGTACTATGAGGACCTCGGCTTCTGCAAGGCGGGCGAGGCGGCCCGCCTGCTGGAGAATGGGGACACCTGCCACACGGGGCGGATCCCGTTCAACCCGAGCGGCGGCCTCACCTCGCGCGGCCATCCGGTCGGCGCTACCGGGCTGGCGCAGATCGCCGAGGCCGTGTGGCAGCTCCGCGGCGAGGCCGAGGGGCGGCAGATCGCGAGGGTCCGGGTCGCGCTGGCCCAGAACAGTGGCGGGTGGATCGAAGGCGACTCGGCGGCGGGTGTGGCAACGGTGCTCGCCCGATGACGGCCGCGCCCGGCGCCCGCGCGTATCGCCAGCCCTCCGGGGAGCCGCCGCATCTCGTCGGCAGCCGGTGTCGCGGCTGCGGCTGGATCTCGTTCCCGGCGCGCCCGGTCTGTGGCGGCTGCGGGGCCGAGCCTACCGACGAGGTGCCCGTGGGGCGCCGCGGCCGCATTCGATCGAGCGCGGTGGTCCACCACGCCCCGATCGGCTTCGAGCCGCCGTATATCGTCGCGCTCGTCGAGCTGGAGGAGGGACCGATCGTCTTCTGCCCGATCACCGGCTGCCCGCCGCAGGAGGGGGCGGCGGCGCCGGGGACGGCCGTCGAGCTCACCGTGGCGCCCGCCCGGCCCGGCGGGACACCAGTGTTCCAGTTCCGGCCCGCGCAGTCGTAGGCCGAGAGAACCGCCGAGGAGGCGCGCATGTCGAACGAGGACACGGAGAGGGAGATCCGGGAGCGGGTCGAGCAATGGGAGCGCTACCACCGCGAGACGCTGGCGGCGGGGCGGAAGCCGCGCTTCACGACGCCCAGCGGCTTCGATCTGCGCCCGGTGTACACGCCCGCCGAGCTGGCGCAGACCGGATGGGACTACCTCGCCGACCTGGGGCTGCCCGGCGAGTACCCGTACACGCGCGGACGCGATGCCGCCGGCTATCGCAATGCCTTCTGGCACTGGGAGTTCTACGCGGGGTTCGGCTCCGCCGAGGAAGCCAACCGGCGGTACCGGTTCCTCCTCGATCAGGGCGCCACCGGCGGCGTCTCGATGGCGCTGGACCTGCCGACGCAGATCGGGCTGGATTCCGACCACCCGCTGGCCCAGGGGGAGGTCGGGCGCGTGGGCGTGGCGCTCTGCTCCCTGGCGGATGTCGAGCGGCTCTTCGACGGGATCGACGTCGAGCAGGCGGGGCATGTCTTCACCACCGCCAACGCCATCGGACCGATCTTCCTGGCGTGGATCATCGCGCTGTGCCGCAAGCGCGGCATCGATCCGGGGCGGTTCACGCTCCAGATCCAGAACGACCCCATCAAGGAGTACGTGGCCCGCGGCACCCAGATCTTCCCCATCGCCCCCGCCGTCAAGCTGGCGGCTGATGCCGTCGCCTACACGAGCCGGCAGCATCCCAACTGGCTGCCCATCAGCGTCTCCGGCTCCCACATGAAGCAGGCCGGCGGCAGCTGCCTCCAGGAGGCCGCGTCCAGGGGCTGCACGTCGACGAGTTCGGGCCGGGCATCGAGATCCACTTCTGCACGGACATGGAGTTCTTCGAGGAGATCGCCAAGCACCGGGCGGTGCGCAAGGTGTGGGCGCGGCTGATGCGCGAGCGGTGGGGGGCCACCAACCCGCTGGCCATCCGCGGCCGGCTGCACTCGGCCACCTCGGGGCTCCCCCTCACCGCCCAGCAGCCGAAGAACAACATCATCCGGCTCACGCTCCAGGTCCTGGCGCAGATGCTCGGCGGGATCCAGGGCGGACGCACCGCCTCCTACGACGAGGCGCTCGCCATTCCCAGCGAGGAGGCGGTGACGCTGGCCGTGCGGACGAACCAGATCATCGCCCACGAGACGGGGATTGCGGATGTCGTCGATCCGCTGGGCGGGTCGTACTACATCGAGTGGCTGACGAAGAAGATGGAGGACGGCATCGGCGACTACATCGCCAAGATCGACGCGATGGGGGGCGCCCTCGGCGCCGTCGAGCGCGGGTTCTATGCCCAGGAGCTGTCGGATGGCGCTTACCGGCAGCACCGGGCGGTGGAGCGCGGGGAGACGGTGATCGTCGGGGTGAACAAGTACCGGACGGACGAGGAGCCGGACATGCCGATCTTCCGCCCCAACCCCGAGTCGGAGCGCCGGCAGATCGGGCGGCTCGGGGATCTCCGTCGCAACCGGGACCAGGCCGCGGTGGACCGGGCTCTCGAGCGGCTGCGCGAGGTCAGCGTGAGCGGCGAGAACGTGGTTCCGGCCACGCTCCAGGCCGTCGAGGCGTACGCGACCGTCGGCGAGATCTGCGACGTGTGGCGGAAGGTCTTTGGCGAGTTCGTCGACCACCCGGTGCAGGTCTGAGGGCCGATCGGGTCAGACAGCGGCGTCATGAGCGGGCGCCGGGCATGAGCACGGGCCTCAGCAGGGAGGGGGCATGATGGCAACGCCGAGAATCGGGTTCCTCGGGCTGGGCAATATGGGCGGGGCGATGGCGCGGCGCCTCGCGGCGAGCGCGTATGCCGTGACCGGGTACGACGTGGACGCGTCCCGCTCGGCCCGGGCGGCGGCGGCGGGCGTGACCCTGGCCCCCTCGCCGGCCCGCGTGGCCGAGGCATCGGAGATCGTCCTGTCGAGCCTCACCGATCCCCCGGCCGTGAGGCGGGCCTATCTCGGCCCTGACGGTGTCGTCTCGAGCCTGCGCCCGGGGATGACCCTGGTCGATATGAGCACCATCGATCCTGACACGTGGCGCGAGGTCGCCGCGGCGGCCGCCGCCCGAGGGGCGGACTGCCTCGACGCTCCGGTGAGCGGGGGCCCCGCGGAGGCGGGCAGTGGCAAGCTGGTCTTTCTGGTGGGCGGGGAGGCGCCGGTGCTGGAGCGGTGCCGGTCCGTCCTGAAGACGCTGGGCGCCGAGATTCACCACGTGGGCCCGCTGGGGTCCGGGCACGTCGTGAAGCTGGTGAATAATGTCATGTCCATGGGCAACATGGTCGTGGCCGCCGAGGCGATGGTGCTCGGGGTGAGAGCGGGGCTAGACCCCCAGCGCCTGTTCGATATCCTGGCCACCAGCGGGGGGCGCTCTCACCACTTCCTCAAGCGTTTCCCCAAGGTGCTCGCCGGAGACTTCACGCCGCACTTCAGCGTCGCCCTGTCGCGCAAGGACCTGTCCCTGGCCCTGGGCCTGGCGGCGAGCCTGGGCATGCCCATGCTGGCCACCTCCACGGTCCGCCAGGTGTACGAGGCGGCTCACGCGCAGGGCCTGGGGGGGCTGGACATGGCCGCCGTGACCGCGCTCTACGAGCAATGGGCCGGGGTGAAGGTGCGCGGGGCGGCGGCAGGGTCTGGAAAGGAGGTGGAGGCCGGAGCGCCGTAGGGGACTTGTCCTGGTCACGACAGCGGCTCAGAGCCGACAGGGGAGGAGAACGGGAGATGCGAGGGAGAGTGCTGAAGGCAGCGTTCATCTGCGCGGTGGTCGGGCTGGCCCTCCAGGTCACCCAGGGGCCGGTTCAGCCCCAGGCGGCCAAGAAGGGGGAACTCAATATCGGCTTCATCTCCGCCCTGTCGGGCCCCGGCATCGGGTGGGGCATGGGCATGCTGGGCGGCCTCGAGCTGGCCGCCGAGGATGTCAACAAGAGCGGCGGCATCCAGGTCGGCGAGACGGTTTACACCATCAAGGTCACGGCCTATGACGACAAGTACACGGGTCCGGGCGCGGCCCAGGCCGCCCAGCGGCTGATCTCCCAGGACGGGGTCAAGATCATCGTGGGGCCGCTCGGGTCCGTCCCGATGCTGGCCATCGCCGATATCACCGAGAGCAGCAAGGTGCTGGTGCTCTCCAACAGCTACACCAGCAAGGCGCTCAGCGCGAAGAAGCCCTACACCTTCAGGCTGACTCCCACCACCGGCGAGTTCTCGGCGCCGCTCATCGGCTGGCTCGCGAAGAACCGGCCCCAGCTCAGGACGGCGGCCATCATCTCCCCCAACGACGAGTCGGGCAAGGAGGTCATGTCGCACAACGAGAAGGGCTACGAGAAGGCCGGCATGAAGGTCGTCCTCAAGGAGTTCTACGAGCGGGGGACCCAGGACTTCGTCCCCATCCTGACCAAGGTGGTGGCGGCCAAGCCCGACATCATCGACTTCGACGGTTCCACCCCGGTGGATTCGGGGGTCATCCTGAAACAGGCCCGGCAGATCGGGTATCAGGGGCAGTTCCTGAAGGGCGGAGGCCCCGGGACCCTGGAGATCATCAGGGTCGCGGGCGCCGACAACGCCGAAGGGCTCCTGTACTACAGCCCCTGGGACCCGAACGACGCCAGGATCAGGTCGCTGATGGAACGGTTCGAGGCCAAGTACAAGATGCCGTTCAACCCGCTGGGAATCTTCTTCTACGAAGGGGGCCACATGCTGTTCGACGCCATCAAGAAGGCGCAGACCGTCACCTCCGACGGGCTCCGCCAGCACCTCGAGGGCCAGAAGGAGTTCAAGGGGCTGCTGGGCCGCTACGTCTGGGGCGGCGAGGCCGAGTACGGCATCCGGCACCAGTGGATCGCGCCGTTCTACGTCGGGCAGGTGCAGAAGGGCAAGGAAGTCATGCTGACCAAGATCGAGCCGTAGGAACCATCGCCGTTGGAGCTGTCGGGCCCGGCCACGGCCGGGCCCGATGCCCCGGCGGGGCGCCCGTGCTGACCGCGTCGTCGATCGCGCAGATCCTGGTGAACGGCCTGACCGCCGGGGCGTTCTATGTCCTGATGGCGCTCGGGTTCACCCTGATCTTCGGCATTCTCAGGCTGGTCAACTTCGCCCACGGCGAGTTCTACATGCTGGGCGCATTCGTCGTCTATCACCTCTACGCCCAGATGGGGCTCAATTTCTTTGCCGCCCTGGCGGCCTCCGCGGTGGCCGTCGGCGTGATCGGCATCGTGGTCGAGAAGGTGGTCTTCGCCCCGCTGCGCTCGCGGGAGCTGAGCATGCTGATGAGCGCCCTCGGGCTGCAGATCGCCATCCAGGGGATCATGGCCGTGATGGAAGGGATCGAGGGGCTGTCGCTCGCGTCCCCCGTGAGCGGGATCTACCGGAGCCGCTGGATCACCTTTCCCCACGAGCGGCTGCTGGTCGTGGCGGTGGCCTTCGTCGTGCTCGCCGGCTTCTACGTCTTCATCAAGCACAGCAGGGTCGGGCAGGCGCTGCGCGCCGTCGCCCAGGATGGCGAGGCGGCGCTCATGCAGGGCATTCCCGTGAACCGGATCTACAGCCTCGCCTTCGCCGTCGGCTGCGCGCTGGCCGCCATCGCCGGCGGGCTCATCGGACCGGTGTTCTCGCTTCACGTGTACATGGGGCAGGCCGCGCTCCTGAAGGCCTTCGTCGTGGTGATCCTGGGGGGACTCGGCAGCGTGCCCGGCGCCCTCGTCGGCGGGCTGGTGCTGGGGTTCGCCGAGAGCATCTTCGCGACGCTCTTCGGCGGGCTCACCTCCGACATGCTGGGGTTCCTGATGATCATGGTCATCCTGCTCTGGAAACCCACGGGTCTCCTGGGCCGGGCCGAGGCCTGACATGGCCTCCCCGAATCGCGGAGGCCGCTGGGTCACGCCGGGGCTCTTGCTGCTGGCGGTCGTCTTCGCGTTCCTGGTGCCCACGCTCTTCGAGAGCAGCTTCTGGCTGCATCTCTTCGACATGATGCTGATCAACGCCCTGATGGCGCTCGGGCTGAACGTGATCCTGAAGACGGGGCAGATCTCGCTGGCCCATGCCGGGTTCATGGCCATCGGGGCGTATACCTCGGCGCAGCTCACGGTGAAGCTCGGGCTCCCGTTTCTCGCGGGCTTCCTCCTCGGCGGGTTCCTGGCCGCGCTGGCCGCCTTCGTCGTTGGCCGGGTCATTCTCAGGCTGAAGGGCGTCTACTTTCTGCTCTTCACCTTTGCTCTCAGCGAGTTCCTGTTCCTCCTGAGCAAGAACGCCACGGCGCTCACCGGCGGGAACACGGGGGTGGTGGGCATCAAGCCCCCGACGCTGCCCTTCCTCGCCGAGCCCCTGCGCTCGAAGGCGGCGTTCTACTACCTGGCCCTGGTGGTCCTGGCGCTGGGCGTGGCCTTCGTCGCCGCCCTCTACCGGTCGCCCTTCGGCCGGGCGATGAACGCCGTGCGCGAGTCCGAGCTGCTGGCCGCGGCCACGGGCTACAACCCCATGCGGATCAAGGTCATCGCCTTTTCCATCGGCTGCCTCCTGGCGGGCTTCGGCGGCAGCCTCTTCGCCCATTTCCTTCTCTACATCGCCCCCTTCAGCTTCACGTTCTGGGAGTCCGTGAACTTCCTGCTCATGAACATCGTGGGCGGAACCTCGTCTCTGGCGGGCCCGATCATCGGCGCGATGATCATCACGCCCCTGCCGGAGTTCCTGCGGGCCTACGTGGTCTGGCAGCAGGTCCTCTACGGCCTCGTCCTGATGCTGTTCATGCGGTTCCTGCCGGACGGAGTCACCTCGCTGCTGGCCCCCCGGTACCGGGCGCTCGCCAGCTGGCTGGGCCGCCTGGGCCGGCCCGCCCCGGTCGAGGAACCGGTGCCGGCGCGCGCGCAGGGACGTGACCGGTGAGCGCCATGCTCGAGGCCCGCGGCCTCTCGAAACAGTTCGGCGGCCTTCACGCCGTCGACGGCCTCTCCCTGACCGTGGACGAGGGAAGCATCGTGGGGCTGATCGGACCCAACGGTGCCGGCAAGACCACGGTCTTCAACCTGGTGACGGGGCAGCTCCGGCCCAGCGCGGGCGAGGTGCATTTCAAGGGCCGGCGCATCACCGGGACGCCGCCCTATGACCTGGTCAAGCTGGGCCTGGTCCGCACCTTCCAGTCGATGGTGCTGTACAGCGAGTCCTCGGTGCTCGAGAACGTCCTCCGCGGCTGCGCCGTTCGGAGCCGGGTCGGGTTCTGGAGGGGGCTCGCGGGCTCGCGGCAGGCGACCCGGGAAGACGAGAAGGTCCGGGAGCGGGCCCTCGAGCTGCTCCACTTCGTGGAGCTCGCCGCCGCGCGGGACGAGCTGGCCCGGAACCTCCCGTACGGGCACCAGCGCGCGCTCGGCGTCGCCATCGGCCTCGCGACCGAACCGGAGCTCCTGATGCTCGACGAGCCCGTCGCGGGGATGAACCCCGAGGAGACCGCGCACATGGCGCGGCTGATCCGTCGGGTCAACGCGCGTGGCACCACGATCGTGGTGGTCGAGCACGACATGAGCTTCGTCATGCAGCTCTGCCGGGAGATCGTGGTCATGAACTACGGCAAGAAGATCGCCGAGGGACCGCCCGAGCGCATCCGCAACGACCCGGCCGTGGTGGCGGCCTACCTGGGGGTGGACGAGGATGCCCAGGCTTGAGGTCCGCGACCTCCATGTCTCGTACGGCAAGGTGCGGGCGCTCCAGGGCGTGACGCTCACCGTGGAGGAGCGGCAGATCGTCTCGATCGTGGGGGCCAACGGCGCCGGGAAGAGCACGGTGCTCAAGGCCATCATGGGCCTGGTGCCCGTCGCCTCCGGGGAGATGCGTTTCGGCGACCGACGTCTGGACCGCATGTCCCCTCCCGGCATCGTCGGGGCCGGCGTGGCCATCTGTCCCGAGGGGCGGCGGCTGTTTCCGGAGATGACGGTCCAGGAGAACCTCATGATCGGCGCCTACCAAAGGGACAGCCGGCGGGCGGCGCTGGTGCTGGGCGAGGTCTATGGCTATTTTCCGATCCTGACGGAGCGCAAGCGTCAGCTCGCCGGCAGTCTCTCGGGGGGCCAGCAGCAGATGGTCGCCATCGGCCGGGCGCTCATGTCGGGCCCGCAGCTTCTGCTCCTGGACGAGCCGTCCCTGGGGCTCGCGCCCCTGGTCGTCCGCGATATCGCCAGCATCGTCCAGCGCATTCACGCCCGCGGCGTGTCCGTGATCCTGGTGGAGCAGAACGCCCGGATGGCCCTGCGGCTGTCCGACCGCGCCTACGTCATGGAAACCGGCAGGGTCACCCTGTCCGGCACCGGGCAGGAGCTGCTGAACAATACCCAGGTCCAGCGCTCATACCTGGGGCTTTAGTAGATAGGGGGGGATCAAGGTGGCGAAGCTCCTCGGGATCGACGTCGGTGGCACCTTCACCGACCTGTTCTACCTGGACGAGGCCACCGGCCGCGTCAGCATCAGCAAGGCGTCGACGACGCCCCGCGACCTGTCCGTCGGCCTCTTCGACGCCATGGGCCATATCGGGGTATCCGCCGGTGACATCGACCTCTTCATCCATGGCACCACCATGGCGACCAACGCCATCATCGAGCGAAAGGGCGCCCGCTGCGGCCTCATCACCACGCTGGGCTTCCGGGACGTCCTCGAGCTGGGGCGCCGCGATCGGCCCCACCTCTACGGCCTGCACGGCGTCCAGGAGCCGCTGATCCCGCGGGACTTGCGGCTGGAAGTGCGGGAGCGCCTGGACCACCGCGGCGACGTGGTGGAGCCCCTCGACGAATCGGATGTGCTCGAGGCCGCGCGGATCCTTCGGGCCAAGGGCGTGGAGGCGGTCGTGGTCTGCTTTCTCCACTCGTACGCCAACCCCGTCCACGAGCGGCGGGCGAAGGAGGTTCTCCAGGCATTCCATCCCGGGTGGCTGATCACCCTCTCCGCGGAGCTCCTGCCGGAGCTCTACGAGTTCGAGCGGCTCAGCACGGCCGTCGTGCACACCTACCTGCAGCCGATGGTGGCCCGGTACGTCGGCGCGCTGAAGCAGAGGCTGGCGGAAGGCGGCTTTCGCCGGGACGTGCTGTTCGTGCAATCCAACGGCGGCATCATGTCCAGCGCCACGGCCTGCCAGCGGCCGGCGAACCTCGCGCGCTCGGGGCCGGCCGCCGGGGTCACCGCAGCGAGCTACCTGGCGCGGCTGGCCGGCTTCGACAATGTCATCTCGGCGGACATGGGCGGCACCAGCTTCGATGTCTGCCTGATCCCGGGTGGCCGTCCGCGCACGACCGAGGAGACCAATCTGGATTTTCGCCTGCCGCTGCGGGTGTCGCTGATCGACGTGCATACCATCGGGGCCGGCGGCGGCAGCATCGCCTGGATCGACAGGGCGGGCATCCTCCAGGTGGGCCCGGAATCGGCGGGAGCGGACCCGGGTCCGGCGGCATACCGCCGGGGCGGCACCCGACCCACGGTGACCGACGCCAACCTCGTCCTCGGCCGGATCAACCCGGGCTTTGTTCTCGGGGGCGAGCACGGCCTGAAGATGGATCCGGAAACGGCCTCCCGGGCCATCGAGGCCGAGGTGGGGAAGCCCCTGGGGCTCGCGCTCGAGGAGGCCGCCAGCGCGATCATCAGGGTGGCCAACAACAACATGGCGGGCCGCATCCGGGTCGTGTCCGTGGAGCGGGGCCATGATCCCCGGGACTTCGCCCTGGTGGCCTTCGGGGGCGCCGGGCCGCTGCACGCCGCGGCCCTCATGAAGGACGTGGGGATCGGCCGCTCGCTCATCCCGTACTATCCCGGGGTCCTCTGCGCGCTCGGCTGCGTGACGGCGGACGTGCGCCATGACTTCGTGCGCACGGTGATGCGGAGCCTGGATGAGCTGGATCCGGAGGGCTTCCGCGCCATGGTCAGGGAGACCGTGGCGGACGGAACCCGGCTCATCCAGGACGAGGGGGTGCCGGTGGAGCGGGTGGAGGTGCTGCTGGCGGCAGACATGGCGTACGAGGGCCAGCGGCACAATATCCGGGTCACCCTCCCCCCCGAGCTCAGCCCGGAGGGGATCACCGCCGCCTTCGCCGAGGCCTACCGGAGCGAGTACAAGCAGACCCTGGACGGGCTGCCGGTGCGGCTCACCACGCTCAGGGTGACGGTGCTGGGTTTGCGGCCCAGGCTCGACATCGGCAGCTGGGTGGCCGCCGGGTCCGCCCTGACAGGGATCCCGCAGGGACGGAGGGCCGTGTACTTCGACGGCCGCTATCACGACACGCCGGTGTATGCCCGGGCCGCCCTGCCCCCCGGCAGCGAGCTGGCCGGTCCGGCCATCGTGGAGCAGGCCGATTGCACCACCGTCCTGGAGCCGGACACGACGGCGCGCGTGGACAGGCTCGGCAACCTCATCCTGGAGGCGAGACAGCCATGAATCCCTCGACGCTCGTCGATCCCATCACCCTCGCGGTGGTGAAGGGCGGCCTCGAGCAGATCGTCGACGAGATGGACGCCATCATCGTCCGGGCCGCGTTCTCCCCCGTCATCTCGGAGCAGCTGGACCGGGCCAGCGGCGTCTTCCATCCGCGGACGGGCGAGGTGGTGGCCCAGGGACGGCTCACCCTGCCCATCTTCATGACGGCGATGCAGTTCTCCGTCCAGGCGGCGATGGCCGCGGCAGGGCGCCGGGGCGGCTTCAGGCCGGGAGACATCTACATCCTGAACAATCCCTATCTCGGGGGCACCCACCTGCCGGACGTCAAGCTCGTCATGCCCGTGTTCCAGGGCGAGGAGATCCTGGCGCTGCTGGCGGCGTGTGGCCACTGGAACGACATCGGGGGCTCGACCCCGGGGGGGTTCGCCCCGGGCGCCACCGAGATCCACCAGGAAGGCCTTCTCATCAACCCGGTCCCGCTTTACCGGGAGGGACGGCTCCAGGAGGATCTGCTGGGGCTTCTCCTCGACAATGTCCGCGTCCCGGAGGAGCGTCGGGGCGACCTCCAGGCCGTCGTCTCCGCCCTGCAAGTCGGGGCCGGTCGCTACACCGACCTCATCGCCCGCTACGGAGCGGACACGGTCAATGCCTGCTTCGACGAGCTGAACGACCGCTCGGAGCAGCACATGCGCGCCCTGATCCGCGAGATTCCCGACGGCACCTACGTCTTCGAGGACGCCGTGGACAATGACGGCCACGTCCCGAGTCCGCTGCTCGTCCACCTCGCGCTGGCGGTGGCCGGGGACCGCATGACCTTCGACTTCACCAGGTCCTCGGCCCCTGCCCGCGGGCCGGTGAATCTGCCCCGCAAGACCTGCATCGCCTCGTGCCAGATCGCCATCAAGCACATCTTCCCCGAGGTCACGATCAACGGGGGCTGCTTCCGGCCTTTCGACTACGTGATTCCGCCGAGCACGTTCGTGGGGGCGGAGTACCCGTATCCCATCAGCGGCTACCTGGAATCGGTGGGACGCGTCATCTCGGTGGTGTTCGGAGCCATGAGCCAGGCGCTCCCCGAGCGCACCCCCGCCGACCTGTTCGGCACCACCGGCGTCATCACCATGGCCGGGACGCATCCCGAGCGCGGCAACTATTACGTGATGCTCTTCCCCGGGGCCGGTGGCTACGGGGGCAATCCCCAGGGGGACGGACTGGTCAACGGGACCACGGCGCTGGGCGCCGCCAACTTTCCCTCGGTGGAATCCGTGGAGCATCGGGTGCCGGTGCGAGTGGAAAGGCTGGCCATCAGAGATGGCTCGGGCGGGGCCGGACGCCATCGCGGGGGCTGCGGCACGGCGTACCGCTATCGCAGCCTCACCGGCGAGATCGCGGTGGCGGTGCTCGGGGACAGGCGGGACTTCCTCCCCTTCGGCGTCCTCGGGGGCAAGCCGGCCGGGGGCGCCGATGTCGTCTTCGGCGGCCCCGAGGGCGGGTTCCGGCTGCCCTTCGTCACGAAAGGCCGCCGGAATCTCGCGCGGGGTGAGGTGGTGGAGTACCTCTCCCCCGGCGGTGGCGGCTACGGCGACCCGCTGGAGCGCGACCCCGAACGGGTGTTGCGCGATGCCGTCCTGGGCTACATCAGCCGAGAGCAGGCCCGGGAGGAGTACGGCGTCGTCCTCGATCCGCGCGCGGGCTCGGACGGACTCGTCTCCTGGACCCTGGACCGGACGGCCACGACCCTGCTGAGGGCCGCGCTGCCGGATGCGCCGGGAGCCGTCCCCGGCCACCCGGCTGAAGCGAGGTGACACCGTGAGCCCTGCACCGGCGGGTCACCGCGCGGACGGATTCACGCATCTGTTTTCCCCCGGGCGTGTCGGCACGCTCGAGGTGAAGAACCGCCTGGTGTTTGCCGCCACCAGCTCCGAGCTGGCGGACCACGACGGCTTCGTCACCGACGACATGGTGGAGTTCTATGCCGAGCGGGCCAGGGGCGGCACAGGCCTGCTCATCGTCGAGGCGACCTACGTGGAGCAGGAAGGCAAGCGCCTCCATCACAACGCCATGCTCCACGACGACCGCCATGTCCCGGGCATGAGACGGATCGCCGAGGCAGTCCACGCGGCCGGGGCCAGGATCGCCGTCCAGCTCAATCACGGAGGTCGCGAGTCGATCCCGGAGATCTCGGGGTCGGTGCCCCTGGCTCCCTCTCCCGTGCCGTCGCGCTTCACCGCCGTGGGGGAGCCGGTGGTGCCGAAGGAGCTCGACGTGGCGGCGATCCAGCGGATCATCCGGCGTTACGTCGAGGCGGCGCTCCGCGCCAAGCAGGCCGGGTTCGATGCCGTCGAGCTCCACGGCGCCCACGGCTACCTGATCGGGCAGTTCGTCTCACCGGAAGCGAACCGGCGCGAGGACGAGTACGGTGGCGACACCCGGAGGCGCGCCCGGTTCTTCGTCGAGCTGGTCCAGGGGATCAAGAAGGAGCTCGGCGGAGAGTTCCCGATCATCTGCCGGATGAACGGCAGCGACCATATCCCGGGCGGGCTCGAGCTCGACGAAGCGGTGGAGATCGCCGCCCTGCTGGAAACCGCGGGCGCCGACTCCGTCAGCATCTCCGGGGGCATCCACGCCTCACGGCCCTACATGATCGTGCCCGGCATGTCGGTGCCTCGCGGCTGCTATGTGCCCTACGGCGAGGCCCTCAAGGCGCGGCTCGGTATTCCCGTCATGACCGTGGGGCGCATCAATACCCCCGAGCTGGCCGAGGAGATCCTGGCCAAGGGACAGGCCGACTTCATCTGCCTCAGCCGGGCCCTGCTGGCTGATCCCTTCTTCCCCGCCAAGGCCGCGGCGGGACTCGTGGAGCGCATCGCCCCGTGCATCGCCTGCAACGAGTGCCTGGCCACGATCCACAGGCACAAGGGGATCGCCTGCACCGTGAACCCCATGGTCAGCCGGGAGCTGGAGTTCAAGCACCTCCTGGCCCGCGAGGCCCCTGCCAGGCGGGTGGCCGTGGTCGGGGGCGGCGTCGCCGGAATGGCGGCGGCCGTGACGGCCGCAAGCCGCGGCCACGAGGTCCACCTGTTCGAGAGGGACGGCGCCCTCGGGGGGCAGCTCCTGCTGGCCTATCGGCCCCCGCACCGGGAAGAGCTCGAGAACGCGCTTCGCTACTTCGAGCGCGAAGTGAAGCGGCTGGGCGTCACGGTCCACCTGAACAGGCTCTTCACCCCGGAGGACGCCCGGGAGCTCAAGCCCGACGCCATCATCCTGGCGACGGGCGCGGAATCCCGGAAGCCTGACGTGCCGGGCGTGGGCCTGCCCCACGTGATCATGGGCTGGCGGGTCATCGCCGGGCTCGAGGAGACGGGCCGGAACTGCGTCATCATCGGGGGCGGCCTCGTGGGGATGGAGGTGGCGGACTACCTGGCCCACCGTGGCAAGCGGGTGATCATGATCGCCCGCTCCGCCCCCTTGAAGAAGGCCGTCCACGCTGACCGGGTCTACTTCCTGGACCGCATCCGCGACCTCGGCATCGAGGTGCTCACCCACACGCAGGTGCGCGAGATCGGCCCCGACACCGTGGAGGTCGAGCCGCCCAACGGCTGGCGCCGCGTGTTGAAGGACGTCGACAGCGTGATCCTCTGCACAGGCTACGGGCCGAGGACCGAGCATCACGCAGCGCTGGCGGCCCTGGGCGTCCCCGTTCAGCTGGTGGGGGATGTCCTCGGCTCGAGGAAGTTCTTCGAGGCCATCGAGGAAGGGACGCTGGCCGCCATCACGCTATAGGAGGATTGGCCACGCTTACGGAAAAGGTCGCTCTCGTCACCGGCGGCGCGCAGGGCATCGGCTATGCCATCGGCTCCACCCTGGCGCGGCACGGCGCCCGTCTGGTCCTGGCCGACATGAACGCGGACGGGTGCCGCGCGGCCCAGGAACAGCTCCGATCCGCGGGAGCCCAGGTTGTGGCAGTCGCGGGCAATGTCGCCGTGGTCCAGGACGTCGAGGCCATGGTGGGCGCCGCCATCACCGCCTTCGGCCGGCTCGACATCCTGGTCAACAACGCGGGCGGCAGCGCCCAGACGCCGCTCCGCATCGAGGACGTCACCGAGGAGCACTTCGATCGCGTGATGGCCTGGAACGTGCGCGGCACCTTCTTCTGCGCCAAGGCCGCCCTGCCGCATCTGAAGGTCCGCGGCGGATCCATCATCAACATGGCCTCCATCTCGGGGCGGGGAGGGACGGAGCTGGTGAGTCCCCAGTACAGCGCCGCGAAGGCCGCCATCATCGGCATGACGCGGAACCTGGCGAGGCACCTCGGTCCGCACGGGATTCGCGTGAACGCCATTGCCCCCGG
>JACPCX010000158.1:0-13008 GCA_016184305.1 Candidatus Rokuibacteriota bacterium | reverse complement strand
GCCGAGTTCGTCGGCGCCGCCAACCTGGTCCCGGTCCGGGTGGTGGAGCTGCGCGAGACCGGAGTCGTGGTGCAAACCGACGGCGGGGCGCGCCTGCCCGTCGCAGCGGGGGGCCACAGCTGGAGCGTGGGCGCGCGCGGGCTCCTGTGCCTGCGCCCGGAGGCGCTGCGCATCGAGGAGGCGGCGCTCGCTCCGGGGGGCATCCCGGGGACGGTGGCCGGGTACGTCTTCGAGGGCGCGCGCCAGCTCTACGACGTGGCCATCCCGGGCGGGATGGTCCGGGTGGAGATGATCACCTCGGCCGTGCAGGGGCGGAGCTTCCAGGCCGGCGACGAGGTGAAGGTCGAGGTCTCGCCGGAGACCTCCGTCCTGCTGCCGTCGGAGTGACGCGTGTAGGTGATGGCCTTCAGACCGTCGGGCCTCGACGCGGCTCGAGCGGTCGGCGCTCGCTCTGGCGGGTGCGGTCGTCGGCTGGGCGTCCGGCCCGCGCTGCCGCTCACGCGCGGCGTTGGGCGAATCAACCAGCGAGTACGATTGGCGTAGAATAGCTTCATGATCAAGGAGGAGACCCTTCGGCGGGTGCTCAGCGGAGTTTCCGACGCGAACATCCGGTTTGACGATCTGTGCCACTTGCTCGGTAGCTTCGGCTTTGAGATGCGGGTGCGGGGCAGCCATCACATCTTTCGCAGGGCCGGGGTCGAGGAAAAGATCAATCTCCAGCGCGAGGGAAGTGACGCGAAGCCGTATCAAGTGCGTCAGGTACGAGCCGTACTCGTGAAGTACCGGCTTGGAGGTGAGGAGTCATGAACAAGTACGAGCTCATCATCTACTGGAGCGAGGAAGATCAGATGTTCGTTGCCGAGGTGCCGGAGCTGCCGGGTTGTGCGGCACATGGCCCAACGCAGGAGGCCGCGCTCGCTAGCGCGCAGGAGGCCATTCGTCTTTGGCTCGACACGGCGAAGGAATTCGGTGATCCAATCCCCGTACCGAAAGGACGGCGTCTGATCTTCGCTTAACCCCGTGACCGTCTCACAACGCCATGCCACCGACAGGCATTCCCATCGAGGAGCTCGAGCACCGGACAGACGAGCTCGACTCCCAGGAGGAGATCGTCGTGTACTGCCACCACGGGGTTCGCAGCGCCGCCGTGGTTGGCTATCTCCGCGGCCTGGGCTTCGCCAGGGTGAGGAACCTCGACGGCGGGCTCGACGGCTGGGCCCGGAATGTGGACCCCCAGATGAGACGGTACTGATGGCGCCCATGGACGGCAGTCTCACGGTCGACAATCGCGGCGGCTGCGCGTGGGTCACCATCGACCGACCGCCGCTCAACCTGCTGGTGCCGGAGCTGATCCGCTCGCTGCGCGACGCCGTCGAGGGGCTCGCGCGCAACACCCAGGTGCGGGCGGCCGTCATCACCGGGGCCGGCCCCGTCCTCACGGCCGGGATGCAGCTCGAGTACTTGCGGGATCTCACGCCGGCCGCGGCGAAACCCTTCATCACGCTGCTCCACCAGGCCATCCACGCCGTCCACGAGGCGCCCTTCCCCACCATCTGCATGATGAATGGCCACTGCTTCGGGGCGGGCTTCGAGCTCGCCATGGCCTGCGACATGCGGACGGCCTCCACCGAGGCGCGGATGGGGCTGCCCGAGATCCGCGTGGGGATCCCGTCGGTGATCGAGGCGGCGCTCCTTTCAGGGCTCATCGGCCCCGCGCGCGCGGCCGAGGCCCTGCTCACCGGCGAGGGCATCACGGCGGCGCGGGCGCTCGAGTGGGGGCTCGTGAACCGCGTGGCGCCGCCCCATGAGCTCCAGGCGGTCACGGAGGCGCTGGTCGCGCCCATTCTCGAGTGCGCGCCGACGGCGCTGCGGCTGCAGAAGGAGCTGATCATCCGCTGGCGCAACACCGACCAGCGGACGGCCGTGGAATACGGCATCAATGCCCTCGCCCAGGCCTTTGCCACCGGGGAGCCGCGGGAGGCCATGCAGGCCTTCCTCGAGAAGCGCAAGCCCCGGTTCGAATGAGGCACGCCCGATCGTGATCCGCGCGGTGACCGTGGACTTCTGGGGAACGCTCGTCTTCGAGGGGCCGAGCGCCGATGATCGCTACCGGCAGCGGCGGCTCGCGGACTTCCAGACGATCCTGGGGGCAGCGGGGCTGTCGGTGGCGACGCGCGACCTGCTACGTGGCTACGAGGTGTCCGGACGGGAGCTGGGCTGGGTGTGGTCCCAGAACCGCGACGTGCCCGTGGCGCGCCACGTGACGAGCCTCCTCGAGGGGGCCGAGGCGGGGCTGTCCGCCCGCGTGGCCCACGGCACCCTGGACGCGCTCATCGAGGCCTACGCGCGCCCGGCGCTCCTGGTCCCGCCGCGGGCCGATGAGGGAGCGGCCGAGGGGCTCCGCCGGCTCGCCGCGCGCGGCATCGTGCTGGCCGTGGTGTCCAACACCATGCGGACGCCCGGCGTGGCCCTCCGGAAGATCCTCGAGGGGCACGGGCTCCTCGCCTCCTTCACCCACCTGACCTTCTCGGACGAGGTCGGGGTGCGCAAGCCCGCCGCCGAGATCTTTCGCCTGACGCTCGACAAGCTCGGTATCGAGGCCGCCGAGGCGGTCCACGTGGGAGACGACGCGGTGCTGGACGTGCAGGGCGCGCGCAACGCCGGGCTCCGCGTGATCCAGGTGGTCGCGACCGGCAGATCGGCGGCCGCGGAGGCGCCAGACATGGTCATCGGCGGGCTCGCTGAATTGCCGGACGCTGTTGCCCGCCTGGGGGCTCAGTCGTGATCTCCACCGTCACCTTCGACTTCTGGGAGACCCTGGTCAAGGACTCTCCCGAGAACCTGAACGCCCAGCGCGCCCTCCGGGTGGGCGCCCTGAGGGCGGCGCTCGCCGGTGTCGGCTCGCCACTGGCCGTCGAGGAGGTCGAGGAGGCGTACGACCGGTCCCTGACGGTCCTGCAGGAGCGCTTCTGGAGCCGGCATCGCGATCCGACCTACCGCGAGCAGGTGCGGCTCGTCCTCGACTGCGCCGTGCCGGGAGCGGCCGATCGCCTGGCGGACGACATCCTGGAAGCCACCGTGACGGCCTACATCTCCCCGGTGCTTTCCTTCCCGCCGGCGCTTCAGTCGGGTGCCGCCGAGGCGGTCCGGGGGCTCGCCGTCCGGGGGCTCACGCTGGGGATCATCTCCAATACCGGGCGCACCCCCGGGATCATGCTCAGACGAGTGCTCGAAGCCCACGACCTCCTCCGCCACTTCTCCGTCATCTCGTACTCCGACGAGGTCGGCTACCGGAAGCCGGATCCCGAGATCTTCCGCCGGACTCTGGCCCGCGCGGGCGCGACACCATCCCAGACGGCCCATGTGGGGGACAATCCCGTGGACGACGTGGCGGGGGCCCGCGGCGCCGGGATGCGCGCCATCCACTACGCGGCGGCGGGGCGTCCTGGCGCTGACCACGCCGACCTGGTGGTGACCGATCTGGCCGAGCTACCGGAGCGCCTGAACGGCTTTTTCTAGGCGCTCCGGCGCGCCACGCCGGGGAGATTTCGTGTTGCGCCACGGCGGCTGCTCGCAGTAACATCGGCTCCCGTCATGAACGTCGCCGAGCTTCGCTCAAAGATCCGAGACATCAAGGATTTTCCCACCGAAGGAATCCTCTTCAAGGACATCACCACGCTCCTCAAGGACGGTCCCGCGTGGGCTTCCGTGATCGATCACCTGGCGAGCAAGTACCACACGGCCATGGTGGAGTTGGTGGTGGGCGTCGAGTCCCGTGGCTTCATCTTCGGCGGCGCCCTGGCCCATCAGCTCAAGGCCGGGTTCGTGCCCGTCCGGAAGCGGGGCAAGCTGCCGGCCAAGACCATCGAGGAGGAGTACGCGCTGGAGTACGGGCGTGATGTTCTGGCCATTCACGAAGATGCCATCCGACCCGGCCAGCAGGTCCTGGTGGTGGACGACCTGCTCGCCACCGGGGGGACCATGGCCGCCACGCTCAGGCTCGTCGAGCGGCTCGGCGGGAAGGTCGTGGGGGCGGCGTTCCTCATCGAGCTGGCCTTCCTCAAGGGCCGGGAGCGGCTCCCCGGCTACGACCTGGAATCGCTCATCGTGTACGAGTAGGACATTCCTCTGGCTCACAAGGAGCGTGAATGACTCCGTCATCCGGTGATCAGGACATCGTCGTCCTGCGTGGGGCGCGCACCCCCTTCGGCGACTTCGGCGGTGCCCTCAAGGACCTGGGCGCAGTGGACCTCGGGGTGCATGCGGCGCGTGCCGCTCTCGAGCGCGGCGGCGTGGCCCCCGATCACGTGGAGCATGCGGTGTTCGGCTGCGTGCTGCAGGGCTCAGGCGAGGATGCCTATCTGGCGCGGCACGTGGCGCTCAAGGCGGGCTGCCCCATCGGCGTCCCGGGGCTCACCGTCAACCGGCTCTGCGGGTCAGGGCTGCAGGCCGTGGTCACCGCGGCGCAGATGATCAGGCTCGGCGAGGCGGAGGTGGTGCTGGCGGGGGGAACCGAGAGCATGTCCGGCCAGCCGCATATCATCCGGGGGGCGCGCTGGGGACTGCGCTTCCGCCAGGGGCAGCTCGAAGACAACCTGTGGCTCGGCCTCGGCGACCCGTACATGCAGATCCCCATGGCCATCACCGCCGAGAACCTGGCCGCACGCCAGGGGATCTCCCGGAAAGAGTCCGACGATTTCGCGTATCTGAGCCATCAGCGGGCCGCCTCTGCCCGCGACAAGGGCTACTTCGCCGAGGAGATCGTGGCCGTTCCCGTCAAGACGCGCGGCGGTGTCGTGCAGGTGGACCGCGACGAGCACATCAAGGCGGAGACCAGCGTCGAGAAGCTGGGCGCACTGCAGCCGTCCTTCAAGGAGAATGGAGTCGTCACGGCGGGCAATGCCAGCGGGATCAATGACGGGGCAGCGGCCATGATCGTGACCACGCGGCGCCGGGCGCGCGAGCTGGGCGCCTCCCCGCTGGGGCGGATCCTCTCCTGGGGGGTGGCCGGCGTGGATCCCGAGATCATGGGGATCGGCCCGGTACCGGCCTCCCGGCAGGCCCTCCACCGGGCGGGACTCGAGGTGCGCGACCTGGACGTGGTGGAGATCAACGAGGCGTTCGCGGCGCAGTACCTGGCCGTGGAGCGCGAGCTCGGCCTGGACCGCGACAAGACCAACGTCAACGGCGGGGCCATTGCCCTGGGGCACCCCATCGGGGCCTCAGGGGCCAGGCTGGCGCTCACCACCCTCTTCGAGCTGCGCCGGCGCGGCGGGCGGTACGGGCTTGCCTCCCTCTGCATCGGCGGCGGGCAGGGGATTGCCATGGTCTTCGAGGCGCTCCATGGCTGAGCGGCGCGGCGCTGCGCGGCGCTGTGCGCTTCCGATCGGGACGCTGGCGCTGGCCTCGTTCCTCTGGGGCTCGCCTGCGCCGGCGCAGGCCGAGACGAGCGCGATCCCACCGGCCGGCCCGACGCTCCTCAACCTCATGCGTCAGCCGGTGGAATCACAGGAGACGGCGTTCAGGGAGTCGCTCCGGCGCGACGCAGGCCCGGTGCCGGCCCGACGGGCCGATGCTCAGGAGGTGCTGCCCGACGGATCGGTCCGCTACGGACGGAGCAACCTGGGCCTGGTCATCAAGAACGCCTGCCCGGAGGGGGATCTGGCCCACGAGGCAAAGCTCGCGCCGCTGCCCCTGCCGGGCTACACCCGCCGCTAGCCGACGGCAGCCGTCACCCCCGCGCTGCCACCGTGAGCGCTAGCCCGAAGAGGCCAGACGGTGATGGGGACGCCCCGATGAGCGCTTGCGCGAAGAGGCCCAACCGCCAGGCAGAGTCAGTCACATTCAACCAAGATAGATGAATAAGGGCCAGAGGCCCGAAGAGGCCCAACCGCAACGCGAAGGCATCCACATCCAGGCGACCCGGTCAGAGGCCACACGGTGGTGCGGGCGTCCGATGAGCGCCGGAGGCGCGAAGAGGCCCAACCGCAACGCGAAGTAAACTACAGTAAGGCGTGACAAAGGAGCACCGAGGCATGGCCATCAAGAATGTCGGAGTCATCGGATGCGGGCTGATGGGGTCCGGGATCGCCCAGGTGTCCGCCCAGGCGGGCTTTCCGACCACGGTGGTCGAGGCGAACCAGGAACTGCTGGACAAGGGGCTCGGTTCGATCAGAAAGAACCTCGATGCCCTCGTCGCCAAGGCGAGGATGGACGAGGCGGGCAAGAAGGAGATCCTCGGGCGGCTCCGGGGCGCGACCAGCTTCGACGCCCTCAAGGAGTGCGACCTCGTCATCGAGGCGATCACCGAGAACCAGCCGCTGAAGAACGAGACCTTCGCCAGGCTCGACGCCATCTGCCCGCCGCATGCGCTGCTTGCCTCCAACACCTCGTCGTGCAACGTCACCGCCATGGCCGCGGCGACCAGGCGCCCCGGGCAGGTGCTGGGCCTGCACTTCTTCAACCCGGTGCCGCTGATGAAGCTCGTGGAGGTGGTGCAGTCCCTCCTCACCGGCGACAAGAGCGTGCTCGCGGCCTACGAGTGGGTGCAGGCCATCGGCAAGGTGCCGGTGAAGACGAAGGACTCGACGGCCTTCATCGTGAACCGGCTCCTGGTGCCGTACCTCCTGGACGCGATCCGGGTGTACGAGGGCGGACTCGCCACCCTCGAGGACATCGACCAGGCCATGAAGCTCGGCTGCGGCTACCCCATGGGGCCGTTCACGCTCCTCGACCTGGTGGGGCTCGACACCACCATGTTCGTGGCCGAGGTCATGTTCGAGGAGTTCCGCGAGCCACGCTACGCCCCACCCCCGCTCCTGAAACGCATGGTGATGGCCGGGCGGCTCGGTCGCAAGAGCGGCCAGGGGTTTTACGACCACAGCGCGAAGTGAGGATGACGGTGACGGCGGCGAGGCCGGGAGCCCCGGTGCGAAGCAGGAGCAGGCCATGAGAGAGCTCTACTACCTCACGGACGAGCAGCGCGCCATCCGCGATCTGGCGCGGGAGATCGCGCGGGAGAAGATCGCGCCGGTCGCCGCCTACCACGACGAGACCGAGACCTATCCGGAAGAGATCATGAAGCTCCTGGCCCAGCAGGGGATGATGGGGATCTGGGTGCCGGAGGAATACGGCGGCATCGATGCGGGAGCCATGGGCGTCTCGCTGGTGGCGGAGGAGCTCGCCTGGGCATGCGCCGGGACGGCCACCAACTGGGGCGCCACGCCGCTGGGCGGCTACCCGATCCTGCTGGCGGGAACGGAGGAGCAGAAGCGCCGGTATCTCCCGCGGCTGGCGGCAGGGGAGATCCTCGCCGCCTACTCGCTCTCGGAGCCCGCCGCCGGGTCCGATGCGGCCGCCCTCGAGACGACGGCCGTGCGGAAGGGCGACCGTTACATCCTGAACGGGACCAAGCTCTGGTGCTCGAACGGCTCCAACGCCGGGGTGATCACGCTCTTCGCCACGCTGGACCGGGGCAAGGGGGCGAAGGGGATCACCGCGTTCCTCGTCGAGCCGGGCTTCCCGGGCTTCGCGGTCGGGAAGAAGGAAAAGAAGATGGGCATCCGGGCCTCGCCCACGGTGGCCTTCCATCTGCAGGACTGCGAGGTCCCGGTGGAGAACCGTCTCGGGGCCGAGGGCGAAGGGTTCAAGATCGCCATGCGCACGCTCGACTTCACCCGGCCCATGACGGGCGCCACCGCGGTCGGCGTCGCCCAGGCGGCGCTGGACGCCGCGGTGGGCTATGCGCGGGAGCGGCGGCAGTTCAACCAGCCCATCGCCGCGTTCCAGGGCATCCAGTTCATGCTGGCCGACATGGCCATGCAGGTCCACGGCGCCCGGCTCATGGTCCACCACGTGGCGAGCCTGGTGGACCGGGGCGCCGCCGGGACCTCGCTCGAGTCGTCCATGGCGAAATGCTTCGCGGCGGATGCGGCCATGCGCGTGACCACCGATGCCGTGCAGGTCTTCGGCGGCGCCGGCTACACTCGGGAGTTCCCGGTCGAGCGCTTCATGCGCGATGCCAAGATCATGCAGATCTACGAGGGGACCAACCAGATCCAGCGGGTGGTCATCGCCCAGCAGCTCGTGGGCCGGCTCTGACCGGCCGAAACCGCCACAGGCAAGGGAGACCACGACCATGAGCGAGCGCAACGATCCCAAGACGCTGCACCGCCGCACCTTCCTCAAGACCGCCGGCGCCGTTGCCGGGACGGCGGCGCTGGGCTTCCCGGCCGTCCTGCGCGCGCAGGCGCCGACCGTCAAGATCGGCGTCATCCACGGGGTGACCGGGCCGCTGGCCGAGCCGGGCCAGGCGTGCCGCCTGAGCGCCCAGATCGCGGCCGAGGCGATCAACGCCGCCGGCGGGATCAAGTCCCTGGGCGGCGCCAGGCTCGAGCTCCTGCTCGGCGACACCCAGAGCAAGCCGGACGTGGCCCGCACCGAGGCCGAGCGCCTCATCAACGCGGGGGCCCAGATGCTCATGGGGCCGTTCAGCTCCGGCGATGCGGCGGCCATGGTGCCCGTCGTGCAGCAGCGCCGCGTGCCTTTCCTCATCGACATCGCCGCCGCCGACCCGATCACGGCCAACGTGGCCAAGGCGGTGCGGGAGGGGCAGCAGAAGGTCCAGTACGTCTACCGGAACTTCCCCACCGGCACCATGTTCGGCCAGCTCGCCGTCCGGTACTTCAACGCCATCTTCCAGGAGGCTGGGGTCTCGCCCAAGCGCGTGGTCCTGATGTACGCCAACGACCTGTTCGGGCAGAACCAGGCGAAGGGCTTCCAGGCGGCCCACAAGGCGGCCAGTCCCGGCTGGGAGATCGTGGACGTGATCCCGTGGCCCGAGCCACCCTCCGACCTGTCCACCGAGGTGTCGCGCGCCAAGGCCGCCAAGCCCGACATCATCGCTCCCATCACGCGCCCGGCGAGCGCCCAGCTCCTGCTCCCCGAGCTGGCCAAGCAGCGGGTGGAGATCATGGGCGTCCTCGGACCCGGCAGCCCGGGGCTCTACGAGGCCGGCCAGATCGCCGTGCTCAAGGAGCACCTCGAGTACGTGATGGACAGCGTGCCGTGGCCGAACTTCAAGGACCCCCGGGCCCGGAAGCTGGCCGAGGACTATCTGAAGCGGTCCGGCGGCAAGACGCTGGACACCAACTCGGGCTACTCGTACGACGGCATGCTGATCATCGCCGACGTGCTCGAGCGGGCGAAGTCCACCGACCCCGACACGATCGTGGACGCCATCAAGAAGACCCGATTCACCGCCAATCTCATGGTCTCGACGGGGCCGGTGGTGTTCAACGAGATCGGCGACAACCCCAACGCCTCCACCGCCCTGATCCAGATCCTGGGCCAGAAACCCGTGGTCGTGTGGCCCAAGGAGGCCGCCCAGCAGAAGGCGGTTTTCCCGCGTCCCAAGCGGTGATATCGCCGCACGGCAGGGCCGGCTGGGGGCGCGGGCCCGGGGCGCGGGCGGGGACGCGCACGGTCTGATATGGATGCGGCGCTCGTCGGCCAGGGGCTCCTGAACGGGCTCCTCTTCGGCGGGGTCTACAGCCTCATGGCCGTGGGCCTCACGCTCATCTTCGGCGTCATGCGCGTGGTCAACTTCGCGCACGGCGACATGATGGTGTGGGGGATGTACCTGGCCTGGATGCTCGCCACGCGCCTCGGCGTGGATCCATACGCCGGCTTCGTCCTGTGCGCCGGGGGGCTCTTCGTGGTGGGGTTCGTGGTGCAGCGGACGCTCGTGGAACGGATCGTGGACGCCCCCCACGAGATGCAGATCCTCCTCATGCTCGGCGTGGCGCTGGTGCTCGAGAACGCAGCGCTGGTCGCCTTCGGCCCCGACCCGCAGCGGGTCCGCTCCGCGCTCACCGCCTCCACGCTGTGGCTCGGCCCCATCTTCGTGGACGTGGGGCGGCTCGTGACGTTCGGCCTGGCCGTCCTGCTCACCGGCGCGCTCTATCTCTTTCTCGCCCGGACCCCGCTCGGCCGCTCCGTCCGGGCGGCGGCCGACAATCCCTATGGCGCGCTGGTGATCGGCACCGACGTGCGCCGCGTCTACGCCGTCGCCTTCGGCATCGGCGCCGCCTGCGTCGGCGCCGCCGGAGCCCTCGTCTCGCCCATCCTGCCCTTCCAGCCGGCCGGCGGGCTGTCGCTGTCGGTGGCGTCGTTCAACATCGTCATCATCGGCGGCATGGGGAGCCTCCTCGGAGCCTTCGTGGGGGGGCTGCTGGTCTCCGTGGCGGAGTCGATGGGGGCTGTCTTCCTGGCGCCCTCCATGAAGGAGCTGGTGAGCTTCTCGCTCCTCATCGCCATTCTCCTCTTCCGGCCCGCCGGGCTCTTCGGGAAGGGCAGCGAATGACCGGTTGCCCATGAGGTGGGCCGCGGTCGGCGCGATCGCCGTGCTGCTGGCCCTGCCGGCGGTGCTGGGCTCCTACGCCATCACCGTCTTCATCTTCATCTTCTTCTACGCCTTCCTCGGGCAGGCGTGGAACATCATCGGCGGCTACGCCGGACAGCTGTCCGTGGGGCACGCGGCCTTCGTGGGCCTTGGCGCCTACACCTCGGCCATGCTGTCGATCCACGCGGGGCTCACCCCGTGGATCGGCATGCTCGTGGGCGGGGTCCTGTCCGCCGCCCTCGGGGCGGTGATCGGGTACCTCGGCTTCCGCTTCGGGCTGCGCGGCTTCTACTTCGTGCTCCTGACGGTGGCCTTCGCCGAGATCTTCCGCATCATCGCGCTCAACACGGACTGGGTCGGCGGGGCGCAGGGGCTGTACATCACCTTCACGGGCGATCCCCGCCAGTTCCAGTTCCAGGACAACCGCGTGTACTACTACGTCTCGCTGGGGCTGATGCTCCTCGCCACGGGCGTGGTTGCCTGGATCGAGCGCCACCGCTTCGGCGCCTATCTCGTGGCCATCCGCGAGGACGAGAACGCGTGCGAGGCGCTGGGCGTCGACACGTTCCGGTACAAGATGCTGGCCATCGTGGTCTCGGCGTTCCTGACCGGCATCGGCGGCACCTTCTACGCCTTCTACCTCTTCTCGCTGCAGCCGAACTCGGTCTTCGGCATCCCGCTGTCCGTGGAGATCGTCATCCGCCCCATCGTCGGGGGCTCCGGCACGATCCTCGGACCGATCCTCGGATCGTTCATCCTGAGCCCCCTGGCCGAGCTGTCGCGCACCTACTTCTCCCAGGGCGGCTGGACCGGCACGCACCTGATCGTCTACGGGGCGCTCCTGATCGGCGTGGTGCTCTTCCTGCCCCAGGGCGCGTATCCGGCGCTCCGCCGGCTGCTCCTGAGGGTGAGGGGCTGATGGCGCCGGACGCGCGCGGCGGCAGCCTGCTCGACGTCCGCGGGCTCTCCAAGCGTTTCGGGGGGCTCCAGGCCGTGAGCGACCTGTCTTTCGCCATGGCCGAGGGCGAGATGCTCGGGCTCATCGGGCCCAATGGCGCCGGGAAGACCACGGTCTTCAACCTCGTCTCCGGCTTCCTCGGACCGGACAAGGGCGAGATCCGCTTCGGCGGCCGGAGCATCGTGGGACTCAAGCCGCACGCGATCTGCCGGCAGGGGCTCGCGCGGACCTTCCAGATCGTCCGCCCCTTTCCTCACCTCTCGGTGCTCGACAACGTGAAGGTGGGCGCGCTCACCCGCCACGCGCATGCTCGCGAGGCGCTCGAGCAGGCTCGCGCGGTGGTGGAGCGGGTCGGGCTCGCGCCGAAGGCGGCCGTGGCGGCCGGGAGCCTCACGCTGGCCGACCGCAAGCGTCTGGAGATGGCGCGGGCGCTGGCCACGGAGCCCACCCTCCTCTTGCTCGACGAGGTCGTGGCGGGGCTCAACGCGACGGAGATCGAGGCCATCGTCCGGCTCATCGCCGGCATCAACGAGTCCGGCGTGTCCATCCTTCTCATCGAGCACAACATGCGCGCCGTCATGGCGCTCTCCCACCGCATCGTGGTGCTCTCCTTCGGGGAGAAGATCGCGGAGGGGACGCCGAGCGCCGTCGCCAGCGACGCCCGCGTGATCGAGGCCTATCTCGGCGAGGAATATGTCCACACTGCTCAGGCTTGAGGGCATCGAGGTCGGCTACGGCGACCTCACCGCCGTGCGCGAGGTCTCCCTCGAGGTGCGCACGGGCGAGGTGGTGGCGCTCATCGGCGGCAACGGCGCCGGCAAGACCACCACGCTGCGGGCCATCACCGGGCTCTTGCCGGTCCGCCGCGGCGTGATCGAGCTGGACGGCCAGCGGCTCGACGGGCTGTCGCCGTCGCGGATCGTGGCGCGGGGGCTGGCGCATGTGCCCGAAGGCCGCCAGCTCTTCCCCAGCATGACGGTGCGCGAGAACCTCGAGCTGGGCGCCGGCGGCCGGGAGGCCCGGGCGCGCCGGCACGAGACGCTCGAGTGGGTCTTCCGGCTCTTCCCGCGGCTGCAGGAGCGCAACGGCCAGCTGGCGGGGACGCTCTCGGGCGGCGAGCAGCAGATGTGCGCCATCGGGCGCGGGCTGATGGCGAGACCCCGGCTCCTCATGCTGGACGAGCCGAGTCTCGGGCTCGCCCCGGTGGTGCTGAAGATGATTTTCGAGACCCTGGCAGAGATCAACCGGCAGGGAACGACGATCCTCCTGGTGGAGCAGAACGTGGCCCGCGCGCTCCATCTGTCGCATCGGGGCTACGTGCTCGAGAACGGGCGAATCGCGCTGGGAGGCTCCAGAGACGAGCTCCTGCAGAGCGGCTACATCAAGCAGGCCTATCTTGGGCTGTGACCCGATGACAAAGGGACCCGGGCTGCCATTCCTGCCGACGATGGGGGTGGGGAGCTACGCCTCCCCAGCCTGGCTCGTGGCCGCGCGCGAGAAGATCCGCGACCAGAGCTTCGGCCCCCAGGACGTGGACGAGACGCTGGAGGACGCCACGCGCATCGCGGTGGCGGACCAGATCGAGGCGGGCCTGGATGTGCTCTCCGACGGCGAGATGCGCCGGCAGCGCTTCGTCTACGAGATGTTC
>JACPCX010000157.1:0-13087 GCA_016184305.1 Candidatus Rokuibacteriota bacterium | reverse complement strand
GCGGTCGGGGCCCATCTGGCGAACGCAGCGGCCGCGGGGGTGTGCAAGCTCTTCTACTGGCGGGACCGTAACCGCGAGGTGGAGTTCGTGGCGCGCGCGGGCCGGACGCTGACGGCCATCGAGGTGAAAAGCGGGCGGTCCCGCGAGGTCCCGCCCGGGCTCGTGGCCTTCGCAGAGGCGCACGGAGGGGCACGCACGCTGCTCGTGGGCGGAGACGGTATCGCCATCGGAGAGTTCCTCGCCCGGCCGGTCGAGCACTGGGTGAGGGGATGAGCTGCTCTGACCCCCGCTGTCACACCCGCGGCCGACACTGGGGGCAGAGGAGATCCCGATGACGATGGGCAGGGTCACGATCCAGGGCGTGGAGGTCACGCTGGCCGCCGCCGACGATCACGAGAGCGAGTGGGTAGACTACCACGACTATGCCCGCCAGCTCGAGGCCGCCTGGCTCAGGCTCTCAGCCGTGGAGCCGCCGCTCAATCCGCGACTCATCGGCGAGCCGGGGCTCGGCAAGACGACGCTCGGCTGCGCGGTGGCGCGCCGGCTGGGCCGCGCGGTCTACATCTTCCAGTGCACGACGGACACGCGCCCCGAGGATCTGCTGATCACCCCCGTGCTCACGGGCGACCGGCGCGTGGAGTACCGCGCCTCGAGCGTGGTGACGGCCATGGTCCGTGGCGGGGTGCTCTTGCTGGACGAGGGCAACCGGATGCCGGAGCGGAGCTGGGCGGCGCTGGCCCCGCTCATGGACGACCGCCGCTACGTGGAGAGCGCGCTGGCCGCCGTCAAGGTGCACGCCCATCCCGACTTCCGGCTCTGCGTGACGATGAACGACGATGCGAGCGTGTACGAGCTGCCGGGCTATATCCAGAGCCGGCTCAAGCCGAAGATCGAGATCGTCTCGCCGCCCTGGGCGTTGCAGGAGGAGATCCTGCGGCTCAAGTGCCCGGCGGTGGACGAGGATCTGCTGCGCGGGGTGTTCGAGGAGCTCAGGCGCCGGGCGGCGGCGGGCCGCAAGGACAGCATCCGGGACATGCTCACGCTGGCCCAGTACGCGCAGAAGCTCCGCGCGTCGGGGCTCGGCGAGCCGCTCCGGCGCGCGGCGCAGCAGGTCCTCGTCAAGCCCGACGGCACGGCGCCGGCGGGCGGGAGGGCGCGGTGAGGATTGCCGAGCGCGCCGGCAACCTCCTCGGCGTGCCGTCCTGCCACTTCGACCCGATCTTCGCGCGGGAGGCGCGGCGCGCCGTCACCGCCTTCCATCCGACGGCCGTCGCCGTGGAGCTGCGGCCCTCGGCGGAAGATGAGGTGGACTGGGCGCTGTCCTGCTGGCCGAGCCCGGTGGCCTCGCTGTCCGGGCCGATGCTCTTCCCCTTCGTGCCGGGCGACTCGATTCTCGAGGCCTGCCGTCTGGCGCGGGGCGCGAGGTGGCCGCTCTACCTGGTGGACCTCGAGGTCTCCGCGGGGGCGCGCCGCGAGCGAGGGCTGTCTCTTCCCGGCCCCGAGTTCGCTCCGCGGGTCGGCCGTCTCTTCCGGGAGGCGCATGACGCGCTGGCCGCGCTCGGGCCGGCGCCCCCCGACGAGGATCTCGCCCGCGAGGCGCACATGGCGCGACGGCTGTCGGAGCTGCTGGCCGCCCATCAGCGTGTGCTCTGGGTCGGGGGCCTCGCCCACTGGACGGCCCTGGTGCGCCGGCTGGAGGCTGGCGACTTCGCCGCGCCGAGCGTCCCCATCAGCCGGGCGCGGCGCTTCCGTCGGGTGCGGCTGGCGCCGTCGGCGCTGCTGAGGCTGTCCGGGCGCGTCCCGTACCTGGTCGCGCACTACGCCAGTGGCCCTGACCGGTACGAGGAGACGGCGGCGGTCCGCAGGATGGCCCTGGGAGCTCTTCGCCGACCGGCGCGCAGCGGGCAGCCGGCCGATGGGCCGGCCGGGACGGCCATCGACGTCGCGCGGGCCTTGCTCTATGCGCGGAATCTCGCCGCGTCGAGGGGGCTGTCGGAGCGGCCGGACCTGGGCGAGCTGCTCACGGCCGCCTCCGCGACGATCGGCAACCGCTACGCGGGAGCGCTCTACATGCTGGCGATGCGCGACCTGGCCTTCCGCAAGGGACGCCAGCACCCGGCCCTCACGTTCGAGGTCATCGGAAAGCGCCAGGGGTTTCGCCTGGACGGCCGATGGGTGACCGTGGAGCCCTTCCTGGTCCAGGGGCCGGGGATCACGATCTCGATTCCCTCGCCGGACGAGGCGGAGCGGCGCCGGGGCGACACGCCCTACCGGCATGTCCCACCCGGGAAGGCTGGCGAGACCCGGATATGGGTCTCATACCCGCCCGAAGAGGAGCAGTACGAGGCCTTCGTCCGCTATGTGCTCGGCCGGGCGACGGTCGGCGATCCCGCCGAGGCGCGCTCGGCCCCGTTCGTGTCGGGGCTTCGCGACGGCGTGGACGTGCGCGCCACGCTCCGCCACTGGAAGGACGGCACCGTCTACGTGCACGAGGGCGGCGCCGAGCCACTCCGGGTGACGAACGGCATCATCGACTTCATCAGCGCGCGCGAGGATTCGCGCATCCTGCGGGGCGGCGGCGACGGCAAGGACAAGGCCGGGTGGGTGGATCCGAGCTATGAGGGCATCGGCAGCGCCTCCCGCGAGGCGAGTGAGCCGGCCGTGCTCCAGGACGAGCCGTGTCACGTGACGCTGCGCCGCCGCGACTTCTCCATGATCTCGCTCGATGCCCCGACCTGGCTCCCCGCCCCGGACACGAAGAGCTTCTACGCGCGGGTGATCACGCCCCTCCTCGCCCTCCCGCGGAGCGGGGACGACCACCTCTACGGCTGGCTCGATGTCATGTTCGCGTTCTGCGAGCGGAAGCCCGTGGTGTACTACAGCCGCTACGTGCCCGGCCCGCGGATCCATGCCATCGCCCGGGCGCATCGGGTCCGCCTGCTCCACAGGCTGCTCGCGGCGATCCCGCGACCGCTGCTCGAGCGGAACGGCCGGTTCCGCTTCCTCCACCTCACGCGCTCTCAGTGGGACGCGCTCCACGAGCGGGTGCGCGAGGGCAAGCGGGCGTGGCTGGCGACCGGGGAGGCATGAGACCGGGGGTCGACCGCTACCGCGGCGCGCTCCTCGGGCTGGCCGTGGGGGACGCGCTCGGGCGGGCGCGCCGTGTCGGCGGGGACAAGGTCGAGGTGATGCCAGATGACGAAATCGAGATCCCGGTAATCGCCATCCTCGAGCAGGATGTCCGAGTGCGGCGGCAGCTCACCCCCATTTGTGCCTGGCGCGAGTGGACTCCAGCAGGTCTTCGTCGACCGACATGTGCATGCCGGTGAGGGTCCCGAGGGCGTCCTTGCCGTCCTCGGACCCCGTCACGCCGACGAATAGCGGGTAACCCTTGACCCAGATGTGGGTGGTAGTGCCGTGCTCGCCGTCCTCGAGGAAGATCTTCTTCGCCGTCGCGGCGAGCCAGTCAGCCAGCGCTTCAAGATTCGATCGGGCCGTGGCCATCAGGGGCCTCCTTGTGTGCCGGGGTTCGCTACTTCCATGCTCAGAATCGCGCCCGGCTGTGACAGGCGAGGTCACACCTTATGGACCTCTACGCGACGGCGATCACGGCGGCGACGGGGCGCGACACGATCCCGCAGGCCGACTGGGATCGAGTGCGCGTCTACCTGCCCCGGTCGCAGAAACACCGGATCATCAAGGAGCAGGCGTTCGAGCGCACCGACGCCGTCAAGGCGAAGCGCATCTTCCCCGAGGAGCTACGGAGGCTCGCCGCCGGGCTTGCGGCCCAGCGAGCCCGTCGTGAACGTGCCTGACTCCGAGCCCGAGGCCGACTGAGCCGGGAGCGGCTTGCGCGGCGCGGCCGGTCACGCTATCGTGCCCGCTGATGGCCGAGATCTCCTCCCTGGTGGTCGGTCGATTCAAGCGACTCGCGCGGCGCTCCTCCGAGACCTGGCAGGGCGGGCTCGTGAAGATGCCCATGTGGATCGGGGCGCCCGGCGACATTCCCGTCCGCCCGTGGGGGGCGGTGTGGGTCAGCCGGGAAACCGACATGGTGAACGTCAAGCTCGCCGAGGGCGCGCCCGACGCCGGGCTCGCCCTCGACGTGTTCCTCGATCTGGGGCTCAGGTTCACCCGGACGCGCCCGGCCCGGATCGAGGTGGTCGCCCCGGCCCTGGGCGAGGCGATCGCGCGGGGCGTCGGCGACCCCGAGCTGGAGGTTCACGTCGTCGACGACATCTCGCTCGTCCGGGACAAGCTCGGTCAGATGGTGGAGATGACGGAGGGCAAGCCCCTGCCACCCGAGGCCCTCCGGGCCCGGGGCGTGACCGTCGAGCGTATGCGGGCGTTCGCCGAGGCGGCCCGCGAGTTCTTCGACGCGGCCCTGTGGCGCCACCTGAGCGATGAGGACATCATCCGCATCGAGGCCCCGGCAGTCGACCGCGGCCTCTCGTGCGCTACCGTCCTCGGCGCCGGGGGCCAGGTCTTCGGGGTGGGGTTCTTCGCGAGCCCGCGGGATATCGAGCGGCTGCAGGAGGACCCCGATCCCGAGACGCTCATCGGGCCTCGCGGGCGGTGGAGCGTTCTCTTCGGCCCCATCGACGAGATGCCCTTCGGCGACGTGGATCTGTGGGAGGAGCATGCCTTGCCGGTGGCCGGGCCCTCGGCGTACCCGGTGGCGGTATGGTTCGGGCCCAACGGCCAGCTGCGCCGGCCCGAGGGACCGATGCTGGCCGAGCTCGAGGCCATCCTTCGCGCGCTGGCGCGGGCCACGGAGGACGAGATCGACAGCGGGCGCTGGAGCCGTGACGTGCCCGCCGCGGACGGGCCACGCCGGATCACGCTCGCTCTGCCGGAGCTGCTGCGGCCTCTCGATGCTCCCGCCGAGCCGCGAGTCGGAGGCCTGCCGGACCGCCGGGCCATGGAGCGCGTGCTGCTCGAGGTCCAGCGCTTTACCGCCGGCGAGTCCTTCGAGAGCACGGACGAGCTGAACGCGAGCATCCAGCGGAAGTTCTCGGGAGCGCTCGACGCCATCCCCTCCACGGCCTCGACGCCGATCGAGCGCGCGCAGGAGATCGCCTACCGTGCGGTGGAGGCTCGCGGCCGCCGGCGCGTCCAGCTCGCCCGGCGGGCCCTCGAGGTCTCCCCCGACTGCGCCGACGCCTACGTGCTCCTGGCGGAGGCGGCGACGGAGCTACCGGCCGCCCGCGATCTCTATGCCCGCGGGGTGGCGGCCGGCGAGCGGGCGCTGGGCCCTACCGCCTTCACCGAGGATACCGGCCACTTCTGGAGCATGATCAGTACGCGCCCCTACATGCGGGCCCGCTTCGGGCTCGCCCAGAGCCTGCAAGCCCTCGGGGAGCGCGATGCGGCGGTGGATCACTATCGAGATCTCCTCCGGCTGAATCCGGGCGACAACCAGGGTGTCCGCTATTCGCTGCTACCCGTCCTGCTCGAGGCCGGCCGTGACGCCGAGGCGGAGGGGCTCCTCGATCAGTTCCATGACGAGGGGACCGCGGCATGGGCCTATGCATGGGCGCTCCATGCCTTCCGGCGCGGGGGCGACGCCGTCCCGGCGAACGAACACCTCCGGCGGGCGGTGCGCGCCAATCGCCATGCTCCCCGCTACCTGCTCGGCAAGCAGACATGGCCGGGCGCGATGCCCGCCGCCTACGCGCTCGGCAGCCATGAGGAGGCCGCCGTCATAGAGGACATGCTCGGCGACCTCTGGCGAGCCACGCCGGGCGCCGGCCCCTGGCTCGCTGCCCAATTCCCGTCCGCCCGCGCCGGCAAGCGGCGCAGGCGCTGAACCGTTCCGGGGCGCGCCGCGCTTCACCCGCCCCCCCTCGCCGTCAAGCGGGGTGCTGGCCGAAGGTTTGAAAGGGCTCGAATTCGAAGCGCGCGTACCGGCGCAGCAGGGCGAAGTCGCGCACGTTCTGCGTCACCACCGTTGCGCCGATCTGGCGCGCGGACAGCGCGATGAGCGCATCGTTCCAGAGGGCGGAGAGCCGGTCCCGAAGCTGGGGCTGGCGGCGCCACGCCTCGGCGAGGACATCGCCCACCCGATCCCAGGCCCGAGCGTCAGGCGTCACCACGCGGCCCAGCCGTAAGAATGGCTCGGCCAGCCCTCGAACGGCCTCGCGCCCGACATCGTCCAGGGCGCCGGCGTGCAGCTCCGCAGACACGACGGCAGCGAGATACGTACGCGGCACGAGCCGTCCGAGCAGCTCGGAGGCGTGACCGCCTGCCCCCTCCCGCAGCGCGACCACGTAGACGTTCGTGTCGAATACCAGCCATCTACCGGCGGGCATCGACGTCCTCGATGTGCCCGCGCCCTTTCTCGAGAAAGCGCGCCAGGGCCGTCGCGAGCGCAGCCTCGTCAGCCACCAGGTCCAATGCCCGATGAATCGTCTCGGTCTCCGTGCGGGTCCCGAGGATCCGTTTCGTGCGCTCCAGCTTCGCCGTGTCGATGCGGTAGTTCTTGCGCTGTCTGCCCACCCGGGTCTGCGCGCCCGCCTTCGTGGCCATTCCGCCTCCTCCTGCCGAACGTTCAGTGTACAGACGAATAATAGCATGTGTCTGTACAGTAGAGGGCCGGCCCAGCTCGCCGACAGCGACGTGAACGCCATTCGCGCGGCAGCAGCGGGTGCCGAACACAACCGCGGGGTCACGGATCGCTCCGTAACCCCGCGTCAAGATTTGGTGGAGCTGAGGGGGCTCGAACCCCTGACCCCAAGACTGCCAGCCTTGTGCTCTCCCAGCTGAGCTACAGCCCCACCGCGCGGCACAGCATACCCGTGGCGGAGCGACCCTGTCAAGGACGGCCGGTACTTGCGCGACGGTCGCTAGTCAAGCTCGTTCAGCGCCGCCGTGCGCTCCGACCACAGCCGCATCTCCATCTCTCGGAACAGCCTCCCGGCCGTCGTGAGGTGCTCGCGGCCCGTCCGCCACTCGCCGGTCTGAAGGCAGAGCGTTCCGAGCCCGAGATAGCAGCGGGCCACAAGCGGGCGCATCCCGAGTTCATCGGCGAGTGCGCGGGCCTCGCGCCAGAGGTCCCTGGCCTGCTCGACCTTGAGGCGGTCAGGATGGGAGTGCAGCTCGGCGGCGAGCCGCAGCGCCCACGCCTCGTGCCCCCGCTCCTCGTGAGCGCGGGCCAGCTCCAGGGCTTGGTCCGAGGCCGCGCTGGCATCGTCCAGTCGGCCGGCAAGGAGGAGTCCCTCGCCGAGCTGGGCGACCCGGAGCGATTGGCAGCCCATCATCCGGCGGGCCGCACCCTGGGCGACCGCCTCCTCAAGGAGCGCCAGCCCCTCGTCGACCCGCCCCGCCAGGAGATGGGCGGCGCCCAGGCTGCTGGCCATGAGCGGGAACATGGCGGGGATGCCGGCGGCCTGGCAGAGATCGACGCCGCGGCCGAGCACGGCCGCCGCCTGGTCGGCCTCGCCGCGGCTGACGTGGAGGAACCCGAGGCCCTGGTACGCGCTGACGAGGGCTCCGGCGTGATCGGCCTCCTCGGCCAGCCGGACCGCCTCCCGGCCGCGGGCGAGCCCGTCGGCGAATTGCCCCAGCTCGGCCAGGGACCACACGGACCAGGTGCGGCTGGTGATGAAGCGGAAGGCGGCCTCGCTGAGCCGCTCTCCGCCTGCCTCGCCGGCCAGCGCGACCTCGTTCCTGGTGAGGATCTCGACGGCCTGCCGGTAGTTGCCCATGGCGCAGCAGGTCTGACCCAGGTAGAGATTGGCGGCCGCCTCCAGGCTGCGGTCGCCGAGCTCGGCGGCGATGGCCTCGGCGCGCCGTCCCGATTCCATGGCGAGGGCATGATCCCCCGTGAGCTGGAAGAAGTTGCTCAGGAGCGACGAGGCGCGGCCGAGGCGGCGCTGATCGCCGATGGTCTGGGCGAGCCGCTCCGCCTCGCGCAGATGGTCGAGGAGGGGATCGAGGTCGCCCAGCGGGATGAGCGCGTTGCGGAGGTCGAAGCGCAGGTCGATGGCCCTGGCTGTCCCGTCCGCGTCCTCGGGAAGGTGCCGGAGGCTCAGCAGGGCCCGCTCGAAGTGGGCCGCCGCCTCGCGGAAGGCGCAGCGCGCGTTGGCCTTCCTGCCTGCCTGGCGGAGGTAGCGCAGGGCCTTGGGCCAGAGCTCACCCTGCAGGGCGTGGTGGGCGAGCCGCTCGACCTCCTCGGCGAGCCGGTCGGGAGAGAGGCGCTCGATGGCCTCCACGATCCCGGCGTGGAGCGCCCGCCGGCGGTCGTGGAGCAGCGTGCCGTAGGTCACCTCGAGCGTCAAGGCGTGGCGGAAGGTGTACTCGAGATCGGGGAAGAGGCGGGCCTCGTAGAGGAACTCGGCCGTCTGCAGCCGCGCGAGCTTGTGGCGGAGGCCGTCCTCGCTCTCCTCCGAGATGGCCTGGAGCAGCGCGAAGGGCAGGTCCTTGCCGATCACCGAGGCCGCCTGGAGCAGGCGCTTCTCGTCCGGGGAGAGGCGGTCGATGCGCGAGGCCAGGATCGCCCGCGCGGTGGCCGGGATCTGGAGGCCCTCCAGCGCCTTCGTGAGGCGATAGGCTCCGCGCTCGCCCGCGAGGAACTTCGTCTCGACGAGGGACCTGACGCTCTCCTCGAGGAAGAAGGGGTTGCCCTCGGTGCGCTCGAACAGGAGAGGCTTGAGCGCCCGGAGGCTGGGGTCCTCGCCGAGCAGGCCGGTGAGCAGCCCCTCGGCGCTCTCCGGGGGCAGCGGGTCGAGACGGAGCTGCCGGTAATAGCTCTTCCCGCTCCACCGGTGCTCGTACTCGGGCCGGTAGTTGACGAGCAGCAGCAGGCGCGCCGTCGGCACGCTCTCGACGAGGGCGTCGAGCAGGGCCTGGGTCTCGGCGTCGATCCAGTGCAGGTCCTCGAACATCACGATGACGGGCTGTACCTGGCTCTCGCGCAGGAGCAGCGCCTTGACGCCGTCCAGCGCCCGCTGGCGGCGCTGGGCCGGGGCGAGGTGCTGCCACTCGGGTTCGTCCACCGGCACCTCGAGGAGCCAGAGCAGGGCGGGCAGGGCGGGCTCGAGGGAGCGATCCAGCGAGAACAGCTTGCCGGTGACCTTCTCGCGGATCTTGCGCGGCTCGTCACGAGGCTCGAGCTGGAAGTACGAGCGGAGGAGATCGATGGTGGGCAGGTAGGCCGTCGCCTTGCCGTAGGAGACGGACGCGCTCTCGACGATCGTCCAGCCCTCGGTCCGGTGGGAGTGGACGAACTCCCAGTACAGCCGGGACTTCCCCACGCCGGCCTCGCCGACGATGCCCACGACTTGCCCGTGGCCGGAGCCGGCGCGCTGGAGGGCCTGGCGGAGCTGCTCGAGCTCGATGTCGCGCCCGACGAAGCGGGTCAGGCCGCGCGCGGCCGCGGCCTGCATGCGGGACCGGACAGTCCCGGCGCCCGTGACCTCGTAGATCTCGATGGGGTGGTCGACCCCTTTCACCTGCCGCTCCCCGAGGGACTTCACGGCCACGTAGTCCTCGGCCAGGCGGAGCGTGTCCGGCGCCATGAGGATCGAGCCGGGCATGGCCATCTGCTCCATGCGAGCCGCCAGGTGGGTGGTCTGGCCGACGGCCGTGTAGTCCATGTGCAGATCGCTGCCGATGGAGCGCACGACCACCTCCCCCGAGTTCAGCCCGACGCGGATGTGGACCGGCACGCCGATCGTGCGGTGGACCTCCTCGGCATAGCGCTTCACGGACTCCTGCATTCTGAGCGCGGCGTAGGAGGCCCGCACCGCATGATCCTCGTGGGCCACGGGGGCGCCGAACAGCGCCATGATGCCGTCGCCCATGACCTGGTTGACGGTGCCCTCGTAGCGGTGGACCGCCTCCATCATGTGCTCGAGCACCGGATCGAGGAGCCGGCGGGCGTCCTCGGGATCGCGATCGGCGAGCAGCTCCATCGACCCCTTCAGATCGGCGAAGAGCACCGTCACGTGCTTGCGCTCGCCTTCCAGGCCGGTCCGGGAGGTGAGGATCTTCTCGGCCAGGTGCTTCGGAGTGTAGGCCTCTGGCGAGGCGAACCGGGGCGCCGCCGCGGCGGGCTGCGCGGGGGCCGCCGCACGGGGCGCTGCGCCGGCGGCCAGCGGGTGGCCGCACTCGTTGCAGAACCGGCTCGCCGGCGGGTTCGCTTGGCCGCAGCCGGGGCAGGCCGAGTCGAGCCCGGCCCCGCAGCCGTTGCAGAATTTCGCCTTCGGCGGATTCTCCTGCTGGCACTGGCGACACACCATCGTATGTTCCTCCGGCGGAATGCCTCGTCCTACTGTCGGTATGAACGCAACCTTCAGGGCCCAGTCGCTCTCCGGGACCCGCTTCGCATACTCGGACCCCTCGGGGCGGTCAGCAGAGATGGCATCGCGATCTCTCCGTGCAGGCCGTTCTGAGGGCATTCCCCCGGGGTGCTCGAGGCCCCTCTGCGCGATGGAGCAGGGCGCGAGGGGTGCGCTCACCCCGCTAGAAGACGCCTCGGCCTGGGAGGCGGAACGCGGTTGGAGCATGGGATAGACGGGGCCCCCGATCTCCCCGGATACAAGGCCCATAGGCAAGAAGAATCACGAACATGAGCCAAACGGTAAACCCGGCGACGGGGGCGCGTCAAGGGGATCTCGCCACGCCCATGCCGAGGCGCTTCCGACCGGTCAGCGCGGCGGGCGTGTGGAGGATGCCGGGAGCAGTGCTTGTGCCCGTCGATGCCTGACGTTTACACTGGCGGCGCGGCTCGGGCCGGGGTGGCGGAACTGGCAGACGCGAAGGTCTCAAAAACCTTTGGGCGGCAACGCCCGTGGGGGTTCGATTCCCCCTCCCGGCACCACCAGTGGCGGACGCACGGCTCCGAGCAAGGTCGAGCGGGCGCCACGCGGGTGTTCTCCTTCACCGGCGGATCCCCGGGGACGAGCCGGCGGTGCTGGCACGGATCGACGCGGCCCTGCAGCGGCCCGCCAAGGCATGCCGGCCATCGACCGGGCGGGGTGGGTCGGGCCGGGATTGCGAGTCGGGTCCTGGCAGGACGCGCGGCTACGGGATGTCGACGACCCCTGAGCGCCGCAACTGGTCGATGCGCTCCGCCGGGTAGCCGAGCAGGTCGCCGAGCACCGCCCGCGTATGCTCGCCAACGCGGTAGGCCGCGGGCCCCCGGGGATGCAGCGGCACGCCGTCGAGGTGGAAGGGGCTGGCCGTCACGCGCACGGCGCCACGAGCCGGATGCGTCACCGTCGGGAAGAACTGCCGCTCGGACAGGTGGGGTTCGGCGATCACCTCGGCCGGGCGGAGTACCGGTGCGCACGGGATGCGCGCATCCGAGAGCGCCTTGAGGGCGTCCGCCATCGTGCGGAACGTCGCGAGCCACGACTCGACGATCTGCCGCAGGTCGCCCCAGTTGACACGCCGCTTCTCGTCGCTATCGAAGCGCGGGTCCTGATCCAGGTCGGGCCGCCCCATGACGGCCAGCAGGCGGGGCCAGAGCTGCGGGGCGCCCACGAACTGCAGGGCCACGCAGCCGTCGCCGATGGGGGCGACGACCATGCCGGGGCGCGGGTTGCCGTGCTCCTCGCCGCCGTTGAGCACGGCGGCATAGGTCACGCTGTCGGCGGCGATGAGCGCCTCGAGCATGGAGACATCGAGGTGTGCGCCCCTGCCGGTGCGACTTCTCCGGATGATCGCCGCCAGAATCGCGCTGGCGGCATGGGTGGCGGCCAGGACGTCGGCAGCCTGCAGGTTGGAGGCCCGCGGCGCCGGCTCCTCGCCCTGTTCCAGGTGCATGAGGCCGGAGATGGCGTTGATGGTGTGGGCGAGCGCGGGTCGCGCGCGCCACGGCCCCGTCTGGCCGAAGCCCGAGATGGAGCAGTAGATGATGTCGGGCTTCACCGCCCGGAGCGTCTCGTAGTCGCAGCCCAGCCTGGCCACCACGCCGGGCATGAAGTTCTCCACCACCACCTCGGCCACGCGCGCCAGGTCGCGGATGATGGCCTGGCCGTCGGAACGTGACATGTCGACGGCGACGCTCTCCTTGCCCGCGTTCACACGGGTGAAATAGGTGCTCTGGTCCGTGCGGTTGCCTTCGAGCTGCAGGTAGGCGCGCCGCATCTCGTCGCCCTCGCCTGGGCGCTCGATCTTGATGACGCGGGCGCCCAGGTCGCTCAGCAAGCGGGTGCAGTAGGGCCCGGCGAGGACGCGGGTGAGGTCCAGGATCGTGACATCGACCAGGGGGAGATCGGCGGCACGCACCGGCCGAGTATATCAGGCGCTCGCGCGCGAGCGGGTCCGGCGCCTCAAGAACCCGTGTGCCGCACACGGGGCCGAGGCATCAGAACGAACTCCTTGTGAGGGCCCCCTTCACGAGCGGCCATCCTCCGGCGATGAGGAAGACTCCGGCGATCATGAGCAGGATGCCCAGAAACCGGTCGATGTCCGTGCTCACCTGGTCGAAGAGCCTGGGGAGACGATCTGCGAGGGCCGCGGATGCGAAGAAGACGATGACGCTGGCGCCGCTGTACATGACAGACGGGAGCCCGGGATTGGGCGCCACGGACACCGCGTGGAAAAGGAACCCGTTCGCGGCCGCGCCGAAGCTCAGCCCGACCAGCACGATGCCCAGGGCCGCGACGGCTCCCCCGGGGCGGAGGTCCGCCGCACGGCCGGCCAGCCAGAGCCACACCGCGACGCCGACGGAGACGCTGGCGAAGTACCAGGTCGTGAAGGCCTCCGGCTTGACCTGGAAATTCCTGGCGAAGAAGGGAATCGAGATGAGGACCGGTGCCACAGACACCGTCGCGACGGCCGAAAACCAGAGCCAGGCGGAGTTCCCTGTTCCCATCGTGTCAGTCTCCTGTGGGACATGTCCCTGCCGGGGAGGCGCAGGCGCTACCCGGCGTCCAGGGCCGCCAGCAGCGAGGCGACGAGCGCCCGGAGCTCCTCGTGGGAGGCCGAGCCCACGCGGCGGCGGAGCTCGTCCAGCAGCGCCCGGGTGTCGGGCCCCGGGCCCTCGGAGTCCGTCAGCGCCGGCATCGCCTCGTGGATCGCCGCCAGGGGCGCGCGGTTCAGCTGGAGCGACAGCACGTCGAAGCGGTTGTAGTTGCCG
>JACPCX010000156.1:0-18444 GCA_016184305.1 Candidatus Rokuibacteriota bacterium | reverse complement strand
CGCCGGGGGCGCTGCCGGCACCGCCACGCCCCCGCTCTGGCTCTCGGCGTCCGTCACGAGCGCACCGTCAGCCCAGCTGAGCCGAACACCCGGGGCTGCGTCCAGCGGTTCAGGAAGGGAACGAAGGCGTTCATGATGAGGATGGCGTACATCACGCCCTCGGCGAGCCCGCCCCAGATCCGGATGACGACGACGAGCAGGCCGATGCCGGCCCCGAAGAGCCAGCAGCCGGGATTCGTCACCGGCGAGGTGACGAGATCGGTGGCCATGTACATGGCGCCCAGCATGAGCCCCCCGGAGAAGAGCATGAAGGCCGCGCCCGGGTAGCGGGCCGGATCGAGCGTGTGCAGGCCGGCGGCGACGACGGCGACGGTGGCGAAGATGCTCGCCGGGATCCGCCAGTTGAGGTAGTTGCGCAATGCCAGGTAGCTGCCACAGAGGAGGATCACGAGCCCCGACGTCTCGCCCAGCGAGCCCGAGGTGGTGCCCAGGACGAGGTCGAGGAACGGCGTGGCCTGGTGGTCGAACTTCATCCGGCCCAGCGGCGTGGCGCCGGTCACTGTCTCCAGCGCCCGCGGGCTCGCGAATGGCAGCGCGAAGATGTCCCCGCGCAGACTCCACCAGCCGCCCGCGGCTGGCACGGGCCACGTCGTCAGCGCCACCGGGAACGCGGCCTGGAGAAAGGCGCGCCCCAGCAAGGCGGGGTTGAACACGTTCTGGCCGAGCCCGCCGAAGACGAGCTTGCCGATGGCGATGCCGAACACCCCGCCGGTGAAGGCCATCCACAGCGGCAGCCCGGGCGGCAGCGTGAGCCCCAGCAGGATCCCGGTGATCACCGCCGAGCCGTCACGGAGGGTGCCCCGGCGGTCGAAGGCGCGCTCGATCACCACCGCGCCGGCGGTGGCGGCCGCCACCACGAGCGGAGCGCTCGGGCCGAAGAAGTACGTGGCAACGGCCACGATCGGCGCCAGGCTCACCACGACGGTCCACATGATCTTCGGCGTGCTGTCCCCCGCGGCGAGGTGGGGGGAGGCGGTGATGAGAAGAGACGGGTGGCTCATGCCGGGGCCGGGCGCCTGCGGAGCGCGGCCTTCGCCAGCGCGAAGAGCTGCGGCAGGGGGATGTTGGACGGGCACGTGTAACCGCAGCAGCCGCAGAGCATGCAGTCGGCCAGGTGGTTGGTCTCCATCTCTTCCCAGCGCTCCTTGAGGGCGAGCTGGCCGAGGAGCTGCGGGTTGAGGAAGACCGGGCAGGAATCCAGGCAGTGCCCGCAGCGAATGCAGGGGTACGACACGGTGGGCTTGGTCTCGGCCGCGGCGAGCACCACGACGCCGCTCGTGCCCTTGACCAGCGGCGTGTCCAGGTGCGCCTGGGCGAACCCCATCATGGGGCCGCCGAACACGATCTCCCGCGCGTCCGCCGTGAAGCCACCGCACGCGTCGATCAGGTCGCGGAGCTTCATGCCGACGGGCACGATGAGGTTCGACGGCCGCGTGACCCCGCGCCCCGTCACGGTGACGATGCGCTCGACCAGTGGGAGCCCCGTCTCGAACACCTCGGCGATCGTCGCCGCCGAGGCGACGTTCTGCACGACGACGCCCACGTGCAGCGGGAGCTTGCCGGACGGCACCTCGCGGTCGAGGAGCGCCTTGATCAGCATCTTCTCCGCGCCCTGCGGGTATTTCACCTCGAGCTCCTGGACGGTCACGTCCAGATCGGAGGGAAGCGTCCGGCGGATGGCGGCGATGGCGTCGGGCTTGTTCAGCTCGATGCCGATCATCGCGCGCGTCGCCCCCAGGCAGCGCATCATGATGCGCAGGCCCAGGTGGACCCGGTCCGAATACTCGACCATCGTGCGGTGATCGGTCGTGAGGTACGGCTCGCACTCGCAGCCGTTGATCAGGACGGTGTCGACGACCTGGCCCTTGGGAGGCGCGAGCTTGACGTGGGTGGGGAACGCCGCGCCCCCGAGGCCGACCACCCCGGCCTGGCGGATGGCCTCGACGAGCTCGGGCGGCTCGAGCCGCGTCCAGTCCGGGACCAGCCGCGGTCGGGGCGCCTGCGGCGAGTAGCGGTCCACCGCGATCCGGACCGCCGGGGCGTACGACCCGTCGGGGTGCGGCCACAGGCAGATCTGCTCGACCGTCCCCGCCGCGGAGGCGTGTACCGGCGTCGAGACGTACCCGTCGGGCTCCGCGAGCACATCCCCGCGCTCGACCCGGTCGCCGGCCTTGACAACGGGGCGGGCGGGCTTGCCCGCGTGCTGGCGGAGCGGCAGCACCACCTCGTCCGGGTATGGCACCCGCCGGATCGCGATCCGGGCCGTGAGCTCCTTCAGCTCCGGTGGGTGGACGCCGTGGCGGAACTTCAGATGGTCCCACACAAGAGGGTCAATTGAAGGGCTGGGCGCGCTTGATCCACTTGTCCAGGTCCTTCTCGGCCGGGTTGAGCGGCGAGCCGGGGTGGATGATCTTCACGGGACACTTCTCGGCGGCCTGCACGATTTCCCTGAACTTGCCGGCCTTCGGGTCCTTGATATAGGCCTGCTTCTTGGCGTTGTAGGCGAACAGCCGCTTGTTCAAGTTCGTGCACTCGTTGCAGGCCGTGCAGAGCGCCGAGTCGATGTACGGCTCCATGGTGAAAGCCTCGCCGGCCTCGGCTGCGGCCGGCGCCGCGGGCGCCGCTTCGAGGCTCGCCACGGCCGTCTCGGCCGCCGCGGGGGCCGGCGCAACTGCGGTGCCCCCGGCGCCGCGCGGCCGCGGCATGGCCGGCAGGGCATCGACCTTCGCGAGCAGCTCACCGATCGGCGTCCCGCCGTTGCTGGCCCGCAGCAGGTCCTCGGCCAGGCGCCGCGCGATGACCCACGGGTAGCGCGCCTTGAGGTCGGCCAGCTTGGCCTCGTACTCGGCGCGCAGCGCAACCACCCGCTGCTCGAGCTCGGCCTCGGCCGCGACCGTCTCCGGTGCCTTGAGCCCGGCCATGTCGCGCAGGAGGGTCCACAGCTCCCGGCGGTCCTCGGCGAGGCGGACGATCTCATCGGTGACGGCAAGGCGTCCGAGCTTCCGCCCGGCCTCGAGGGTGTAGATGAATGGCGTCTTGCCGGCGCGGTCGTCCTTGGCAAGCGCCAGGTACTCGTGCAAGGGCACCGGCTCCTCCTCCCCGGCGCCGGCGGCGATCCGGGAGAAGTGCTTCCGGAACCGCGTCTCGGTGCAGGCCCAGTCCGCCACCGTGACCGGCAGCTCCATCATCTGCTCGGCGCCGCCCTCGTCCACGTACGTGAGCTCGTACGTGGGCCAGGGCTCGTCGACAGACGGGTTGCCGTCCAGGTTCAGCCGATCGGCGAGCCTCGGCCCCGTCGCGGGGTCGTAGACCAGCAGCGGGACGGCGCGGCTCTCGAGCGCAAGCTTCGCCGCGTGGGGCGCCGCCTCGTCGCCGACCCCGTGCTCGGGCGGGCACGGGCAGTGGAGCGAGAACACCGCCGGGTAGCGCGACTGGAGCCCCCGCAGCACGCCGGCCAGCAGGTGGGAGGGCGAGGCCTGGGAGGACTGCAGCACGAACACATTGCGGTGGGCCATGGCGAGGAGCGCGAGCTCCTTGCGCGTCTCCTCCTTGCCGCGCTGGCCGGGCCCGAATTCCGCCATGTCGCTCACCTGGCCGAGGAACCCGCTCGTGCACGCCTGGCCGCCGGTATTCGAGTAGACCTGCGTGTCGAGCATCACGACGCGGACCGGCTTGCCGGAGGCCAGCAGCCGCGAGAGGTTCTGAAAGCCGATGTCGAGCATGGCCCCGTCGCCGCCCACCGCGAGGATGGGCGGGCAGAGGGCGAACTCCTCGTCGCTGAAGCGGCGCCAGTCGAGCTTGGCGAGCTCCGCCTCGTGCGTCGCGGGATCGTAACCGCCGCCGAGCTCGAGCTCGGCGCGCCGCACGGCCGCGAAGCCGTCGGCCATCTTCCGCATGTGCCCCTCGAAGATCCCGATGGCCACGCTGGGAGCGTCCTGGAAGAGGTGGTTCACCCACGGAACCGGGTAGGGGTTGTAGGGGTAGGTGCTCCCCCACACCGAGGAGCACCCCGTCGAGTTCGCGATGCCGCATGTCGCGCGGCCGGTGCCCGTCGGCCCCTCCGTGTACCGCCAGCGGAGGTCGCGCAGGGCGCGGATGATCCCCGCGATGCGCTCCACCTCCTGTTTCTTCGTCTCGGCGAGCGGCACGTCGATCGAACCCGACCTCCCCGCCACCCGCGTGAGATCGGCCTCCGAGGCGAGGATGCGCCGGGCCCTGTCGTCCAGGCGCGCGATCAGCCCGTCGAGGCGCTCGACATGGGCCTTGACCCGCGGCTGCATGAGGGCATTGAGCGCGGAGAAGACGAGGTGCAGGATCGTCTTCTCGCCGCAGCCCATGCAGGCGCCGTCGCCGCCCAGCATGGAGAGGTAGTTCGTCTTCTTGAGGAGGAGGGACGGCAGGGTCCCGATGCCCTCTTCCAGGCTCGCGATGTTGATATAGCGGTCGTCGGTCTCGGGAAGGAGATCCCAGAGCTTCCAGTTGCGGCGCAGGCGCTCGATCACTCCCGCGTCCTGCTTGACCGTCCGCAGCGCCTCGTCCGGGCACACCGAGACGCAGATGTTGCAGCCCTTGCACGTCGCGGGGTTCACCGTGATCGACAGGAGGCCGCCGCTGCCCTTGGTCCGGGACTCCGGCATGTCGAAGAAGGGCGCGGTCTTCGCGAGCGGGAACTCGGCCAGCGCTGCCTGCACGGGCGCCCACTCCGCGTCGAGGACCGCCCGCCGCTCCGGCGCGTAGGCGAGCTTCTCGGCGACGTTCGTGTAGGCAACCGCCGCCACGTCGCCGAATGTCGTGAAGGGCGTGTCCCGCATGATCCGGCGCGACTCACTGGCAAGGTGCTTGACGATCTGCCGCACGCGGTCGAGGGAGCCGCCGTTGGCGGCGAAGCGTATCGCCGCCTGGAAGACCTCGTCGATCTGGCTGACCACGCCGGGGATCGCGGTGTCGGGGCACTGGGTCCAGCACTGGCCGCAGCCTGTGCAGTTGGCCGGCACGAACTCCGGCACCTCCATGCGCACCGCCGTCATGTCGCGGATCGTGCTCGTCGCCGCTGGCAGCGCGCTGGTGGCGGCCCAGGGATCGGCGATCCCATCCTGGCCGGTCGCGTAGAGGGAGCCGACCTGCTCCCAGAACCGCCCGGGGCTGCCGAGGGGGCTCTGGCTCCGGTCTCCATCGAGCCGGCCCGGGCGCTCGGGAACGCGCCCGATCTCGGTCGTGGACACCTCGTACGCGGCCACGTCGAGCTCGCGGACCTCGTCGTGGCCGCGGCGGATGACGCGCAGGTTCTCCTCGACCACGTGGGCGCCGAGCCGTCCGAACTTCTTCACGAGCTGGCTGCGGATCTCGGCGAAGAGCTTGGCCTCGTCGATGCCCTGGCCCTGCAGCAACGGGGCCACCCGGAAGAACGCGCCCATGAAGGCCGCGCCCTGCATGCGGTAACGGAGCTCGGCCCCGGACGCCTCGTCGCTGGCGATGCGGAAAGCGTCCAGGGAGTAGACGCGGATCTTCCGGTCCTTGAGGGCGCGCTGGATCCGCATCGGGAAGCTCGCCCACAGCTCCTCGCCCGAGCGATCGCTCTGGATGACGAACACCCCGCCCTCGGCGAGCCCGGCCAGCGGGTCGGAGTGGCGGGCCACGTTGGGATCGGGGGAGAGCACGACGTCCACGTGACGCAGCTCGCAGTTGAGCCGGATGGGCTCCCGGGCCAGGGTGGCGTAGAACGTGGTCGGCTGGCCCTTCTTCTCCGAGCCGTACTTCGGGTTGGCCTTGATGTGCAGGCCGAGCAGCTCCGCGGCCGTCAGCGCGAGGTTCTTGCCCATCGTGATCGCGCCCCAGCCCCCCACCGAGTGGATGCGGAGCGAGAGCGAGCCTGCGGGCAGGAGGTTGACGTCGGCCGCCGGCGCCAGCGCCAGGCCGGCGATGTCCGGGTAGCTCTCGAGCAGCCGCTCCTGCCAGATCTGCAGCTTCGGCAGCCGCGTCTTCGGCCGGATGAACTCGATGCTGAGGTAGAACTGGCGGCGCTGCGTGCCGCCATCGAGCATGTTGTCCACCGCGGCGATGAGGTCGGTGGGCTGCAGGTCACGGCTGCCGAGCCCGAAGCATCCGGAGTAGAAATCGGGCACCTCGTCCGGGGCACAGGCCGGAAGCCCGGGATGGGCCAGGCTCCCGCCCCGGGCCCGCCCGTTCTCGACGGCCTTGCCCATCGCCGCCCGGATCTCGCGCAAGAGCGGCGCGTCCACCGCGAGCGGCTGGTCCACCCGCTCGAGGACGACGACGCCCCGCTTGCCGCGCAGCAGCGCGACGAGGAGGTCGGCCGGGAAGGGCCGGAACATGGTCAGGTTGACGACGCCGACCCGCAGCTTCCGCGTCGCGCGCAGGTGGTCGGCCACCGCCTCGGCATTCCACACCACCGAGCCCTGGCCGATGATCACGTACTCGGCGTCCTCGATGCGGTAGCCGGAGGCCCGCGCGTAGCGCCGGCCGGTGAGCGCCGCGTACTCGTCGAAGGCGCGGTCGGCCAGGGCCGCCACGTGGTCGAAGTAGAACGGGCGCTGCGCGGCCACGCCTTGCTGGTAGGCGTCCTGGTTCTGGACGACGCCGAGCATGGTCGGGCTGTCCAGGTCGAACATCTCGGGGATCCGGCGGCGGCGCTCGCCGAAGACGAGGCGCTGGGTCGGCGTCGGAGACTCGATGATGTCCGATGGATCCCCGAGGAACTCGCGCACCAGCTCGCGCTCGGGCAGCCGGCACGACTCGATGACGTGGCTGGTGAGGAAGCCGTCCTGGGCGCAGATGCCGGGGTTCAGCGACAGCTCGGCGATCCGGTGGGCGACCAGGTTGAGGTCGGCCCCCTCCTGCACGTTCTTGGCAAAGAGCTGGAAGAAGCCGGTGTCGTCCACCGCGTGATAGTCGTCGTGGCCGGCGTGGACATTGAGCGCGTGCTTGGTGATGGCGCGGGCGGCGATGTTGAGCACGTAGGTCAGCCGCTTGCCCACCGCCGCGTAGAGCGACTCGTGCATGTAGGCGATGCCCTGCCCGCTCGAGAAGTTGGTGGCGCGCAGGCCGACCATGCTCATCCCGGCGGTGACGGCGGCGGCGGCGTGCTCGCCCTCGGGCTCGAAGAAGAGCAGGTGGCGCCCGTTGACGTTGGTCTTGCCGGCAGCGAGGGCGGCCGCCCAGCCTTCGCCCATCTGGGTGGAGGGCGTGATCGGGTACGCGCCGGCCGCCTCGCTCGCCGCCGTTTCCATCTCGACGACGGCGGCGCTGCCGTCGACCGCAGTCGGGATCCCCGGGTACTTCGGCGGGGCGGAAGGAGCCCCGTGCTTGCGGAATTTCATGCCACTGCCTCCTCGGCGGGCCGGACGGCCGCCGCAATGGGGGCGCGCCTGGCGAACTGCTCGCCCTCCACCCAGACGATCGCGCCGGTGGGACACCGGCGCGTGGCTTCAGGCCCCGCAAGGTCATTCTGCGCGTAGTCCACGACCGCCAGCCCATTTTTCATCGCGATGACGCCTGGCGCGGCGTCCAGGACGCACTTGCCGCAGCCGTTGCAGGCGACCCGGCACAGGCGGTCTGCCGCCTCGCCCTCGAGCAGGCTCTTGCACTGCACGAGGAGCCGCTGCTCCATCGGCATGATGGTGAACAGATCCCTCGGGCACGCCTCGACGCAGTCGCCGCAGGCCGTGCACTTGGCCGGGACCACCACCGGCAACCCGACCTCGTTCATGTCGATCGCGTCGAAGGTGCAGGCGACCTCGCAGTCGGCGAGGCCCAGGCAGCCCCACACACAGCCCTTGCCGCCGCCGGCCACCGCGGCCGCCGCCTTGCACGTGCCGAGCCCCCGGTAGTCCACGCGGTCCGGGGCCGCGTCCCGCCCGCCCGCGCAGAGCAGGCGGGCGACCCGCTGCACCGCCTGGCCCACGTCAACCCCCAGGTAGCCGGCGATGTCCGAGCGGACGTCCGGGCTGGCCACCGAGCACAACGCGGGGACGATCACGCCCTGGACGACCTGTTCCGCGAAAGCCCGGCACCCGGGCTGGCCACACGCGCCGCAATTGGCGCCCGGCAGAAGCCCGGCCACCACATCGATGCGCGGATCCTCCCAGACCCGGAACTTGCGGTTCGTGACCGCGATTAGGGCGGCGAAGAAAAGGCCGACACCCCCGAGGATCACGGCTGAGCCGGCGATGGCCGTGGGGCTCAGGGCGTCCATGGGTCACCCGGCATCGGAGAGGTCCACACGGCTCAGGAGCCACGCCGCGAGCTTGTCGGCGGGGTCGGCCGCGTTAAGCCCCGCGGCAGCATCCGCAGGTTCGGGGCCGGCCGGGCGCGTCTCGCCACCCGCCGGGCGGGTCGCGAGGCTCCGGAGCAGCTCGATCTCCTCCATCTGCTGCGCCCCACTCAAGCCCCCGATGGCCCGGCGCGCGGCGCGATCGGGGAGGAACTCGATGCGGAGGCGCTCCCACGCTGCCGCTCCGCCGCTCGGGTCATGGGCGAAGCGCGCCGCCGAGTCCGGGACGAGCGCGGCAATGCCGGGTCCGTCCCAGGCCAGGAGGCGGTCCAGCCCGGAGCCGTCGGCGCTCTGCAGCACGAAGATCCCCGGCGTGATGAGCCGTCCGAGCGGCGCCGGGGCGCACTCGCCCTCGACCACGAGGACAAGGCGCTGGCGCCCGTCGAGGAACTCGGCAAGCCCGGCGGCCCGGAGGTCACGGCCCTGCACCCGCACCACGAGGGGAGGCGCGAGCCGGCGCTCGGCCTTGGTCCACAGCGAGAAGGGCAGCGGCCCCACCGCGACACCGCCACCGTCCGGCTCGAACCGCCCCGCCCGGACCTCGGACACGAGGCGCGCCGCGCTGAAGGCCCGGCCGATCTCCGCGAGCGCGCGCCCCACCACCTCGTGGAGGCTCCCGCCGGCAGGGACCTCGACAATGTACAGCTGCTCGCTCCGCCCGGCGAGGTCGCCCAGCGCCGCGAGGGCGCCGCCGAGGGTCTCGAGGGCGGCCGGGGAGGCGTCCGGCTGATCTTCCACGAGGGTGGCGAAGCGCTCGAAGTCGATCCGCCCGATGGCCAGGGGCCCAAGCTCGGCGCCGACGCGCGCAACCTTCCCCTCCCAGCTCGACTGCCGCGTCGCGAGGTAGCCGCGGACCTCGTCGGCGGTGGCCGCCAGGGTCGCGCGGAACGCGGCGATCGGCTTCTTGAAGGCATCCAGGGCCAGGCCGGCGCGGTCCTCAGACGGCATGGCGGTCGAGCTCCGTGTTGAGCAGGGCGAGCTTCTCGGCGTGGGACCGGGTCGGCACGGCGCGCATCTCCTCGTACACCGGCAGCGTGTCATTCCGGTAGAACACCCCGAGGCGGATCTTCCCGTCGGGTTCGGCCAGACGCCGGGCCGCGTCGAGATCCGCGGGATCGTGCCGCACCTGATTCTTGTAGAGGCGCTCGATCTCGGGGACGGCGACCCCGTCCGGGTGGACCAGCAGCTCGATCAGCCCCGGATCGCGCACGGCGCCCTCGAACAGATCCGTCGTGTACTGCGGGCACCGTTGCAGGATGCGCACGAACGCAAAGCCGCGGTGGCGGTACGCCGCCAGCAGCGTCGCGTAGAGATGGGCGGGGACCCAGTCGCCCGTCTGCGCCACGAACGAGGCGTTCGTCACGCCGAGGGTGGCGGAGAGCGGGTTCAGCGGGGGCAGGAGCGCGCCGCGCGGCTGCGTATTGCTCGCCTTGCCCTTCGGACTCGTGGGCGACGTCTGGTTCTTCGTGAGCCCGTACACGCCGTTGTCGAGCAGGAGCGCAACGATGTCGGGGTTGTAGCGGAGGGTGTGGATCCAGTGGGCGGCCCCGATGGAGCAGCAGTCGCCGTCCCCCATGACCACGAAGACGTGCAGGTCCGGGCGACGCAGCTTGACGCCGATCGCGACCGGCAAGGCCCGGCCGTGGATCCCGTGGAAGCCGTACGTGTTCATGTAATGCGGAAACCGGCTCGCGCAGCCGATCCCCGAGACGAAGACCGTCTGCTCGGGCGGCAGCTGCTCGGTCTCGAGGAGCCGCTGCGCTGCGGTGAGGATCGCGTGGTCCCCGCAGCCCGGACACCAGCGTGCCGCCGCGCTCTCGTAGTCCGAAATGGTCCATTCGCGGTCCTCATCGGGGCCGCAGCTCAGCAGCGAGCACGCCTGGTCGATCATCTCGTGACCTCCTGCGGCACGTGACCCCGGATCGCCTCGAGGATCTGCCCGGGACGCAGCGGCTCGCCCGGGACGCGCGTCCAGCACTCGATGTCCACGAGCGTCTGGGCGCGGAGGAGCCAGCAGAGCTGGCCGCGCCGGCGGTTCTCGTCCGTGATGTACGGGTCGTCCGGTTCGTCGCTGTAGTTGATCTCGACCGTCATCACCTTCTTGAAGCGCCGGAAGATCTCCTTGAGCCCCGGCTCGAGCGGCGAAAGGAACCGGAGGTGGAGCGACGAGACCGCCACCCCCTCCTCCCGGGCCCGGTCGACGGCCTCCTCGATCGCGCCGAGCGTGCTGCCCCAGCCGACGATCAGGAGGTCGCCTGCGTCGTCCCCGTGGACCGGGGGCGGCTTGAGCATCTGCTGGAAAACCGCGAGCTTGCGGCTCCGCATCACGCAGCCGCGCTCGTGGACGTCAGGGGTATAGCCCACGTGGCTCCACTCGTCATGGGACAGGCCCGTCACCGTGTGCATGCCTCCGGGCTGGCCGGGGATGACCCGGCGCGAGAGGCCGCGCTCGGGGTCCCACTCGTAGGGGCGCAGGCCCTCGCGCACCGGGCCCAGATCGGGCGACTGGGCCAGCCACTGCTCGTTCACCTCCGGCCGCGGGAAGGGCTGCACGCCGGTGGCGAGGTTCGCGTCCGAGAGCACGATGACGACGCAGCGGAAGGCCTCGGCGATGCGACGGGCTGTCGTCATGGAGAGGAAGCACTCCTCCATGGTGGCCGGGGCGAGGACGACGTGCGGGGCGTCGCCCGGCTGGCCGAACAGGGCGGCCAGGAGATCGCCCTGCTCGACCTTGGTCGGCAACCCGGTGCTCGGGCCTCCACGTTGCACGTCGACCACGACGAGCGGGATCTCGGTCATCACCGCCAGGCCGATGAACTCGGTCTTGAGCGCCAGGCCGGGGCCGGAGGTGATGGCGAAGGCCACCTTGCCCGCGAACGACGCGCCGACCGCGACCCCGGCGGCCGCAATCTCGTCCTCAGCCTGGTGGACGATGCCGCCGAACCGCTCGAAGATGTCGCTCAGGTAATGCGAGGCGGAGGTCGCGGGGGTGATGGGGTACATGGCGCAGAGCTCCATCCCCGCGGCGATGGCGCCCATGGCCAGGGCCTGGTTCCCGTTCATGACCACCCTGGGCCGGTCCGCCTCGATCGCGGGCACCTGGATCCGGAAGTCGAGGTGCTCCTCGCCCCAGCGGTGCCCCAGCTCCAGCAACGCCACGTTCGTGTCGTACAGCGCCTGTGCCTTCTTGCGGAACTCCTGGGCGATCAGCTCCCGGATCTTGTCGAGGTCGCGGGAGTAGATCCACGCCAGCAGACCGAGCGCGAACATGTTCTTGCCGCGGCGCGGGGTGTCCGTCACCGTGAGGCACTGTTCCTCCATGGGCACGTGGATGAAGCGGTAGGACCGCCCGCCGAGCTCCTCCATGGCGTCGGCCCATGCCTTGCGGATGTCCGGATCGTCATGGGTCGCCCACTGGTCCTCGATCAGGATGATGGCGTCCTCCGCCAGCGCGCCCAGCCGGTGGCGGTGGAGGAGGACCTGCTCGTTGAAGGCCACGACGACATCGGCGTGGTCACCCCAGTTGGTTACCGGCTTCGTGCCGATCCGGATGCGGTTGCCGCTGGCGCTCTCTGGCGTGCGCGCCGGCGGCTGGATCTCGGCGGGGATGATCTCCACGGTCCACACGCCGTTGCCCATCTTCGCCGAGACCCGGCCGAAGATCTGGGCGCACTTCTGGGCGCCCTCGCCGGAGTCGGAGACAACCTCGACGGTGTGCTCGGGGACGCGGAGGCTCCTCCGCTCCGGGCGCGCCTGCTGCGACGATGCCGCGGTGGGGGGCGGCGGTGAGGACGGAGCCATTGTCATGTCGCACTCCCGCAATGACGCATTGGGTCGAATTATTGAGCCTCGCACCGTGGCTCCGCTGGACTCGATTGCCTGGGCGGCGGAGCGGGCGAGATGAGTTTACAGCAATTTCAGGGCCCGACCGACCGCCTTCCCAGATTCTTAGCCGGATGCACTAGGTTCAATAGGTCGTTCGGTGGGGGAGCGGGGGCAGGGAGCTGGATTCCTGTGCACCCGGCTGTCCTCCACTCGCCCCGGTGGCCCACCCGGGTGGGACTCGTCCTCCACAGCCGTCCCGATGCCGCCGCCGCCACGTTGACGCAGCGCGCAACCACCCTGCCGGGTCCGCCGATGCCCCGACCAGTCCCCCTGGGGAGAGGACGAGCGGCGGCGTGGCGGCGACGCGGAGAGCGGCCGTCGGCCGGGCTTGGGTTGGACGCTCGCGGCACACCCCCCGACCTCGGGCCGGAGAGGACTTCGTTGCTTCTACATGCACGTGCATGCATACTCGCACCATGCGCACCACCATCGAGATCAAGCCGGAGCATCGGGCGAGCCTCCTCGCCCTGGCCGCCCGCCGAGGCCAGAAGGGCTTCTCGCAGCTCGTCACCGAAGCCCTGGAGGCGTATCTCAAGGCCCAGCAGGGGCGCGGCGGGGCGCGGAAACGGGCGCTGATGCTGAAGGGAGCGCTCCGACCGAAGGAGGCGGAGAGTCTCCGCGCGTCCACCGCCGAGATCAGACGATCCTGGCGATGATGATCGCCGACACGGATGTCCCGGTTCGAGCTCCTCGCAGGCGCCCGCACCCCCCGCCAGCAAGGCCTGATCGCCGAGCTCCTGGCGGCGCTGCCCTGCTTGCCGCTCGATGAGACCGCTGCCGACCGCGCTGCCGAGGTCCGCCGGACACTCGAGAAGCAGGGGCTCGCGATCGGGATGGGAGACAGCCTGATCGCGGGCATCGTGCTGGCGCAGCGCGGGGTTCTCCTCACCCGCAATCGCCGCCACTTCGAGCGGGTGCCCGACCTGGCCCTCGGCCGGATATAGGGCACCGCCGAGCCGGGCGGAACGCGCCCCATCGAGGCCGGACGCTCCCGTCCGACTGGGCCACGGCCTCCACCACGAGGAAGGCCCCCATGTTCCCGAATGGGACTTGCACGCGAGATCCATGCGGTCGGCTCCTATCGCGCCACGCGGCCTCCCGCGCGGTCGCGGTCCCACGCGCCGGCGACAGCGGTCTCGCGGAGGCGGTGCTTCTGGACCTTCTCGTTCGGCGTCTTCGGCAGCGCGTCGACGAACTCGACGGAGCGCGGGACCATGAAGTTCGGCACGCGCCGCTCGCACCAGGCGACGAGCGCCTCCGGTCGCAACGCCTCTCCCGGGCGCAGCACGACGACGATCTTCGCCTCGTCCTCGCCGAGCTCGGCCGGCACCCCGACGGCAGCGGACTCGAGCACCGCCGGATGGTCGTTCACGACCTTCTCGACCTCGTACGACGAGATGTTCTCGCCGCGCCGCCGCATCGAGTCCTTCTTGCGGTCGACGAAGTGCAGATAGCCGTCCTCGTCGAGGGAGCCGAGGTCGCCGGCGTGGAACCCCAAGTTGCGCCGGGCCTCGAGCGTGGCGTCGGGGTTCCGGTAGTAGCCGAGCATCATCGTGTACGGCTCGTGGCTGCGGTAGACGATCTCGCCGACCTGCCCCGGCGGGAGCGGGGCATCCCGGTCGTCCACCTCGGTGTAACCGGGCACCACGCGATCGCACTCGAGGGACGGGTGGCCGGGATCGCGAGCGGCGCGGTCGGCGAGCACGGCGCCGACCCTCGTCCTGACGGCGGCCGGGTCAGCCGAGATCACGATCGCTCGTCCACCGGTAGCCCTCGAGGAACTCGCGGGCGATGACGAGGCGCTGGATGGTCGGCGTGCCTTCCTCGACCCAGTTCAGCCGCGCGTCCCGGTAGAGCCGCTCGATGGGATACTTCCGCGTGTAGCCGACGCCGCCGTGCACCAGCAGCGCCCGGTCGGTGACGCGGCCGACCGCCTCGAGGCCGAACAGCTTGCACATGGACGCCTCCGCGGGAATGCGCTCGCCGCGGTCGGCCTTGTGCGCGGCGTCGGTGACCATCGTGCGCAGGGCGTAGATGTCCGTCGCCATGTCGGCCAGGTACGCCTGCACCGCCTGGCGCTCCGCGATCGGCTTGCCGAACGTCGAGCGCTTCTTCGCGAACTCCAGCGAGAGCTCGAGCGCGCGCTCGGCCGTGCCGAGCGACGTCGCCGCGATGAAGAGCCGGCTGGTCTCGAGGGCCGCCGTCATCTGCAGCAGGCCCTCGCCTTCCGTGCCGAGGACGTTCGTGACGGGCACCCGGCAGTCCTTGAAGGTCAGGTAGCCGTGCTGGCCGCCCCGGCACCCCATCGTCTCCGGCATGTCGGCGATGGTGAAGCCCGGCGTGCCGCGGTCGACCATGAGCGCGCTGATGCCGCGCGCGCCACGGCTCGGATCCGTGTAGCCGAAGACCATGAAGTGGCTGGCGAACTCGGAGTTGGTGATGAGGTGCTTCCTGCCGTTCACCACGAAGTGATCGCCGTCGCGGACCGCGCGCGTCTTGAGGTCCCGGCCGGTGCCCGCGTCGGGCTCCGTGAGCCCGAACGCGACCGACCACTCGCCCGTGGCGATCTTCGGCAGCAGCGCCCGCTTCTGCTCCTCGCTGCCGAGCGCGGCGACCGCCTTCGCGGTCATGTTGTGGACGTGCACGATCACGCGGATGCCGCCGTGGATCTTCGAGAGCTCGGCGAGGATCGGGACGTACTGCGAGACGGACAGCCCGACGCCGCCGTACGCCTCCGGCACCGTGAGCCCGAAGCACCGCATCCGCCGGAGCTTCGGGAAGAGGTCGTCGCGGGGGATCTCCCCGGTCCGCTCGATCTCGTGCTCGTACGGGTCGAGCTCCTTCCAGATGAACCCGGTCATCTCCTGCTTGAAGTTGCGGTACGCCGTGGCGTCGAGGGCCATTGATCGTCCTCCGTGGGCTCGTGGGCTGGGAAGCAGTCACGGGCCGGACCTTCCCTCCGGCCCCTCCGGGGGAACCCGGGACCCCCGGAACCTCGACCCGGCACCCGGGAACGCCAGCATCATGGGGGAGAAGGCGAGGGGTGGCTGCAGCGATGGCCCTTCGGCCTCAGGGCATCCTGCCCCCGGCGTGGGCGCGCAGTCAAGGAGCGGCCCTGGGGCACCGGGCAAGGGGCCGAGGGCCCGGGCCGCGCGGGGAATCTCCTAACACCCGGAAACAGCCACCACGGATGGCGCGGTTGCCAGGCGCCGAGAAACCTCAGGAACTCGGCGGCGAAGCCGGCCGTGGCCGGTAGCCTCAGCGAGGACAGGCTCCCGCCACGGCTTCGTCTCTGAGAACTGGCCCTTCGTCCAGGCCTGCGAGGAAGCGGGGCTCGTTCTCGTCGGCCCCTCGTGGCGCGTGATCCAGCAGAAAAGGGGGTCGCCGAAGGCTGCCTGGTTTCGGTACACTACGACCCGCTGCTGGCCAAGCTGGTGGCCGTGGGCGCGATGCGCGAGGAGGCGATCGCCCGCATGGAGGCGGCGGTGAGAGCCTTCGTCGTCGAGGGCCCGAAGACCGCCATTCCCTTCCACCTGCGCGTGACGCGGGGCCCGGCGTTCCGCGAGGGGCGCACCCACACCCGCATGGCCGAACAAGGAGCGTTCAATGGCTGAGGACGTGAAGGCTCACATCACGGGCATGGTCTTCCAGACCACGAGCAGGGTCGGTGACTCGCTGGCCGCCGGCGACCCGGTGATCGTGCTGGAGTCCATGAAGATGGAGATCCCGGTGGAGGCGCCGAGGGCTGGCAAGGTGAAGGAGATCAAGGTCGCCGAGGGGCAGACCGTCCAGGAAGGCGACACCGTCGCCGTCCTCGACTAGGAGGCGCGTCATGGAGCTCGAGCTGATCCGTGGCATCTGGGGCTATCACTGGTGGGGCAACCGCAAGCACTTCGACGAGGTGGCTGCGCTGGGCGAGGACATCGCGAAGAAGGAAGTCGGCAAGCAGTTCAGCTTCCCGACGCTCAAGGGCATGCTCGCCCACATCTACGGCGCCGACCGGATCTGGCTCGATCGCTGGAAGGGCAACTCGCCGACCAAGCTCTACGGCGATGCCGACTTCGCGAGCCTGGCCGAACTCAGAAAGCGGTGGGACGCGCTGGAAGCCGAGCAGCGGGCCTTCGTCACGGCGCTCGGCACCGCGGACCTCAGGCGGACGCTGGCCTACAAGGCGACAGACGGCACGCCCTTTAGCCAGCCGCTCTGGCACCTCCTCCAGCACGTGGTCAACCACGCCACGCACCACCGCAGCGAGGTCGCGACCACGATCCTGGCGATGATGATCGCCGACACGATAGTGGTCGGGAATGTTGCGCATGTGGGCGTCCACCCAGAACTCCCCGAGCTGCGTCGCCGCGACGTCCCGCAAGCGCTCGCGCATGTGCGCGACGTGCTCGGCGGGGGGCTCGGTCCCGTGGTAGCGCCAGACCACCATCGGCACCTCGCAGATCTCGCACTCGGCGATCCAGCAGATCTCGTCCTCCCAGTACCAGGGGGTGATCCGCACCGCCCGGCAGAGGTCGCAGCCGTCCACGCGGACGAACCGGGAATCCGGACGGGGGTTGGCGGTCACGGTCGCTACCGTACACCAGTGGATGACCCGCGGGCTCTCTACGCGGGCGGTCTGGGGCCACCGTTTCCCTTCACCAGCACGCGCATCGCTCATCGCGCGGTCGAGCCCGAGCTGGCGCGCTGGGTCGCCCACGACGGCTGCCCCGGGGAGCCCCGCGTGGCCGAGCGTCGCACGGCGCCGGCAGGCGGGCGCGATGCCGGGCACACCGCGACGCTGCTCGTGTGGGGGCCGTGCGCCGGCGGCGCCGAGGTCGGGCTCTGGAAGCTCACCGGCGCCGGCCACGGCTGGCCGGGCGGACCGTCGCAGCTTCCCGAGCGCATCATGGGTCGCGACACGAGCGTCATCAGCGCCGCCGAGGAGGTGTGGCGGTTTCTCCGGCGATGGCGCCGTCCCGAGGCACCGCCGCTTCCCTGAGGCGGTACGCGGAATCGTCCCAGATCGCTGTGCCATCGGGTCCTGGGGAAGCGAGGCACGTCCGAGTCTGGCCCCTTATGTCAAGGTGCGCCCCACCGACAGCGCCGCCCCGGCCTGGGCCACGCCGAACGCCGTCATCTCCTTGCTCCGGCGACACCTCGCGGTCGTTCAGAAGTCAAAGCCCGACCCCAGAACTGGGATACCATGAGACGGGAACCGTCAATGGGCCTCACGACCAGCGAAATTCTCCGTATGCTCGAGCAGAACGCCCCGGCGATCCGGCGGCACGGGGTCCGCTCCCTCGGCCTGTTCGGATCCGGCGCTCGGGGCACTGCGACAGAGCAGAGCGACCTCGACTTCGTCGTCGAGTTCGACACGAAGTCGTTCGATGCGTACATGAATCTCAAGGCTTTTCTCGAGCACTTGTTCGATGGCCGGGTGGACCTGGTCCTGAAGGACACCATCAAGCCGCAACTACGGGAGAGGATCCTCAGCGAAGCCCTCCATGCCCCGGGACTCTAGGGTCTACCTCGAAGACATCCTGGGGGCCATCGCACGAATCCGCCGATACACGGGAGGTCTGTCCAAGGATGCGTTTGCGGCGGACGACATGACGGTCGACGCGGTGGTGCGGAACCTCGAGGTCGTCGGCGAAGCCGTCAAGCGCCTCCCGACAGATCTCCGGGCTCGCCGTCCAGAGATCGAGTGGCAAAAGATCGCCGGGCTCCGGGACATCCTGATCCACGAATACTTCGGGGTCGACGTCGACATCTTGTGGGATGTGATCAACAACAAGCTCGCGGCTGTTGAGGGGGCAGTCACCGCTCTCCTGCGAGAGTGAGATGCCAAAGCCTGACCCCGCCGCCCAACCCGCCGCCCAACCATGCTTCGGCAACACCGCGCAGTCGTTCAGAAGTCAAAGCCTGACCCGAGACGCTGCAAGATCCGCAAGGGCGCCAAGCCCGCCGACCTGCCGATCGAGCAGCCGACGAAGTTCGAGCTGGTGATCAATCTCAAGGCCGCGAAGGCGCTCGGGCTGACGATCCCGCAGTCCCTGCTGCTACGGGCGGATGAGGTGATCCCGTGATCGATCGCTGTGCCATCGGCTCCTGGGGCTCCTGGGGACGCGGGGCCCGTCCGAGTCTGGACGCTCATGTCAAGGTGCGCCCCACCGACGGCGCCGCCCCGGCCTGGGCCACGCCGGACACCGTTCATGTCGGCT
>JACPCX010000155.1:0-31546 GCA_016184305.1 Candidatus Rokuibacteriota bacterium | reverse complement strand
TCGCCGACCCGAACTACGAGGGAACGGCGGCTGCCGACACTGCACTCGGCCCACGCTTCAACCGCGCCGGCGAGGAGGCCAAACAGAGGCCGATCTCGGGCAGTTCTTAGGGGAATTCCGCTCCGTGGAAATCCAGGCTATCGCGCCAGGCTAAGCCTGGGAGAGGGGGAAGTCGACATGAGCTGACGGAAACCTCTCGAAAGAGTCCAGCTGGTGAGAGTCCAGCCCGGCCAAAGCCGTAGCGGGCAGGCCGGTAGCGAGCCTTGCCTCTCGTCGGGCGACTGGCGGGGGCGAAGCGTAGGCAGCGAGGAAGCGGGCCGCGAGGGTGCAGCTCCGAAATCGTTTACCGTGGCGGATGTCGACGCCGTTAGCCTGGCGGAAGACAGCATCCGGACGACCGATACGGCGAGGTCGTTGGGAGCCGCCGGAGTCCCTAGCCCGGGGCACGCTTTCACAGGGATTCTCCAGGAACCTGGGAGACCTCCCGTCTCCTCCCGTACCAAGCAGGCATGGCGCGCCTGACAGCAACGGGCCAGGCCCCGGCTGGGTGAATGCCCTGGCCAGGGGAACGAACGGGCATTCAGCGGAGAGGTACCGGGCCGTCGAGGGAGACCGGAGACGGCCGGGACGGGCGTGGAGGAGTCTTACGACCTCGTAGTACCAACGAGCGTGGGGAACTGGTGAGAGCCGGGACCCACGGGAGGGAAGGAGGGAACAGACCGACGTACCGGTCGAGGGCGACATGGCGGTACTCAGAGATCGAGCAAACATGTCAACGGGACTCGACCGAATAGCCGCACGGGCTCGGGCGAACAAGACACTTCAGTTTACCTCGATCGCTCATCTTCTGACGGTGACGGCGTTGGAGCGCGCATGGATGGGTTTGCGGAAGGACGCGAGCGCGGGCGTGGATGGTGTCACGTACGCGGAGTACGGCGGGCACGTCAGGGAGAATCTGGAGGAGCTCCACGATCGGCTGGAGAGCGGGCAGTACCGGGCGCAGCCGCTACGCAGGGTCTACATCCCGAAAGAGGAGGGGACGGAGAGACCGATCTCCATACCCGCCCTGGAGGACAAGATCGTGCAGAAGGCGGCGCTGGAGCTGCTCACGGCGATCTACGAGCAGGATTTCCTGGGGTGTTCGTACGGCTTCCGTCCGGGGCGCAACGCGCAGGAGGCGCTCGACGAGATCGGCCGGGTGATCTGTCGGCGGCCGGTCGGCTATGTGCTGGAAGCGGACATCAGTGCGTACTTCGATACGATCGTGAGGAGCCAGCTCATGGAGTTGATCGAGAAGCGGGTGCGGGACGGGGGCATACTCCGGCTGATCGGGAAATGGATCAACGTCGGGGTACTGGAGGACGGACGGCTGCTGGTCACGCAGACGGGGGTGGGCCAGGGGCAGGTGATTAGTCCGCTGCTGGCCAACATCTACCTGCACTACGTGCTCGACGAGTGGTTCGAGGACGTGGTGAAGCCGCGGCTGCGGGGCGAGGCCTACGAAATTCGGTACGCGGACGACTTCATTTGCTGTTTTCAGTATCGGGAGGATGCCGAGAGGGTGCTGGAGGTGCTGAGGAAGCGGTTCGAGAAGTACGGGCTGAGGCTGCACCCGGACAAGACTCGCCTGATCGAGTTTGGGCGGGCCGCGCTGACGAAGTCGGAAGCGGGCGGGGGGCCGAAGCCGGCCACGTTTGATTTTCTCGGGTTTACCCACGTCTGTCGGCGAAGCCGGCGGGGGAAGTTCACCATCCACGTGCGGACGATGCGGAAGCGGCTGCGCCGGAGCCTGAAACGGGTTTCGGCATGGTGTCAGCGACACCGGCACAAGCCGGTCGTGGAGCAGTGGGCGGCTCTCAACGCGATGTTGCGGGGCCACTACCAGTACTACGGGCGGCCGACGAACTTCCGGCGGTTGTGGGAGTTTTATCGGACTGTTCGGAGGCTCTGGCGTAAGTGGCTCAACCGGCGGACCCGCGGGCGGACGCTGCCCTGGCGCCGTTACGCAGAACTTCTCGTCGCGTACCCGTTGCAGCGGCCGTATATCGCTCGGCCCTGGGTCGGTGCGGTGAGTCATGTCTGAGGAACCGAGTGCGGCAATTCCGCACGCTCGGGTCTGTGAGGGGGGAGGCAGCCGGCCGTCCTACCGACGGACGAGCTGACCTCCCCTACTCGGAGAAGCGCGCCGGCGGTGGGCCCGCCTCGCGCGGGAGCACGACCAGGCCCCGCAGGCGCAGGGCGCCGTCACCCGAGCCGGGGTAACGGCGCTCGGCACGGCCCCGCTCGGAGGCGGAAGGGGGCCCGTCGCCCCGGCGCTCGCTGCCCCGCCGATCCAGGATCACCGTCACCTCGCCATCGCCGGCGAACTTCTCCTTGAGGAACTCGAAGAGACCGAGGTTGTGGTGGGCCACGACGAAGATGTGCCCGAGGCGCTTGAGCTCGGCCGTCGCCTGCGCGAGGAAGAAGCGCATGTCGAGCGAGCGGAACAGGGCGAGTGCGGCGATCAGGTGCTCCTCGGCCTGGGGGCGGTGTCCCGTCTCGAGGTGGAGCTGGCAGAGCCCGAGGCGGATCCGACCGGCGAGCGGGCGCATGCCGAGCTCCTCCGCCAGCGCGAGGGCCTGGGCGAAGTCCTGCCCCGCCTTCGCCAGATCCGGCGGATGGCTGCGCAGGGCGACCTCGCCCAGGAGCCGGAGCGCGCGGGCCTGGTGGCCGCGCTCCTTGTGGGCGATGGCGAGGCTGAGCGCTTTCTCGCCCGCCGCGAACGCGCGGGAGGCCTGGCCGGCGGCGACGAGGCCCTCGCCGAGCTGCGCCGCCCAGAGCGCGAGGTACGCCTTCACGCCGAGCGCCTCGGTGCGCGCGACCCCGTCCTCCAGGAGACGCAGCCCTTCTTCCGGCCGGCCGAGAAGGACCTGAGTGAGCCCGAGCAGCGATGACGGGATCGGCTGCCATACCGTGAGCTGCTTGGTCCGGCAGGTCTCGAGGCTCTTCTCCAGCAAGTGCAGCGCCCGGTCCAGATGCCCGCGCTGTAGCGCCACGAGCCCCCCGAGGCTCCACGCGATCGCCTGGGCGTAGGCGTGGCGCTCGGCCTCCGCCGTCCGCTCGGCCGTGTCGGCGCAGGCGCGCGCCTGGTCGAAGTCCCCGAGCTCGGCCAGCGTGAAGGCGAGCCAGCCGCTCGAGCTCACGTAGGAGATCACCGTCTGGGGCCCCGCGCCCTCGAGGGCGCGCATGGCCTCGAGCTTCTCCACGTTCCGGGCGAGGATCGTCTCGGCCTCACGGTACTGACCCCGCGCGTGATAGCTGTAGCCGATGTAGCTGCGCGCCATCGCCTGCAGCGCCGCGTCGGCCCCGGCCTCGCCGATGGCGAGGCAGCGCTCGCCGTAGGCGATGGCCATCTCCGGCTCGCCCTTGAGGTAGTGGTAATTGATCAGGTAGCTATACACCCGCGCCAGCCGCGCCTCGTCGCCGATCAGCTTGGCCATGTTCTCGGCCTGCTGCGACACCGCGAGCACCTTCGGCAGATCCCCCAGCTGGAGCAGCGGCGGCCGCAGCTCCAGGCGCAGGTCGATGCCCTCCTGCGTCGTCTCGCGGCTCTCCGGCAGCTTCCCCAGGGCGGTGAGCGCCCGCTCCAGATACACGACGGCCTCCACGTTGGCGGAGCGCGCCGCCGCCTTGGCGCCGGCCTTGCGGAGGTGGGGCACGGCCCTGTCCCACACCTCGCCGCGGAACGCGTGATCGGCCAGCATCTCGGCCTGCTCGGCGTGGCGATCGGGAGACAGGCGCTCGATGGTCCTGAGGATCTGGGCGTGGAGCGCGCGGCGCCGCTCCTGGAGCAGCGTGCCGTAGGCCACGTCGTGCGTCAGCGCGTGGGTGAAGGTGTATTCGAGATCGGGGTACAGCCCCGTCTCGTAGAGGAACTCGGCCGCCTGAAGCCGCGTGAGGCTCTCGCGCAGGGCGTCCTCCGGCAGGTCCGCCACGGCGCGCAGGAGGACCAGCGGCACGTCCTTGCCGATGACGGAGGCGGCGTGCAGGAGCCGCCGCTCCTCGGGGGCGAGCCGGTCGATGCGCGAGGCGATCACCGCCTGCACCGTGGCGGGCACCTCGATGGTCGTGAGCGCCTTTGCCAGACGATGGGCACCGGGCTCCCCGGCGAGGACCTGCGTCTCGATGAGCATGCGGACGCCCTCCTCGATGAAGAACGGGTTGCCCTCGGTGCCCTCGATCAGCAGGCGCTTGACGGGCTCGAGCGAAGCGTCGTCTCCCAGGAGCGCGCGCAGGAGGGCGCCCGCGGTGACGGGCGGGAGCGGATCGAGGCGGAGCTGGGTGTAGTAGCGCCGGCCGCCCCACGGGTGCTCGTACTCCGGCCGGTAATTGACCAGGATCAGGACACGCGCCGTCGGCAGGGCCTCGACGAGGTGGCCGAGACAGGCCTGGGTCTCGGAGTCGATCCACTGGAGGTTCTCGAACACCAGCACCAGCGGCTGCACCTGGCTCTCGCGGAGGAGGAGCCGCTTGACGGCCTCCAGCGTCCGCTGGCGGCGGAGCGGCGGATCGGGCGCCTGCCACTCCGGGTCCTCCACGGGCACGTCCAGGAGCTCGAGGAAGGTCGGCAGCGTGGGCCGAAGCGCCTCGTCCAGCGTGAGAAGCTTGCCCGTGACCTTCTCGCGAATCCTGCGGGCGTCGTCGCGATCGTCGATCTGGAAGTAGCCGCGGAGGAGATCGACGACCGAGTAGTAGGAGGTGAGCCGCGCATACGACACAGCGCTCCCCTCGAGGATCAGCCAGCCGTGAAGCCGATGCGAGTGGGTGAACTCCCAGAAGAGCCGCGACTTGCCCACGCCAGGCTCGCCGACGACGGCCACCATCTGCCCGTGGCCGTCCTGCACGGGCTCCAGCGACTGGCGCAGCACGTCGATCTCCCCATCGCGCCCCACGAAGGGGGAGAGTCCGCGGGCGGCGGCGGCCTGCAGCCGGGAGCGCACCGGCCCCGCGCCCACGATCTCATAGACCTGCACGGCATCGGCGAGGCCCTTCACCGGCACGGGCCCCAGCGGATGGACCTCCACATAGCCCTCGGCGAGCCGGAGGGTGTTGGCCGTCATCAGCGTCGTCCCGGGACGGGCGAGCTGCTCCAGGCGCGCGGCGAGGTGCGTGGTCTGCCCCACGGCCGTGTAGTCCATGTGCAGGTCGCTGCCGATGGAGCGGACCACCACCGCGCCGGAATTGAGGCCCACGCGGATCTGGACGTCGAGCCCCTGGGTCCGGCGCAGCTCCTCGGCGTACCCCCCCACCGTCTCCTGCATCCGGAGCGCGGCATAGCAGGCGCGCACCGCGTGGTCCTCGTGGGCGAGGGGCGCCCCGAAGAGCGCCATGATCCCGTCGCCCATGACCTGGTTCACAGTGCCCTCGTAGCGGTGGACGGCCTCCATCATCCGATCGAGGACCGGGTCCAGGAGCCGGCGGGCCTCTTCCGGGTCGCGGTTGGCGAGCAGCTCCATGGAGCCCTTGAGATCGGCAAAGAGCACGGTGACCTGCTTGCGCTCGCCCTCCAGCGCACTCTTGGAGACGAGGATCTTCTCGGCGAGGTGCTTCGGGGTGTAGGCCTGTGGCGAGGCGGTCCGGCCGGCGGGCCTCTCGGCCAGGGCCCCGCCGCAAGCGCCGCAGAACTTCCGGTCCGGGAGGACCTCGGCGCCGCAGGAGGGGCATGCGAGGGCCAGGCGGGCCCCGCACTCCTCGCAGAACTTGATTCCCGGGCGGTTGCCGCTCTGGCACCGCGGACACGTCACACCCAGCCCTCCCCTGCGCCCAACCTACCCGCCGCGCAGAGCCCCGTCAAGGCCGGGCGGCTCGAGCGCGCGCTACGGGGAGGCCGCGCGGCCGAGCGACGGGAACCAGCGGGACAGCGCCGAGCCCGCGACGATGATCGTGTCGTCACGGACGGGGCCGGTGGAGACCAGCGCGATGCCGACGCCGACGATCTCGGAGAGCCGCTCGAGATACTCCCGCGCCTTGGTGGGCAGCTCGGCATAGTCCTGCATGCCGTGGGTCGAGGTCTGCCACCCCGACAGCTCCTCGTAGACGGGCGCCGCCTCGTGCCAGATGCGCTCCTCCTCGGGGAATTCCGTGAAGACCTCGCCGCGGTACCGATGCCCCACGCAGATCTTCACCGTCTCGGAGGCGTCGAGCACGTCGAGCTTGGTGATGGCGAACGCGTCGAGACCGTTGATGCGGGCGGCATACCGGAGCCCGACGGCGTCCACCCAGCCGCAGCGCCGGGGCCGTCCGGTGACCGAGCCGAACTCGTTGCCGCGGGTGCGCAGGAGGTCGGCGAGGTCGCCCGAGACCTCCGTCAGGAACGGGCCGCCGCCCACGCGGGTGCAGTACGCCTTGGAGATGCCGAGCGCCCCGTGGATCTTCGTGGGCGGCACGCCGGACCCGGTGGACGCGCCCCCGGCCGTCGTGCTCGACGAGGTGATGAACGGGTAGGTCCCGTGGTCCACATCCAGCATGGTGCCCTGCGCTCCCTCGAACATGACGGAGGCGCCGCCGTCGATCCAGCGCGAGAGCAGCAGGGCCGTGTCCGTGATGTAGGGCGCCAGCCACCCGGCGTAGCGGAGGTACGGCCCGAGGATCGCCTCCACCGTGAACTCCTCGGCATCGTAGATCTCGCGCAGGAGCCGATTCTTCTGGCGGATATTGAACTCGAGCTTGTCCCGGAAGAGCTGCTCGTCCAGGAGGTCCGCCATGCGGATGCCCACGCGCGCGGCCTTGTCCGCGTAGGCCGGCCCCACGCCCTTGCCCGTGGTGCCGATGCGGCGCTTGCCGGCCTGCGACTCCGCCGCGCGGTCCAGTGCCGGGTGGTAGGGCATGATGAGGTGCGCGTTCTTGGAGATGTAGAGGTTGCCGTCCAGGGAGACACCCCGCTGCACCAGCGCCTCCATCTCGTCGATGAGCGAGGCCGGGTTGATGACGACGCCGCAGCCGATCACGCAGCGGCAGCCGCGGTGGAGGATCCCCGAGGGGATGGTCTGGAGCACGAACTTCTCCTTCCCCACGACCACCGTGTGCCCCGCGTTGTTGCCGCCCTGGTAGCGCACCACCACGTCCACGTGCGGGGCCAGCACGTCCACGACCTTCCCCTTGCCCTCGTCGCCCCACTGGGCGCCCACCACCACGATGTTAGGCATGGCCGCGACTCCCGCTCTCGGGTCGGAATACGGGGAAGTGCCGCGCGGGATCGGCGAGAAGATCGGCGACGGCGCACGTCCGCTCCTCATCCACCGAGAGGTCCACCACGCGCACCTCGTCGGGCTCGGTCCGGCCTCCTCCGATCACGAGCACCCAGCGCGCGCGCTGCTGGCGCGCATGGGCGATGGAGTCCTCGATCCCTCGACTGATGATGTCCCGCGCCACCGCGGCGCCGAGATCGCGGTACCGGCGCGCGAGCGCCAGTGCCCGCGTCTTGTCCGCGGTGAAGTCGATGATGAAGAAGTCCGGCCCGGGCAGCGCCGCCGCCGCGCCCTGGGAGTCCATGGCCAGGAGCGCCCGCCCCACCTCGACGGCAAAGCCCGTCGCCGGGCAGTCGTAGCCGAAGCGCCCCAGCATCTGGTCGTAGCGCCCGCCCCCCGCCAGCGCCGCCCCGAGCCCGGTGACGTAGGCCTCGAAGTGCACCCCGGAGTAGTAGTCGAAGCCGCGCACCTCGCCGAGATCGAGCAGCACCGCGCCGGCCAGGCCGTACAGCCCCAGCAGCCGGTACACCTCGGACAGGTTGCGGAGCGCCGCCTCCGAGCGCGCGTTCTTCACGAGCCGCTCGGCGCGCGCGATCACCTCGCCGCGGCCGTACAGCGAGGGCAGCGCCAGGAGCAGCTCGGTCACGGCCGCCGGCGCGCCCAGCTCCTCCACTCGCCGCTCGAGGGCCGAGACGTCCTTGCGCGAGAGCGCCGAGCGGAGCCGGCCCGCCGTCGTCTCGTCCACGGCGAGGTCCTCGAGGATGCCGCGGAAGAAGTCCGTCTGCCCGACGTCGAGCTGGAACTGGTCGAGCCCGAGCGCGCGCAGGCACTCCACCGTCATGGCGATCATCTCGGCATCGCCCTCCGGGTTCGGCAGGCCCACCTGCTCGACGCCCGCCTGGTAGAACTCCCGGTAGCGGCCCACCTGAGGCTCGTCGTACCGGAAGACGTTGGTGACGTACGCGAGACGGAGGGGCTTGGGCTCGTCCCGCATCCGCGTGGCCACGATGCGCGCGATCTGGGGCGTGATGTCCGCGCGGAGAGCCAGGAGCCGCCCCGACTCGCGGTCCACCATCTTGAACATGCCCTCCTGGAGGTCGTGGTCCGTCCCCTGGGACAGCACGTCGAAGTACTCGTAGGTGGGCGTCACCACCTCGCGGTACCCCCAGCGGCGGAAGACGCCCAGCAGGCGCTCCTCGACGACGCGCTTCTGCGCGGCCTCGTCGGGGAGGTAGATCTTGACGCCCTTGGGCAGCTGGGTCTGTTGCGGCCGGCGCTCCACCGCGGGGACTCCTACCGCCCGGCCAGGACGGCGTCAAGGTGGACGAGCGTGTTCATCCGGTGCAGCGCGGTCCAGTCCGGCCGGAACTCGAGCTCCGAGATGCCCGCCGAGGAGACGTGGAGCGACCAGATCCGCGCCAGCGGCAGACCCAGGGCCTCGAGGATCAGGATGCGCGCCGTGATGCCGTGGGCCACGAGGCACACCGTCTCCTCGTCGTGCTCGTTCCGCAGCGCATCGAGCCCCGCCAGCACCCGCCGCTTGACCTCCTCGAGGCTCTCGCCCCCCGGCGGCGAGGCCAGGTGTGGCGTCTCGAGCCAGGCGCGATAGAGGGCAGGGTCCTGGGCGCGCGCCTCGTCCACCGTGAGCCCCTCCCAGCGGCCGAAGCCCATCTCCTTGAAGGCCTCGGCCGCGCGGACCACAAGCCCATGGGGCGCAGCGACGGCGGCGGCGGTGTCCTGCGCCCGGCACAGCGGGCTCGCGTAGACGGCCTGGAGCGGGGTGCCGGCGAGCGCGCGCCCGGCGGCCTCGGCCTGGCCGCGCCCGGCATCGGACAGACCGGTGTCCGTCCAGCCCTGGTAGCGGCGCTCCCGGTTCCAGGCGGTCTCGGCGTGACGGAGGAGCAAGAGTCTGAGGCCCATGGTCAACGGCTGATTCTACCAGACCGCTCCCGGCTCAGCCGCGCTCCGCGAACACCTTCTGGGCGGCCCTGACGGCCGCACCGAAGTCCACGGGGTGGCCGAGCTCGTGAAGCACCTGCTCCAGTGCCGAGAGCGCCGTGATCACGTCGAAGTCGCCCACGTAACCCATGTGCCCGAGCCGGAAGACCCGGCCCTTCATCGCCCCCTGGCCGCCGGCGATGGTGATGTTGTGGGAGGCCGAGTAGGCGCCGAGCACCTTCTGGCTGTCAATCCCGGAGGGCGCCACCACGGCGGTCAGCGCCGGGCTCGGACTGGCCTTGGCGAAGAGCTCGAGCCCGAGCGCCTCCACGCCGGCCCGCGTGGCGCGCGCCAGCCGCTCGTGGCGCCGGAAGACGTTCGGCAGCCCCTCGGCGTCGAGCATCCGCAGCACCTCGCGCAGTCCCAGCATGATCGACACCGCCGGCGTGAAGTGGGCATCGTTCTTCGCCACCGACTTCCCCTCGGCGGCGAGATCGAAGTAGTACCTGGGCAGCCGCGACGCCGTGACGTGCCCCCAGGCCTTTTCTGAGAGCGCGCAGAAGGACAGGCCGGGTGGCAGCATCAGGCCCTTCTGGGACCCCGCCACCACGAGGTCCACGCCCCACTCGTCCAGGCGAAGGTCGGCGATGCCGAGGCTCGAGACGGCGTCCACGATGAGGATGGCCGGGGTCCCCCGCGTCGCGGCGGCAATCCCCTGGACATCGTGGAGCACGCCCGTCGAGGACTCGCTATGCTGCATGAGCACGGCGCGCGCCTCGGGGTGCCTGCGCAGCGCCTCCGCAACCGTCTCCGCGGACACCGTCTGGCCGTAGGGCGCTGCCATCGACACCACGGTCACACCGTAGGCGCGGCAGATCTCCTCCCAGCGCTCGCCGAACTTGCCGGCCCGGAGCGCCAGCACGGTGTCTCCGGCCGAGAGCGTGTTGACCACCGCGGCCTCCATGGAGCCCGTCCCGGAGGACACGAAGGGGATCACCTCCCCGGTCGTCTGGAAGAGGCGCTTGAGCCCCGCCCGCACCCCGGTGAAGAGCGCCGCGTACTCGGCCGTCCGGTGGTGGATCATGGGCTGCGCCATGGCGAGCAGCACGCTGGGCGGCACCGGGGTCGGACCCGGGGCCATGAGGTAGTACTTCTTCATCGAGGGCTCCTTCCGGAAGCGAAAGTGGTCACGCGACTCACCGTATCAGAACGCTGACGCTACGTGAACGCGTACGGGGGGCGGGAGATGCCGCGCTCGGTGATGATGGCCGTGATCAGCTCGGCCGGCGTCACGTCGAAGGCCGGGTTGAAGACCGGCGAGTCCGCGGGCGCCGTCTGGCGCCCCGCCACTCCGCGCACCTCGGCCGGGTCCCGCTCCTCGATCACGATGGAGGCGCCGGTCGGGATGGACGGATCGATCGTCGACAGCGGCGCCGCGATGTAGAACGGGATCCCGTGGTAGCGGGCGAGGACCGCGAGCCCGTAGGTGCCGATCTTGTTGGCGGTGTCCCCGTTGGCGGCGATGCGGTCGGCCCCCGTGACCACCAGGTCCACCTCGCCTCGCTTCATGACAAAGGCCGCCGCCACGTCCGAGATGAGCCGGTGGGGGATTCCCTCCTTGACCATCTCCCAGGCCGTGAGCCGGGAGCCCTGCATGACCGGGCGCGTCTCGTCCACCCAGACCAGCGCCACGCGCCCCCGCTCGTGGGCCGCGCGGATCACCCCCCCTGCCGTCCCGTAGCCGGCCGTGGCCAGGGCCGCCGCGTTGCAGTGAGTGAGAATGCGCGCCCGCTCGGGCACGAGCGTCGCGCCGTGGGCCCCCAGCGCGCGGTTCGCCGCCACGTCCTCGTCGAGGATGGCCTGCGCCTCGGCCAGGAGCCGGTCGCGGAGCGCCGGCACCGGCAGCTGTCGGTGGGCGAGCGCCACGCGCCGCATGCGCTCGAGCGCCCAGAAGAGATTGACGGCCGTGGGGCGCGTGGCCCCGAGGCCCTTGATGGCCTCCTCCAGGTCCGACATGAGGCCGTCGAACTCGCGGGCCGCGCTTGCGCGCGCGGCCAGGACCACGCCGAACGCCGCCGTCACCCCGATGGCCGGCGCCCCCCGGACCACGAGCGTGCGGATGGCCTCGGCCACCTCCTGCCAGGTCGTGCAGGGACGCTCCATTTCCTGCACGGGCAGCAGCGTCTGATCGAGGAGCAGGAGACGGTCCCCCTGCCAGCGGATCGGCGAGATCATCGGGACGATTCCTTGCCGAGACGGGCCTTGAGGCCGGCGGGGTCAAGGCCGCGCACGCGGAAGAGCTTGTCCCGGGCGGCGCCACCGCGCACCAGCTCCACCGATGACGGCGGCACCCCGAGGGCCGCCGCGAGCAGCGCGGCGACGGCCCGGTTGGCCCGCCCATCCTCGGGGGGGGAGGTGACGCGCACGCGGAGCGTCTCGCCCTCCCAGCCCAGCACCTCGCTCCGCGAGGCGCCGGGCCGGACGCGGACATGGAGCAAGCGTGCCTCTCGCGTGCTGGGAGGAGCGGCCATCATTCCTCTTCGGCGCTGGCAGGCGGCTCGGCGCCGGGCGCGGCGCCCTCGCGCGGGCTCGAGCGAAGGTCCGGCTCCACCATGCGCTGGTACATCTCGATGGTGGACCGGATTCCCTCGGCGAGCTGGCGGCGGTTGCGCTTGAGCAGCATGATCTCGCTCCGGATCACCGCCTCCTCGGTCCGGGCCGCCTCCAGGAGCTTCTCGCCCGCCACCTCGGCCTCGCGCACCGCGAGCGCCGCCTCGCGCCTCGCACCCTCCTTCATCTCCTCGGTCAACCGCTGGGTGGTGACGAGCGTCTGCTGCAGCACCCGCTCCCGCTCCTCGAGGCCGCGGGTGCGCTCCTCCAACGCCTGGAGTTGCTCCTTGAGGAGCGTGTTCTCCCTCATGAGGGCCTCGTAGTCCTGGGCGACGTCCTCGAGGAAGGTGTCCACCTCCTGGACATCGAAACCGCGGAACATCTTCACCGTGAACTGCTGCTGCCTGATGTCCATGGGCGTGATGCGCACGGTCCCCTCCTCAGTACAGCGCCGGCAGGATGACCCGCTCCACGAACTGGATGGCGATCAGCACGATGAGGGGCGAGAGATCGAGCCCTCCCGTCTTCCACGGGGGCAGGAGCTGGCGCACGGGCCGCAGCACGGGCTCGGTCGCCCGGGAGAGGAACTGCACGACGGGGTTGCGGGGATCGGGGCTCACCCAGGTGATCAGCGCCGCGGCGATGATCACCCAGGAGTAGAGGCTCAGGAGCCAGCCGATGAAGTTGACGAGACTGTAGGGGAGCACGTTATCGCCCTTTCCCGAGCTCGCGGGAGCGCAGGGTCGCGCGCTCCACGGCGTTGATGAAGGTCCGGCGCACCCCGCCCTCCTCGAGGGCGGCGATGCCGGCGATGGTGGTCCCGCCCGGGGAGGCGACCATGTCCTTGAGCTGCCCCGGATGCGTGCCGGTCTCGAGGATGAGCTTGGCCGAGCCCAGCACGGTCTGGGCGGCGAGCGTCATGGCCGTGGCCCGGTCGAGGCCCATCTTCACGCCGCCATCAGCCAGCGATTCGATCACGATGGCCACGTAGGCCGGGCCCGAGCCCGAGAGCCCCGTGACCGCGTCCAGCGCCTCCTCGTCCAGGACCACGACGCGCCCCACGGCGCCGAAGAGCGCCTGCGCCGTCTCGAGGTCGCCCTTCTCGAGTCCGTCGGCGCGCGCGATGGCGGTCACGGCCTCCAGGACGAGGGCGGGAGTATTGGGCATGACGCGGATGAGCCGCTCCACGTGGGGCAGGTGCTGCCGGAGCGTGGTCGTGGAGACGCCCGCCGCCAGCGAGATAATCAGCTTGCTCTTGTCCACGGCGCGAGCGATCTCCTCGCACACGGCCGCCATGATCTGCGGCTTCACCGCGAGCACGATCACGTCGGACTCGCGGACCAGGGTCGCGTTGTCGGCGCAGGGGCGAATCCCGTGCTGCCGCGCGATCTGCGCCAGGCGCTCCGGCCGGGCGTCGCTCGCCGCGATGTCCTGGGCGGGGACGAGGGCCGCCTGGAGCAGGCCCCTGATCATGGCCTCTCCGATATTGCCCGCGCCCAGAAACCCGATCCGCTTGCCCGTGACGCTCATCGCTCCGCCACCCCGCTCAGGGCCCCGGCCGCGCGGCTCGGGGACCGAAGATCGCCGTGCCCACCCGCACCATGGTCGCCCCTTCGTCGATCGCGACCTCGAAATCGCCGCTCATGCCCATGGACAGGTGCTCGAGGCCCACGGCGTCCCGCAGCTCGCGCAGCCGCCTGAAGTACGGGCGCGCGGCCTCGGCAGCCGGGACCAGGGGCGGAATCGCCATGAGCCCGCGGATGCGCAGACCCTGCAGCGCCGCGACCTGGTCGAGTACGGCCTTCACCTCGGCAGGAGGCAGGCCGCCCTTCTGTGGCTCCTCGCCCAGGTTCACCTGGAGGAGCCCGTCCACGACGCGGCCCGCGGCCTGGGCCCGGCGGTCCAGCTCATGGGCCAGCTCCAGCCGATCCACCGCCTGGATGCAGTCGAAGATCCGCGCCGCCTCCTTGGCCTTGTTCGTCTGCAGCGAGCCGATCAGGTGCCACGGCACCGGATGGCCGAGGGTCGCGACTTTCTCCTTCGCCTCCTGCACCCGGTTCTCGCCCAGCGCGGGCACCCCCGCCTCCACCGCGAGGCGGATGCGCGCGAGGTCCACCGTCTTCGACACCGCGATCAGGAGCACCTCGCGCGGATCGCGGCCACACCGACGGCACGCCCGCTCGATCGCGGCCTGAACCCCCTCGACGTTCCGCCTGATGTCCACCATGAGTCCCTGTCCGGCTGCGCGATTCTAGCATGCCGGCCCGCCCTGGGCCTCCTCAGGACGACGGAGGAACGGCAGCCACGGTCGCGAGGCTGCCGCCCTTCCCCTCACGACGATAGGAGAAGAAGAGGTCGAGCCGGCAGGCCGTGCAGAGCCGCGGGTTCTCGATCCTGGACGGCGCCACACCGGCGGCGCGGAGCTGGTCCTCGTTGGCCTTCCACAGGTCGAGCATCCACTTCCCCGGTCCGACGGGGGTGACCCAGGTCGGCCAGGCGCTCGGAAAGCCCGTCCTGAGGCGCTCGATCACGGGGAGATCCACCTCGTAACAGCAGGGGCCGATGGATGGGCCCACCGCGGCCAGGAGCCCCCCGGGCGGAGCACCGGCCCGGGTCAGCGCGGTCACCGCGGCGCGCGCGACCGACTGCACCGTGCCCCGCCAGCCCGCGTGCACCACGGCCAGGCGGCGCCCGTCGGGATCGAAGAGGACAATGGGAAGGCAGTCGGCGGTGAACACGGAGAGCGGCAGGCCGGGCCGCTGGCTGATGAGGGCGTCGGCGACGCCGACGCGGCCGCCTGCGCGGGCCTCGGCGACCTCGGCTCCGTGCACCTGGCGAGCGAAGGCCGGCAGTTCTGCGAGGAGCCCGCGCTCCGCGAGGAGCGCCCGGGCCGCGGCGCCGAAGGGCGACCCGCCGTTGGCGCCGCGCTCGAGCCCCGGGAAATGGCGCGTCGTGAAGAGATGGGGCACCCCCGCGGCCTCGAGCAGGGGCGAGGTGAGGAAGGCGGGGCGTCCTGTCATCACGCCCGTATTCTCTCACGGCCGCCCCGGGCCGCGCGGGATCAGTCGGCCTGGCGCCGCAGGAACGCGGGGACGTCCAGGTCCTCCTCCATCGGCTCGTCCATCTCCCCACGCGGCCCCACGACGGCCGACCGGCGCCAGGCTGGCGACGACGGCCCGCGCGGAGCGCGCGGCATCTCCACCACCTTGCGCCCCGGGTCCGCGGCCTCCTTCCGCTCGGCGAAGCCGGTGGCGATGACCGTGATGCGCACCTCGTCGTGCAGGCTCTCGTCGATGACGGCGCCGAAGATGATGTTGGCGTCCTCGTGAGCGGCCTCCTGGACGATCTTCGCCGCCTCCACCACCTCGTGGATGGACAGGTCGGGGCCCCCGGTGAAGTTGATGAGAATGCCGCGAGCGCCGTCGATGGACGTCTCGTCCAGGAGCGGGCTGGCCACGGCCTTCTGCGCGGCGTCGAGCGCGCGATGCTCGCCCTTGCCGGTGCCGGCGCCCATGAGCGCCATGCCCATGCCGGACATGATCGTCCGCACGTCGGCGAAATCCAGGTTGATGAGCCCCGGCACCAGGATGAGATCCGAGATGCCCTGGACCGCCTGGAGCAGCACCGTGTCGGCAACCTTGAAGGCCTCGAGCAGCGGCGTGCCGCGGTCCACGACGGCGAGGAGCCGCTCGTTGGGGATGGTGATGAGCGTGTCCACCACGCTGCGCAGCTCGCCAAGCCCCGCCTCCGCCTGCTGCGCCCGCCGCCGCCCCTCGAACGAGAAGGGCTTGGTCACCACCGCCACGGTGAGAATGCCCAGCTCCTTCGCGACGGCGGCCACCACGGGCGCCGAGCCCGTGCCGGTGCCGCCGCCGAGGCCCGCTGTGACGAAGACCATATCGGCGCCCTGGAGGATCTGCTTGATCTGCTCCCGGTCCTCCTGGGCGGCGTTGCGGCCGATCTCGGGGTCGGAGCCGGCGCCGAGCCCGTTCGTGAGCCGAGCCCCGAGTTGGATCTTCGTAAGGGCCGGAGAGGCACGCAGCGCCTGCACGTCCGTGTTGGCGATGATGAACTCGACTCCGGTGAAGCGTGCGGCCATCATCCGGTTCACGGCGTTGGAGCCACCGCCGCCGAGGCCGATCACCTTGATCTTGGCCCCCCCGCGCTCCTCGTCCAGCTCGAACATCGGCCGCCGCCCCTTTCCCTGCTCCATTCGCGGTCTCCTTCACCTGGGATGGGCACCCGGGCCGTAGGCCCGCCCATCCCCGCCGGACGTTCACGCTCGCTGGTTCATTCCGTTGGCGTCAGTCGCCGTCACCTGGGATGGGCACCCGGGCCGTAGGCCCGCCCATCTCTCACCTGGGGCGGGCCCCCGGGCCGTAGGCCCGCCCGCCCCCGCCGGACATCCACGCTCGCCAGTTCATTCCGTTGGCGTAAGTCGCGATCACCCGTGTCGCCCGCCTGTGCCCGCCGCTCTGCCGCGCTCGCCCGACGTCAGTCGCCGTCGTGCCGCACCGCTAGAAGAGCCGGGCGAGCCAGGTGCGGAGGCGATCGGCCAGCGACCCATCGCCGGCATCCAGCAGCCCTCCGCCCGTCTGCCCGCGCGATCCGTACAGCGCAAGCCCCACCGCCGTCGAATAGATGGGGCTGTGCACCACATCGGCGAGCCCCCCCACGCCCGTGGGCAGCCCCCGGCGCACCGGCAGGTCGAACACCTGCTCGGCCAGCTCGGCGACGCCGTGCATGATCGAGGTGCCGCCGGTCACCACCACACCTGCGGAGGCGACGTCCTGCAGCCCCGCCCGCGTCAGGTCGCGCGCCACGAGCGTGAAGATCTCCTCCACCCGGGGCTGGATGATCTCGGACAGGATCTGGCGCGACAGCTGGCGCGGCTTGCGCCCGCCCACCGAGGGCACGTCGATGGTCTCGTCCTCCCGGACCAGCGCCGTGAGCGCGCAGCCGTAGCGCTTCTTCAGCTCCTCGGCGTCCCCGGTCGGCGTGCGCAGCCCCACCGCGATGTCGTTGGAGATGTGGTCGCCGCCCAGCGGCAGGATCCCCGTGTACCAGACGGCGCCGTCCCGGAAAAGCGCCACGTCGGTGGTGCCGCCGCCCAGGTCGATCAGCAGGATCCCCAGCTCCTTCTCCTCGGCCGAGACGACGGCCTCCGCGGAAGCCAGCGGCTCGAGGACGATGTCCTGCACCGAGAGCCCGGCCCGGTTCACGCTGCGGATGACGTTCTGGACCGACGTGACCGCGCCCGTGACGAGGTGGACCTCGACCTCGAGCCGCACCCCGGACATGCCCAGGGGCTCCTTGATGCCGTCCTGGTCGTCCACCACGAAGGTCTGCGGCAGGACGTGGATGACCTCGCGGTCCTGGCCGAGGTTGATGGTCTTGGCGGCCTCGAGCGCGCGGTCGATGTCGGTCCGGCTCACCTCCCGGTGCTTGCCCGACACGGCCACCACGGCCCGGCTGTTGATCCCGCGGATGTGACCACCGGCCACCCCGGCCACCACGGTGGCGATCTCGATGCCCGCCATCTGCTCGGCCTCGGCCACCGCCTGCTTGATGGCCTCCACGGTCGAGTCGATGTTGACGACGACGCCCTTGCGCAGCCCCCGGGACGGGCTCACGCCGATGCCGACGATGTCGAGGCCGCCGCCGGAGGAGGCGTCCGCGATGACGCAGCAGATCTTGGTCGTCCCCACGTCGAGCCCCGCGATCACCTGCCGCCCTTTCCCTCTCGCCATGCCGCGCCTCACGGGACCACGGGCCGGAGCACGACCTGGTCGCGGAACCGCAGGTCGATGCTGCTCACCGCCTCACCCGACGACGCCACCTGCGCCAGCACGCCCAGCAGCCGCCCGATCCGCGCCTCCCACTCCTCGGTGCCGAGCCGGACCTCGATCCCGTCCACGGTGTAGAGCACCGGCCCCTCCTTGCGGCTGACGTCGATCTCGGAGATCTGGCTGGTGAGCGGGCTCCCGGAGCGCAGCAGCAGGCGGAGCAGCGACACGCCGGCGGTGAGCCGCTCGGAGGGCTCGCCGGGGGCCGCGGCCAGCTCCTCCGGAGACAGCCCGCTGATCACCGGCAGCCCGACAGCCACGGCGCGGGGCTCCTGCGCCACGGGCGTCCCCTGCTCGTCGATCCAGTGCAGCCGTCCAGCGTGCACGAGCGTGAACGGCCGGCGCTCCTCGACGACGATCGCGAGGTGGTTCGGGAAGGTCCGGATCACCTCGGCGCGGCGGACCTGTGGCAGCGTCTCCACCGCGAGGGCGGCCACCCGTGGATCCACCCGGAACAGGTTCACACCGGGCGCGAGCCCGGAGGCCGCGACGATCTCATCCGGGCTGAGGCGGGCGTGGCCCCGCACCTCGACGCGCGCGACGGCGAAGCGGGGGGCGGTGAGGAGCCAGCCCACGCCGAGGGCGCCCGCGGCCAGGAGTCCGGTCCCCACGGCCAGGACCACCACGAGCCGGCCCATCCGGCGCGCGCGGCGGTTCGTCCGGAGACGGTGCTGCCGCCGGCCCACGCGCTGCCGCGTGATCAGGGGACTCGGAGAGGCGAGGTCCTCGAGCCCGTGGTCGAGCCCGCGCGGCCCTCATCCCTCTCCCCTCATCCCTCTCCCGCGATGCGGATCTCCGGCTCGAGCGTGATGCCGAACTGGTGCTGCACGCGCTCGCGCGTCATGTCCATCAGCGCCAGGATGTCGGCGGCCATGGCGCCGCCCCGGTTCACGATGAAGTTGGCGTGCTTGGCCGAGATCTCGGCGCCGTTGAGCCGCTTGCCCTTGAGCCCCACCTTCTCCACGAGGCGCCCGGCCGCATCGCCCGGCGGGTTCTTCCACACGCAGCCGGCCGAGGCCAGCGCCAGTGGCTGCGTGGCCTTCTTCTGCTTGAGCCGCTGCTTGATGTCCTTCTGGATCTCCGCCTGCGGCCGCCGGTGGAGCCTCAGGCGGGCGCCGATGAGGACGGCGCCGGGCGGCGCGGCGAACAGGCGGTAGCCGAAGGCCCCCGGGCCCGGCTTGAACTCGCCGAGCGTCCCGTCCGGGTGGAGGAAGTACACCGCGGAGACGAAATCGCCGATCCACCCATCCGGGGTGCCCGCGTTCATGGCGACGGCGCCGCCGATGGTGGCGGGGATGCCCACGAGGCACTCGACGCCGCCCAGGTTGAGCGCGGCCGCCTCGCGGATGAGTGCGGAGAGGCTCACGCCGGCGCCGGCCACGGCTTCCTCCCCGTTGAACTCGGCGCGTCCGAGGCAGCCTTCGAGCCGCAGGACCACGCCGCGGATCCCGCGGTCACGGACCAGCAGGTTGTTCCCGCCACCGATCACCTCCACGGGAAGCCCTTCCTTGTCCGCGAAGGCCAGCGCCAGTCGGATGTCCTCCACGTCCTGGGGGACGATGAAGAAGTCGGCGGGTCCTCCGATGCGCAAGGACGTGTGGAAGCTGAGAGGCTCCTTGAACCGCACCTCGCCGCGGATCTCTCCAAGCATTCGTTACCTCCTGTTCGACGGGTCGCGGGCGTCGCCCAGGCGCGCCAGGAACTCGGCGCCCAGCTGCCCCACGTCGCCGGCGCCGAGGGTGAGGACCAGGTCCCCGGGTCGGGTGGATGCACAAAGATGGTCGACGATGCCGCGCCGGTCACCGTCCATGTAGAGCACCTCGCGGTGCCCGTGGGCGGCGATGCCATCGGCCAGATCGCGCGCGTGGACGCCCGGGATCGGCGCCTCACCGGCGGGATAGATGTCCATCACCAGGAGCACGTCTGACTGGTAGAAGGCGGTCAGGAACTCCTGACGGAGATGGTGCGTGCGGCTGTAGCGGTGGGGCTGGAACACCGTGATGACGCGCCGGTCGAACCCGGCCTTGGCGGCAGCCAGGGTCGCCCGGATCTCGGCGGGGTGGTGGCCGTAGTCGTCCACCACCAGCACACCCTGCGCCTCCCCTCGGATCTGGAAGCGGCGCTGGACGCCGGAGAATCCGGCCAGCCCCTGCTGGATGCACGCGAACGGCACCTCGAGCTCGAGCCCTACCGCCACGGACGCCAGCGCGTTGAGGACGTTGTGGTGCCCGGGCACCTGGAGCGAGGCCGGCCCGAGGACGCGGCCGCGATGGACCACCTCGAACTGCGAGCTGATCCCCGAGAATTGCAGCCGCCGCGCCGTGAGGTCGGCGCCCGACTCGAGCCCGTAGGTCACGACGCGCTTCTCGACAGCGGGGATCATCTGCTGGATGTTCGGCTGGTCGAGACAGAGCACCGCCGCGCCATAGAACGGCACCTTGTTGACGAAGGCAAGGAAGGCCGCCCGGATCGCGTCCAGGTCGGGGTAGTGATCCAGGTGCTCGGCGTCCACGGTCGTGACGACGGCGATGGTGGGCGACAGCTTGAGGAAGGAGCCGTCGGACTCGTCCGCCTCGGCCACCAGGAACTCGCCCTGGCCGAGCCGGGCGTTGGCGCCGAGCCCGTGCACGCGCCCGCCCACGACCACCGTGGGGTCGAAGCCCCCCGCCCCGAGCACGGCCGCCACGATGGAGGTGGTCGTCGTCTTGCCGTGGGTGCCCGCAATGGCGATGCCGTACTTGAGCCGCATGAGCTCGGCCAGCATCTCGGCCCGCGGGATCACCGGGATGCCGCGCTGCCGCGCCACCTGCACCTCGACGTTGTCGCGGGCCACGGCGGAGGAGTACACGACGACGTGGGCGCCTTCCAGGTGGGCAGGCTCGTGGCCGCTGAACACCTTGGCCCCCAGGCGCTCCAGCCGCTCGATGGTCTCGCCCCGCTTCATGTCGGAGCCCGTGACGCGGTACCCCAGTGTGAGCAGCACCTCGGCGATCCCGCTCATGCCGGCGCCGCCGATGCCCACGAAGTGGATCTGCTGATACTTCTTAAACATGTCCGCTCCCCGCCGGCCTGCTCGCCGCGCTCGTCCGTCGTGGTGTCATGAGGCGGCGCTCGCGTGCTGGGAGATGTTCAGCAGCACGCCGGCAGAGAACATGGTCATGAGCAAGGCCGACCCTCCGAAGGAGATGAAGGGCAGCGGCAGCCCCTTGGTGGGGAGCGCCCCCATCACCACTGCCAGGTTCACCAGCGTCTGGGTGGCGAGCATCAGGGTGAGGCCCAGCGCCAGGTAGCTGCCGAAGGCGTCCGGCGCCCGGAGCCCCACCCGGAGCCCACGCCAGATCACGACGGCGAAGAGCGCGATCACGCACATCCCGCCCAGGAGCCCGAGCTCCTCGCCGAGGATGGCGAAGATGAAGTCGGTATAGGGCTCCGGGAGGTAAAAGAGCTTCTGCTTCGACTCCCCCAGCCCGCGCCCGAGCCAGCCGCCCGACCCGAAGGCGAGAAACGACTGGATGATCTGGAAGCCGCTGCCCTGGGGATCGTCCCACGGGTTCACGAAGGCGACCATGCGCCGCCAGCGGTACGGCTTCATGGCGACGAGCAGCGCCAGGACGGGCAGCGCCGCCGCGACCACCGCCGCCAGATGACCGGAGCGGGCCCCGGCCAGATACGCGAGCACCATGGTGAGGACGACGAGCGTGAGGCTGTTGCCGAGGTCGGGCTGGAGGATCGTGAGCCCGGCCATGGCCCCCGCCATCAGCAGGATCGGCAGCGGCCCCCGGCCGAAGGTCCGCAGCGCGGCCGGGCGGCGCGCGAGAAAGGACGCCAGGTACAGGACGAGGGAGAACTTCGCGAGCTCCACCGGCTGGAAGGACAGCGGGCCGATGCGGAGCCAGCGCCGCGTCCCGTTGATCGCCTGGCCGAAGGGCGGCAGCAGCACCAGCACGAGGAGCACGAACGACAGCGCCAGGAGCGGGATCACCAGGCGCTCGAGGGTCCGGTAGTCGAGGCGCATGGCGGCCCAGAGGCACCCGGCGCCCACCAGCGCCCAGACGAGCTGCTTCCTCACGAAGAAGAGCGGATCGCCGAAGCGGTCGGCGGCGATGATGGCGCTGGCCGAGTAGACCATCACCACGCCGAGGGAGACCAGGACCAGCACCACCCCGAAGAGCCAGAGGTCGGGGCTGAGCTTGCGGGGCATCAGCGCGTTCCGCCCTGCAGGAGGGCCCGCACCGCCGCCTTGAAGACCTCCCCGCGGTGCTCGAAGTTCTGGAACATGTCGAAGGACGCGCAAGCCGGCGACAGGAGCACCACGTCCCCCGGCCGGGCGGCGGCGGCCGCGGCCCGGACGGCGGCCTCCATGGAAGCGGCCTCCTCGATCCCGATGCCAAGCCCCGCGAGAGCGGCCCGGACCTTGTCGCGATCCTCCCCGAGGAGCACCACGTGCCGGAACCGCCCACGGGCGGCCGCCGCGAGAGGCGCGAAGTCCTGCCCCTTGGCCTTGCCCCCCGCGATGAGAACGACGGGCTCGCTGAAGCTCTCGAGGGCCGTGATCGTGGAGGCGACGTTCGTCCCCTTGGAGTCGTTGTAGAAGGTCACTCCCCGGCCATCGAGGACGCGCTCGATCCGGTGCGGCACGCCACGGAAGGCCACGATCCCCTTCCGGATCGCGTCCGCCCCCATGCCCGTCCAGAGGGCGCAGGCCGCCGCCGCCAGCACGTTCTCCACGTTGTGCTGGCCGCGCAGCGGGATGTCGGCCGTCGGGCAGAGGGGCTCGGGGGGGCCGTTGAGCTTCGCCACGATCCAGCCATCCCGGACGAACACGCCATGGTCGAGTGCCCGGCGGCGGCTGAACCACACCACGGGCGCGCGGGTCCGGCCGGCAAGCGCCGCCGTGGGCGCGTCGTCCGCGTTGAGCACCACGCAGTCGGCCGTCGTCTGGTTGGCGAAGATCCGGGCCTTGGCGTCGACGTATCGCTCGAAGGTGCCGTGACGGTCCAGGTGATCGGGCGTGAGGTTCAGCACCGCGGCCACCCGGGGCCGGAAGTCCACGGTGGCCTCCAGCTGGAAGCTCGACGCCTCGGCCACCACGAGCTCGTCGGGCGGGCAGGCAAGCGCCTGCGCCGAGAGCGGGTTGCCGATATTGCCTCCCACCAGCACGGGCCGCATCTGGCCCCGCAGGATCTCGCCGGTGAGCGCCGTGGTCGTCGTCTTGCCATTGGTCCCCGTGATCGCGATGACGTCGCACTCCATGACCCGCCACGCGAGCTCCAGCTCGCCGATGACCTCCACCCCCCGCGCGCGCACCGGGGCCAGCGCGGCCAGGTCGAACGGCACGCCCGGGCTCACCACGACGAGGTCCACGCCGCTGAAGGCGGCTGCCGGATGTCCGCCCGCCCAGATCGCATGCCCCTCGCGGGCCAGGGCACGCGCCTCAGCGGACCACGCCTCGAGGGGCGCCGAGTCGGAGGCGAGCACCCGCCCGCCCAGACGCGCCACGAGCCGGGCGGCGGCGATCCCGCTCCGGGCCAGGCCGACGACGGCCACCGTGCGACCCGCAAGCCACTGGCGAGACGCGGCGCCGCGCATCACCATCTCCCCACCGGCGAGGTGGTCCCGGCTCTCGGTTGTGAGCACCTCATCCCCTCAGCGCAGCTTGAGCGTCGTGAGCGCCAGGAGCGCCAGCATGAAGGACACGATCCAGAAGCGGACGATGATCTTCGGCTCCGCCCACCCGCAGAGCTCGTAGTGATGGTGCAAGGGCGCCATGCGGAACACGCGCCGGCCGGTGAGCTTGAACGAGGCCACCTGGATGATCACCGAGCCGGCCTCCACCACGTAGATGCCCCCGATGAGGGGCAGCAGGAGCTCCGCCTTGGTGAGCACCGCCAGCGTGCCGATGGCGCCGCCGAGCGCCAGCGACCCCACGTCCCCCATGAAGACCTGCGCCGGGTAGGTGTTGAACCAGAGGAAGCCCAGCGCCGCCCCCACCAGCGCGCCGCAGAAGATCGTCAGCTCTCCCGTCCCCTTGACGTTCAGGATGCGCAGGTACTCCGCCGCGCGGAAGTTGCCCGTCAGGTACGCGATGATGGCGAAGGCGCCGCCGGCCATCACGATGGGCCCGATGGCGAGCCCATCCAGCCCGTCGGTGAGGTTCACGGCGTTGGAGGCCCCCACGATCACCAGAAGGGCGAACGGGATCCAGAGCCAGCCGAGCGTCAGGAGCCACCCCTTGAAGAAGGGGATCGCGAGCCCCGTCGTGAAGCCGTCCACCGGCCAGAAGAAGAGCCACGCCAGGATGAGCCCGACGAGGAGGATCTGGGCACCGAGCTTCTGCCGCGCCGAGACACCCTTGCGCGTGCGGAGTTTCCGCCAGTCGTCCAGGAACCCGATGCCACCCAGACCCGCCGTGGCGAGGATGACCGTCCACACGTAGCGGTTCCTGAGATTGGCCCAGAGGAGCGTCGTCCCCAGGATGGCCGCCAGGATGACGAGCCCGCCCATGGTCGGCGTGCCCGCCTTCTCGCGGTGCCGCTCCGGGGTGTCCTCGCGGATCGTCTCGCCGCCCTGCTGCATCTGGCGGAGCTGCCGGATCAGCCACGGCCCCAGCACGAACGAGATGATGAGCGCGGTCACCGTCGCCATCGCCGCCCGGAACGTGATGTACCGGAAGACGTTGAAGACGATGTGGTCCCGGGCGAGCGGAACGAGGAGATGGTAGAGCATCAGGCATCGTCTCCTCCGAACCGGGCCAGGAGGGCGTCCACCACCCGCTCCATGCGCATGCCGCGTGAGCCCTTCACGAGGACCGCGTCCCCGGGCGCCAGCCGCTTGAGCAGGAGTGCCACCGTGTCCTCGAACGTGCCCACGTGATGGCACTCGCCGAGCCCTGCCTCCCGCGCGCTCTCCACCGCGACGCGTGCCAGGCGCCCGACGCCGATGAACTCGGCCGCGCCGGACACCGCCACGGCGCGCCCGACCTCGCGGTGCATCGCCTCGCCGATCTCGCCGAGCTCCAGCATGTCGCCGAGCACGACGATGAGGCGCCCGGCCTCGCGCGCGGTGGCGAGCGTGGACAGCGCCGCGCCGACCGAGGCGGGGTTGGCATTGTAGGTGTCGTCCAGGATGAGCAGCGCCCCGGCGCGCCGCCAGACGCAGCGCCCTTTGGCCGGGCGCGCGGCCTCGAGCCCCCCCGCGATCTGGGCCAGCGGCAGCCCCAGCGCAAGCCCGACCCCCGCGGCCACCAGGGCATTCGTCACGTTGTGGCGTCCCGCGAAGGCCAGCCGGGCCGTCCGGCGGGCGCCGCGGATCTCCAGCGTCACCGCCAGGCCCTCCTCGGTCTCGGCGGGGATCCCGACCGCGCGGACGTCGGCCTCGCGCTCGGCGCTCACGGTGAGCACCCGCGCCCGGCTCGCATCCCGCATGGCCAGCACGCGCGGGTCATCGGCGTTCAGCACGACGGCGCCCTCGGGCGGGATGGCGGCGACGAGCGCCCCCTTTTCGGCCTGCACGCCGTCGAGGGAGCCGAGGAACTCCGTGTGGGCGCTCGACACCGTGGTCACCGCGGCCACCGTGGGGCGGCTGATCTCGGCCAGGGCCGCGATCTCTCCCGGCCGACTGGACCCCAGCTCCAGCGCCACGGCTCGGTGCTGGGGCGAGAGCTGGAGCAGGGTCAGCGGCAGCCCCCACTGGTTGTTGAAGCTCGACTGGGGCTTGAGGATGGGTCCGAGGGTCTCCAGCACCGCCGCCATCATCTCCTTCGTCGTGGTCTTGCCGTTGGAGCCGGTCACCGCGGCGACGGGGATGGTGAAGCGGGCCCGGTGGTAGGCCGCCAGCCGTCCCAGCGCCCGCGTCGTGTCGTCCACCAGGACCACGGGCACGCTCGAGGGAAGGTCATCGGGGAGCGAGTGCACCACGAGGCAGGAGGCGCCCCGCGCGGCGGCGTCCTGGACGAATGCATGGCCGTCCTGCTGCCAGCCGCGGATGGCGAAGAACACCTCGCCCACGCGCAGGCTCCGGCTGTCGATGGACACGCCGGAGGCGTGGACGCCGAGGTCGCCGCCGACGAGCGCCCCCTGGGTCCCGCGCACCACGTCTTCGATCGTGAACATCCGCGCCCGTGTCCTCATGCTGTTCGCTCCGCGAGGATCGCCCGGGCCACGGCCCGATCGTCGAAGGGAAGCACCTGAGCACCAACGATCTGGTAGGTCTCGTGGCCCTTGCCGGCGATCACGACCCCGTCGCCGGCCCGGGCCCACCCGAGCGCATCGCGAATGGCGGCCTTCCTGTCCGGAATCGTAACATGCCGCGCGGCGCCCGGGCCGGCGGCGGGGATGCCCGTCACGATCTCGGCGATGATGGCCTCCGGTGCCTCGCTCCGCGGGTTATCTGAGGTGACCCACACGCCGTCGCAGAGCCGCGCGGCGATGCCGCCCATGAGGGGGCGCTTGCCGCGGTCCCGGTCGCCGCCACACCCGAAGACCACCCCCAGCCGCCCCCCGCCGGGTAAGAGCTTGCGGGCCGTGGTGAGGACCCGTTCCAGCGCATCCGGGGTATGGGCGTAGTCCACGACCACCAGGAAGGCCTGCCCCGCCTCCACCCGCTCGAAGCGCCCCGGCACGGTGGCCACACCCGACAGCGCCCCCCCCGCCAGCTCCGGCGCGATGCCGAGGGCGAGAGCGACGCCGACAGCCCCCAGGAGGTTCATCGCGTTGTGCTCGCCGGACAGCGGCGAGGCGATTGTCACGGGACCGGCTGGCGTCTCCAGCTCCATCCTGATCCCCTCCGCCCCGGACGTCGCCTGCCGCGGACGGATCGCCGCCGCCGGGCCCATGCCGAAGGTCAGGATCGGCAGATCGAGCCCCGCCACCATGGACGGGCCCGCCGGATCGTCGGCATTGATCACGGCCGAGCGGCGGGGCTTGGCGCCCGAGGCCAGGAGCTCGAACAGCCGCCTCTTGGCGCGGCGGTACTCCGTGAGGGTGCCGTGAAAGTCCAGGTGATCCTGGGTCAGGTTGGTGAACACCGCCACGTCGAACTGCGTCCCGTCGGCCCGCGCCAGCGCCAGCGCATGGGAGGAGACTTCCATGGCCACCCCCGTCACGTCCTCGTCCCGCATGCGGGCGAGAAGGGCCTGCAGTTCCACGGCCTCGGGAGTGGTCTGCCCCGCCGCCATCGCCTCGTCGCCGATCCGGTACTCGATGGTGCCGATGAGCCCGGTCCGGTGCCCCGCGGCACGGAGGAGCGCGTCCACCAGGAAAGTGGTCGTCGTCTTGCCGTTGGTGCCGGTGATGCCGACGAGCGTGAGGGCCCGCGACGGATGGCCGTAATAGGCGTCCGCGAGTCGCGCCAGGGCCTCGCGGGCGCTGGGGACCACGATCTGCGCGGCGAGGGCGGCGGGCAGCGGGCCCGGCCCCTCGAGCACCACCGCGGAGGCGCCGCGCCCCACGGCATCACGAACATAGCGACGCCCGTCCTGCTTGAGCCCGGGCACGGCCACGAAGAGGTCGCCCGGGACGACCTTCCGGGAGTCGTAGGTGATGCCGGTCACGGTAAGCGGCAGGGCCCCGTGCACCGTCTTCACCGGCAGGGCGTCGAGAAGCGTGGAGGTGGGCACGGGGGGACGCCTCATCGCCTCGCTGCCGGAGAGGCCAGGGTCAGGCGGCAGGGCATGCCGTCCAGGAGCGCGGCCCCCGGCGGCGGGGACTGAGCCACCACGACGCCACCGCCCGTGATCTCGACGGGCACGCCCAGCGGGGCCAGCGCCTCCATGGCGTGGCGCAGGGAGAGCCCCACGAGAGCCGGCATGAGGCGGGCGCTCTCGGCGACCGGCGTGAAGGCGGCGGGCCGCACGAGGGCGCGGAGTGAGCCGGCGGCGCCGAGAGATGCGACCGCCGGCTCGGCCGCGGCCCCGCCCTCGCCGCGCACGATCTGGACCGGAGCCGAGTCGCGCGGCGACACCTGGAGATGTCGCAGCGCCGCGCGCCCGATGGCGGCGAAGATGGGCGCGGCGGCCTCGCTCCCCCACTTCTCGTTCTTGGGCTCGTCGAGCATCACCAGCATGGCGAGCCTCGGGTCATCGGCCGGGACGAATCCCACGAAGGACAGGACGCCGGGCGCACGCGAGTAGCGCCGGGTGGCGGGATCGAGCTTCTGCGCGGTCCCCGTCTTGCCGGCCACGTCGAAGCCCGCGATGGCCGCGTTGCGTCCCGTCCCGTCGCTGACCACCAGGGTCATGATCCCGGTCAGCACGCGCGCGGTATCCGGGGTGATGACCTGGCGGACCACGCGGGGCTCGAATCCCTGGATCTCCCGCCCCTGCGCGTCGAGGACAGCCCGGACGAGCTGCGGCTGCATGAGGCGGCCGTTGTTGGCCACGGCCGCGAAGGAGGCGACCATCTGCAGCGCCGTCACGGAGATCTCCTGGCCGATGGACACGGTGGCCAGCGACAGCCCCGACCAGCGCTGGGTCGAGCGGAGCTGGCCCCGGCTCTCCCCCGGCAGCCCGACCCCCGTCGGCGTGCCGAACCCGAAGCCGGTGATGTACTTGTAGTAGCGCTCCTTGCCGAGCTGGAGCCCGACCTTGATGGCGCCCACGTTGGAGGAGTGCTGCAGCACCTCCGCGAAGGTGAGCCAGCCGTACTTCTTCCAGTCGTGGATCGTGGCGCTGGCCACCTTGATGGCGCCCTGCTCCCCGTAGAGGCGGTCGGTGGGCCGGAACACGCCCTCGTCGAGGGCGGCGGCGGCCAGGATCACCTTGAACGTGGAGCCCGGCTCGAAGGGATCGGTGACCGCGCGGTTCCGTCGCTCCTCGTCCGTGGCCGAGGAAAAGGTGTTGGGGTTGAAGGTGGGCCGGATGGCCACGGCGAGGACCTCCCCCGTCCGCGGATCCATGGCGATGGCCATGGCGGCCTTGGAGCCTGTCCGGCGCCAGGCGGCGTCCACTTCCTTCTCGGCGACGTACTGGAGCGTCGCATCGATGGTGAGGACAAGGCCCTGCCCGGGGCGGGCGGGCTTGAGGATCCGGGGGGCGCCGGACACCTCGCGCCCGAGCGCGTCGCGCTCGACGAGCGCCCGGCCCTCCCGTCCGGCCAGCTGGGCCTCCCAGACCTGCTCGATGCCTCCGAGCCCCTTCCCCTCGGCCCCCTCGAAGCCGACCACGTGGGCGGCCAACTCCCGGTTGGGATAGAGCCGGAGGCTCTCCTCGACGAAGCCCAGCGCCGGCTCGCGCAAGTCCCGCACCGCCTGCGCCACGGCGGGCGGCAGCCGGCGCTTGACGTAGACGAACCGCTTCGAGGACTGGAGCCGCCTGGCGATCTCGCCCACGGGCTCGTCGAGGATCGGCGCGAGCCGGCGCGCGAGCCGGTCGGCGTCGTCCACGCGCCCGGGCAGGGCGAAGAGCGTCTCGGCCGCCGAGGAGACGGCGAGGACCTGCCCATGCCGGTCCAGGATCGCGCCCCGCTTCGCCGTGAGGGGGATCGCCTTGGCGTGCTGGCTCTCGGCGAGGCGCAGGTACTCCTCGTGCTTGACGACCTGCAGGTAGACCAGCCGGCCGGAGAGCCCGAGGAAGGCCAGGCCGAGACAGCCTGCGACGATCAGCGTCCGGATCCTCAGGCCCTCCATCCGGCGCGAGATCATGGCGGCTCCACGGCCTCCGGAGGCTTCATGCTAGCGGACGGGCGCCTCGACAGGGCTCACCCGCTGGGCCGATGCGGTGCGGGGCGGGCTCACGCTGCTCAGGCCACTGCCGCCGGGCACGAACTCGCGCGCGAGCCGGACCTGATCCCGGCCGGGGGGGACCATCCCGAGCTCGGTGCGAGCCCTGTCCTCGAGGCGCGCCAGGGAGTGGAGCGTGGCCAGCTCCACCCGGAAACGCCGGTTCAGCTCATCGGCCTCTGCCCGCGTCGCGCGCAGGGCGTCCAGCTGGTACGAGAGCCGGACCTGGTGGACCTTGAGCCCGACGATCCCGAGCACGCCCAGCATGAAGACGGTCGCGCAGAGCACGCCCACGGCCATGGCCCGGAGCCGGCGCCGGTCCGGCTCGCGGTGGAACCGCGCCGCCTGCTGGAAGGCCGGGTCCAGCGTCCCCGCCCAGAGCCGTGCCGCCGGCGCTCCCCCTCGCTCGTCGATTCTCATGCTGCCTCCAGGCGCGCGAGCACGCGGAGCTTGGCGCTCCGCGCGCGTGGGTTGTGTCTGACCTCGTCCGGGTCGGGCTCGATCGGGGACGGCTCCAGCTCGCCGAAGCGTGTCGGCTCGAGGCTCCGGAACATGCGCTTCACGATGCGGTCCTCGCCGGAGTGGAAGGAGATGACGCCGAGCCGGCCGCCGATGGCGAGCAGCTCGGCGGCCTGGGGGAGAGCCTCGCGGAGCGCCCCGGGCTCGTCGTTGACGGCCATGCGGAGGGCCTGGAAGGTGCGCGTGGCAACGTGGGTGCGGCGTGACCAGGCAGCGCGCGGCACGCTTCGCTTCACCACGGCCACCAGATCCGCCGTCGTCGCGAAGGGCGCCCGGGCCCGCTGCTCGACGATGCGCCGGGCGATGCGGCGGGCTTGCGTTTCGTCGCCGTACTCGAACAGGATGCGCGCCAGCTCCTCCTGCGGGAGGCAGTTCAGGAGCTCGGCGGCGGTGGGCCCCTGGGCGGGGTCGAAGCGCATGTCGAGCGGCTCGTCGCCCTGGAAGGAAAAGCCGCGCGCCGACTCATCGAGCTGGTAGGAGGAGAGGCCCAGGTCCAGGAGCACAGCGTCCGCTTCGGTCACGCCCGCGGCGCCCGCGTGCGTGGCGAGGTGCCTGAAGCTTCCCTGCCTGAGCACCACGCGATCGCCGAAGCGGGACAGCCGCTGCCTGGCGCGCGCGAGCGCCTCGGGATCGTGATCGAGCCCGAGGAGCCGCGCTCTGGGCCCCGCGCGCTCCAGCAGTCGCTCAGCGTGTCCACCCATGCCGACCGTCCCGTCCACGACCCAGCCCCCGCGACGGGGGCGCAAGAGGAACGTCACCTCGTCGACCAGCACCGGGAGGTGCGCCATCCCCTCCCGCTGCATGCCGCCTCAGACTCCCTTGCCCGCCAGCCTCTCGAACAGATCGTCGAGCGGTCCATCGTGATCGCGCTGGAAGTGCGCCCACCGCTCCGCATCCCACACCTCGAACTTGTCCGTCAGGCCGATGATGAGCACGTCCTTCACGAGCCCCACGCGCTCGCGGTAGTCGGCAGGGATCTGGATGCGTCCCTGCGGATCGAGCGTGACGTCCTGCGCGAGCGAGATGTACGTGTACTGGACTCGGCGCCGATCGGGATCGAATCTCGGCAGCGCATTCACTCGCTCCTCGAGCGCGTGCCAGAGCTGGAGCGGATGCACTTCGAGCGCATCGCCGCAGGGCACGATGACGACCTTGTCGCCGTGGCCATCCGCCAGGGCTTCCCGGAACTTCGCCGGGATGCTGAGCCGCCCCTTCGGATCGACCGTGTGCTTGAAATGCCCCCGAAACACCGCCTGCCCCTGAGGGGGAAAACTCCCCTCCTTATCTGGTTGGCGTCCCACTTCATGGGAATCTATCCCACCCAGTGGGCAATCCTAGTTGGTGGCGAAAAGGCTGTCAAGCAAAAAGACGGAATTTTATAGAGAAATCCCGCAGATGAGGAAGTCCACGGGTAGTGGCCCCCATGACCGAGACCACCGTGGATTGAGCTGCCAGGCTCCGGCCGGCTGCTTGGGGGCGTGGCGGAGCCCCCCGGGGACCCCCTGATACCCCCAGGGGGTATCGGGGCGGGCGGGGCTATCTGGCCGGGCGGTAGTGGCTCATGGCCTCGGGCATCCAGGCCTCGATCTGCTTGATGCGCGTGGCCTCGGAGGGGTGCGTCGAGAGGAACTCGGGGGGACGGGCCTGCCTCTTGGAGGCCTCGGCCATGCGGACCCAGAGATCGCGGGCACC
>JACPCX010000172.1:0-5512 GCA_016184305.1 Candidatus Rokuibacteriota bacterium | reverse complement strand
CCGGCGCGAGCCGCGCGGGGGGTTGCGCGTGGACGTCTCGGTGGAGGGGCAGGTCCTGCACCTCTTCAACGTGCACTTCGGCCTGAGCCTCAGGGAGCGGGCCGAGCAGGTGGAGGACCTGGTGCGGACCCACGTCCTGAGAGAAGGGGTGACGGGCTCGCGAGTGGTCGTCGGCGACCTCAACGAATGGTTCCCCGGGGCGGTGGGGCGGGCCCTCCGGCAGGAGCTGCACGGACCCAGGAGCCGGCGCACCCATCCCTCCCCGTTGCCGCTCTTCGCGCTCGACCGCATCTACTGGGACCGCCATCTCCACGGCGAGCGCTTCCACGTGCACACGAGCCGTCTGGCCCGCGTCGCCTCGGATCATCTCCCCGTGGTCGCACGCCTCCGGCTGGCCGCGGCGCGGCAGCGAGCGGCCTCCTGACGCCCGGCCTCCTGGGGGCGACATGAGACGGCTCGTTCTGGCCTCGGTGCTCTGCCTGGCGGTGGGCCCGGCGGCCTCGGCGCAAGAAGCCGGCTGGAGCCTCATCAAGACCGGTGTCTTCCACGAGGACCTCTACCTCGCGGGTGATCGCGTGGATCTCCGCGGCGAGGCGCGCGGCGATGCCTTCATCGCCGGCCGCACCGTGGCGGTGGACGGCCTCGTCCAGGGCGATCTCGTCGTCGGGAGTGGCACCATCCTCCTCCGCGGAGTGATGGGCGACGACGTGCGGGTGGCCGGCCAGATCGTCACCGTGGACGCCGTGATCCGCGACATGCTCATCGTCGCGGGCGAGGTGGTGCGGGTGAGCGCGGGGGCGCAGGTGGGCGGCCGAGCCTGGATCGCCGGCCGGCGCGTCGACATCGCGGGGCAGGTGGGCGAGGAGCTCCGGGCCGCCGGAGCCCGCATCCGCATCTCGGGGGTCATCCAGGGCGACGTGGTGCTTGCCGCCCGTGACATCGAGATCCTGCCCACGGCTCGGATCGAGGGGACGCTCACGTACTGGAGCGGGCAGGAGGCGCGGATCGATCCGGGGGCCCGCATCCGGGGAGCCGTGGTCCATCGGCAGCCGCAGTTCCTCGACCGCGCCGGCCGCGTGGCCACCGTGGTGGCCACCGTGACCCGCGTCGTGTTCGTCGTGAACCTGCTGGCGGCGGGGGTGATCCTGTTCTTGCTCTTCCCGGATTTCACGGTGTCGGCGGCGCGCATCATCGGGCGCGAGCCCGGGAAGAGCCTCGGCGCGGGCACCGGTGTGCTGGTCGGCGCGGCCCTGCTGCTCGCGCTCCTGCTCACCAGCGTCGTGGGCTTGCCGCTGGGCCTCGCGATGATCGCCTTCCTGGCTCTCGCCCTGCTGCTGGGCCTCCTCACGTTCGGCTTCTTCCTGGGCGATGCGGGAGCCCGCCTCTTTGGCCGCGGTCCCGATCTGTCGAGGGGGCGGCGGATCCTGTCCCTGGGGGGCGCCGTGGTGGTGCTCTCGCTGATCCGCTTCATCCCGATCGTGGGCCCCGTGGCACTGCCGGTGGCGCTCGTCATGGGGCTCGGCGCGTGGGCGCTCCACACCTGGCGGACGTACACGGCCGCCGGCGAGGAGGAGGCGTGAAGGCGGCCCCGGCAGCGGCCCCGCTCAGGCTCCGTTCAGGGGAACATGGAGAAGTCCACCGCCTTCTCCGTGATGAACTCGAGGAGCGCGGGGGTGCCCTCCCGTGTCTGGCGGATCGCGCGCTGGATGGCGGGTACGATCTCGCCGGGCTCGGTGACGCGCTCGCCGTAGCCGCCGAAGGCGCGCGCCATGTCGGCGTAGTGCCCGCTGATGTCGGTGCTCCGGTACTTCTCGGTCGCCGTCTTCATCACCTTGAGCTCGATGGCCATCGAGAAGTTGTTCAGCAACACGGAGAGGATCGGGATCCGCTCCCGCACGGCGGTCTCGAAGTCCATGCCCGTGAAGCCGATGGCGGCGTCGCCCCAGACGTTGATGCAGAGTGCCTCCGGCCGGGCGAGCTTGGCGCCCATGGCCAGGCCGAGGCCGTAGCCGAGCTGGGTCGTCTTGCCCCAGCCGATATAGCCGAGCGGCGCCGTGGCCTCCCAGAAGGGCGAGAGCTGATCGCGCGGGCTGCCGGCGTCGTGGGTGATGATGGTGTTGCCCACGTCCACGGTGTGGAGGAGATCCCAGATGACGCGATAGGGGGACAGCGGCGTGGTGGTCGCGGTGAGGCGCGGCATCCACCCGTCGAGCCACCGGGCCTTGACCGTCTTGATCTCGGCCGCGACGGCGGCGCCGCGGCCGCGGGGCGCGCCGCCGACGCGCTCGCGCACCTCGCCCACGAGGGCCTCGAGGGTGAGCCCGGCATCGCCGATCAGCGCGTGGTCCGCCCGGATGTCCTTGTTCAGGTCGGCGGCGTCCAGCGTCGAGTGGATGATGATCTTGCCCGGCGGCATGGTCACGCCATAGTTCGTCGTGGAAAAGGAGCAGCCCACGCCGAAGATGACATCCGCCTGCTGGAGGAACCGGTACACCGGCTCGGGCAGCGAGCGGCCGCCTGAGCCGAGCGACAGCGCGTGGTTCTCCGGGAACGCGCTCTTGCCCTCGAGGCTCGTCGTCACCGGCGCCTCGATCAACTCGGCCAGCTCGCGCAGTGCCGCCCAGGCCTGCGCGTAGTGCACGCCCTGGCCCGCGTAGATGACGGGCCGCTGGGCTGCCACGAGCACCCGCGCCACCTCGGCGACGTCGCGCGGATCGGGCGCGGTCCGCGTGCGGGGCGCCGGCCGGTAGTCGAGGGGCTCGGCCACGTCTTCACGGAGCACGTCGATGGGGAACTCGACGAGGACCGGGCGCGGCCGGCCGTTCTTCACCTGAGTGAAGGCGCGGCGCATGGCGTCCGGGATGGCGTCGGCCATCACGACCTGCTCGCACGACTTGGTGATGTGCTGGAAGTTGAGGAACGCGTTGAAGTTGGGGGGGATGTTGGTGAGCCGGCGCGGGTGGCCCCCCGGCAGCACCACGATCGGCACGGAGTCGCCGTAGGCCTGGGCCACGCCGCCGAACGAGTTCTCCACGCCCGGGCCGTGCTGCATGGCGAAGACGCCGATGCGCCGGCCCGAGGAGACGCGGCTCACGGCATCGGCCATGTGCAGGCCGGTGCGCTCCTGGCGGACGATGATGGTGCGGATGTCGGCCGCGGCGGCGGCCTCGATGATCGGATTGACCGGATAGCCGATCAGGAAGGTGACGGGAGGACGCCATGATCTACGAGTACCGCGCCTACGACATCGTGCCGGGCCGGATGCCCGACATCCAGCGCCGGTTCAGGGACGTGACGATGGGGCTCTTCACCAAGCACGGGATCCGGGTGGTCGGGTTCTGGGAGACGGTGATCGGCGAGTCCAACGAGCTGGTCTACATCTGCGCCTACGACGACCTCGCGGACCGCGAGCGCGCCTGGAGCGCCTTCATGGCCGATCCGGAGTGGCAGGCCGCGAAGAAGTCGAGCGAGGCCGCGGGGCCGCTCGTGGAGCGCGTCGTCAACAAGATCTGGCGGCCGACCGCCTTCTCCCCGCTCCAGTAGACCGAGCGCGGATCAGGCGGTGCCGGCCAGCTCGGCGGCCGCGAGCAGGAGGGTGTTGGCCCCGTGCTCCACGTCGTCCATCGGCGTGAGCTCCTCCTCGCAGTGGCTGCGGCCGGCGCGCGAGGGCACGAAGATCATCCCGGTTGGGGCGATGGCCGCCATGTACTGGGCGTCGTGGCCCGCGCCGGACAGGATGCGGCGGTGGCCGCAGCCGAGCGACTTCGCGGCGCGCTCCACGGTGTTCACCACCTCCGCGTCGAACACGGTCCGCGGCACCCGCCAGTAGTGATCGAGCTCGTAGGTGACCCCCTGGCGCCGCGCCTCGGCCTTCACGAGGCGGTCCACCATGCCGACGGCGCGGCTCAGGTTGTGCTCGTCGGGATCGCGCAGATCGATCGACATCGTCACGCGTCCTGGGATGGCGTTGGGAATGTTCGGCGTGACGTCGAGCCGCCCCACCGTGGCCACCATGTTGCCCCGGATGTGTCGCGGGATCTCGCGCACCCCGCTGACGACCTCCGCCGCGGCCACCAGGGCGTCGTGCCGCATCCGCATGGGGGTCGGGCCGGCGTGGTCCTGCACGCCGTGGAGCGTGAGCCGGGACCAGGAAATGGCGACGATGCCCTCCACGACTCCCACTGGCACCTGCTCCTCCTCGAGGATGGGCCCCTGCTCGATGTGCAGCTCCAGATAGGCGCGCATGGGGCGGGGGATGCAGGGCTCGGGCCCGATGTAGCCGATACGCTCCAGCTCCTCGCCGAGCCGCTTGCCGTCGCGGTCCAGCGCGTTGTAGGCGTCCTCCAGCGGGATCTTTCCGGCCATGACCCCGGAGCCCACCATGGCGGGCTGGAAGCGGGCCCCTTCCTCGTTGGTGAAGATGATCATGCCGACCGGATGGCGCGTGCGCCGGCCCTCGTCGTCGAGCGAGCGGATCGCCTCGAGCGCGCAGAGGACGCCCAGCTGGCCGTCGTACTTGCCGCCGGTGGGGACGGAATCCGCATGCGAGCCCATGAAGACGGGAGGGAGCGCCTCCGTGCCCGGGCGGAGACCGAAGATGTTGCCCATCTGGTCCACGCTGACCTGGAGCCCCGCGCCGCGCATCCAGCCCACGAGGAGGTCGCGCCCGTGCCGGTCCTCATCGGACAGCGCCAGGCGAGTGAGGCCGCCCCTGGCAGTCTCGCCGATGCGGCCGAGGGCCTCCATGCTCTCTTCGAGTCGCTTCCGGTTGATCTGCATCGTGCCCTCCTGCGCGGCCGGCGTGAAGCGGTCTGAATCTTACCATGGCGCGGTCCCCCGCGCTCTCGCCCGCCCGCCCCCAACGGAATCGCAACCGTGGTTCCTCGGTTGCGTTCTGCCAGTCGCGGTCAGTCGGGTCGTCTGCTCGCGTGGTAGACTTTCCGGGTCATGGCCATCCACCGTCAGCTCACCCCCGAGGGCATCCGCTTCTGCCCCCTCTGCGGCGGCGCGCTCAGCCGCGAGCTCGTGCCGCCCGAGGGAAAGCCGGAGATGGTCTGCACCCAGTGCGACTTCGTCTTCTATCTGAACCACAAGGTGGTGGCGGGGACGATTCCGGCAGTAGACGGCCGGATCCTTCTCACCCGGCGGGCCATCAGCCCGGCGCATGGCAAGTGGACCTTTCCGGGCGGCTACGTGGACTGGGGAGAGCCCGTGGAAGCGGCCGCGGTGCGCGAGACCTACGAGGAGACGGGGCTCACCGTGGACCTGGGCGGGCTGGTCGGCGTGTATTCCTATCCGAACACGCCCATCGTGATCGTCGTCTACAAGGCCACCGTGACGGGGGGGAGCCTGACGCCGTGCCACGAGAATGACCGGGTCGAGTGGGTAACTCCCGCGGAGATCCCGTGGGAGGAGCTGGCCTTCCCGTCCACCCAGGCCGCGCTCCGCGACTTTCTCTCGGGAGGCGACGGCGCCCCGTAGCCCCACCCGGCGGGGCGCCGCGGGCTACGAG